>JAODMS010000050.1 GCA_025464925.1 Arthrobacter sp.
CGGCTTTTTCCTGGTGGATGACCTCTGCGAAGAGCTTTTCCATCTCCTTGGCCACGCCGGCGGCTGAGGCCGGGTTCTGGCCGGTCACCAGCCGGTCGTCAACCACGACCTTCTCCTGAAAGACACCAGCGGAGACGTGGGTGGCGCCCTGTTCCTCAAGTCGTTCTGCCAAAGAGAACGGGATGACCTTGTCCTTCCCTGCGGCAACCTCCTCGTCGTTGGTGAAGGCGTCCACCTTCCGGCCCTCGACGAGGCGAAGCCCGTTCTCCAATTCCACGTTCAACAGGCCGGCCGGCCCGTGGCAGACCGCGCCCACCAAGCCGCCGGCGTTGTAGACGCTGGCTACGAGATTCTGCAAGCCTTCGCTGTCCGGGAAGTCCCACATGGTGCCGTGGCCGCCCACGAGGTAGACGGCGTCGTACTGTTCGGGATCAACGACGTCGACGCGGGCAGTGTTGTAGAGACCGGCGCGCGTGGCCTCGTCCTCCGTGAAGGCAACCTGGATGGGATCTTCTGAGTTCACCTCGTCGCGCGGGGGCTGGCCGCCCTGGATGGACGCGAAGTCGACGAAATGCCCGGAATCCTTGAAGACCTTCCAGGGGTGTGCAGCCTCGGCCACGTTGTAGCCGGTCTTCTCGCCCGTATCGCCGATCTCGGAAACGCTGGTCAGTACCATGAGGATTTTCTTCATGAAGTGCTCCTTTCGTCTAACTTCCACCCTACGCCCAGCCCAGGCCCTCCCTCCCAGGCTTAGGCGGTGGTAGTCGTCTGCGCCTCGAATCGCCCGTACGAGGCCTCCTCGGCCGCAGTCAGATATTTATGTTTGGCCATACAGGCTCAACGAACCGAGGCACCCGTCGTTACCACGCGGGATCGGCTTAGCGTGACTTTCCCGAGCATTGGTCCTCAAGCCCCAACTTTGGGTGCGGCCGAAATGGCGGGGGCGGGGGCCTTGCCCGTGCGGAATCTTGTCGACGGGGGGAAGTCAGACGCAGCTTCAGCCGCTGGCCGGCGGTGCAGATGTGGGGCCGTCCCAGTTCCTTGGAACCGGGACGGCCCGCCGGTGTGTCCGTCCGTGCTGATCGGCGGACTGCTGTCACTTAAAACGAACGTCTACCGGGCAGGTATCAGGGACAGAACCCATCGGACCTCTTCGGCTATGAGGGCTTGGGCCGCGCGCGTACGTGCATCCGCTCGCCTTGCTGTCCAAACAGACTGAGGAACTCGACGGGTCTGCCGTCAGCGCTGGCGAACCAGTGCGGTGTGTGGGTGTCGAATTCCGCGGCTTCGCCGGGGCGAAGTTCAAAGTCCTTGTCGCCCAGCACCAGACGCAGTCGTCCGTTGAGGATGTAAAGCCATTCGTAGCCTTCGTGAACGCGCGGGTCGGGGTCTGCCCCGCGGGCATCACCGGCGAGCACCATCTTGAAGGCCTGTAATCCGCCTGGGCGGCGCGTGAGAGGAACAGCCGTCATGCCGCCATGGGTGATGGGTCGGAGGTGAATTCTCGGATCCCCGGTGGGCGGGGCGCCGACCAGATCATCGAGGGGAACACCGTACAACCTCGCGAGGGGCAGCAGGATTTCGAGGTTTGGCCTGCGTTGGCCGGATTCCAGGCGGGACAGGGTGCTAACCGATACTCCGGATGCGGAGGACACATCTCCGAGGGTGAGGTTCCGTTCCGTACGCAGTGCCCGAAGCCGGGGGCCGACCGCCCCGAGAACACCGTCAAGCTCAGTTTGCATACCCCACACTTTGCCATATCGGCAATAACGTTTGTCAAACCTGTTCATGCGATGGAAGCTGGTGTAACCGCCCAAGGACGCTGGCGGCGAGCTTTCAGGACGCGACGAAGGACAAATCAGCATGGACCCTACACGGTATGACGTTGTAGTTGTTGGCGGCGGCGCGGCGGGACTCAGCGCGGCCGCGACGCTGGGCCGGGCGCTGCGCTCGGTGCTGGTCATCGATTCCGGAACTCCACGCAACGCACCCGCGGCGGGTGTACACGGTTATCTTTCGAGGGACGGTATGAATCCCTGGGAACTCCTGTCCATCGGACGCAGCGAAGTGCTCTCCTACCGAGGAACGGTCATTGACGGCGAAGCCGCTTCGGCACGGCGCACCCCCGATGGATTCGAGGTGATTCTCGGAGATGCCCGCAGGTTCTCCGGCAGACGCCTCCTGGTCACTACTGGTTTGACTGACGGGCTGCCTCCCATCGACGGGCTGCGGGAGCAATGGGGAAAGGGCGTTGTGCACTGCCCCTACTGCCATGGCTGGGAAATCCGCGGGCAACGGATTGGAGTGCTGGGAACAGGCCCGCTGTCCGTCCATCAGGCACTGTTGTTCAGGCAGTGGTCCCGGGATATCACCCTTTTCCTCAACGACACCGTGGAACCCACCGACGAGGAGTGGGACAAGCTCGCTGCCCGGTCCGTAACGGTCGTTGACGGCGCCGTGGCTTCCGTTGACGCTGTCGACGGTGTCCTCACGGGGCTCACGCTCCGCCAGGGCTCCTCGTTCGACGTACAGGCCCTGGCTGTCGGAACACGGATGGAGGCCAGATCCGCGCTTCTGGAATCACTCGGGCTAAGTACTCAGGTGCACCCGTCGGGTGCCGGACGGCATATCGAGACCGACGCTATGGGTAGCGCGACGGCCGTCCAAGGCGTGTATGCAGCGGGCAATGTCTCCAACTTAATGGCGCAGGTGATCACCGCGGCGGCCGAGGGCGTCATGGCCGGCGCACGGATCAACGCAGATTTAATTGATGAGGAAACCCGGTGGGCCGTTGAGGGGCACTTCGGCCCCTTCTCGGCGGCCTCGGAAGCAGCCGTCTCTACGATCGTGCTGGGTCACCGACGCCATGGCCTTGATGATGGGCAGAAGGCCGCCACCATAGGCCCTGCGGCCATTGTAGAAAGGTGATTAGCATGGATTATCAGCCCCACCGGACGCGGGACAGCGACCACCAGCCCCACCAGCGATCTGGCAGTCATGACCAGCACCGCGTCCTCGACCTCGACGCCGAGGTGTTCGGCGACAACCTCGCAGCCGTCCTGGACTTGACCGGGCCGGCAGCTGCGCGCAGCGTCGTTGACCTCGGCGCCGGCACCGGCGCAGGTAGTCGGCTGCTGCGCGAGCGATACCCCGACGCCGCGGTGACGTGCGTCGACAACGACCCGCAGATGCTCGAGTTGCTGCGCGAGCAGGGCTTCGCCGTGGTCGAGGCTGACCTCGACGACGGCTTCCCTGCGCTTGCCGGCTCCTTGATCAGGCCGGATGCAGTGGCCGAGGCGCCGGTTGACCTGGTGTGGGCATCATCCTCGCTACACCACGTCGCCCACCCCGCCCGGCTCCTGTCGGGGGCCCGCCGGGCACTGGCGCCGGGCGGGGTCCTGGTCGTCGTCGAGCTCGCCGCTCTTCCCCGCTTCCTAAGCCATCCGCGCGGAGCGCTGCTGGAGCAGCGCTGCCACGCCGCTGCGGCGGCCGAGGGGTGGAACCACCACCCGAACTGGACGCCGGTCATCGAGGCCGCCGGGTTCGGCGTCACCCAGTCTGAGGTGACGACCATCGCACCCGTGACCCCGCCGGCACGCGAGTACGCCCAGCAGTGGTTCGGGCGTTATTCGCAGCTGGCGGCCCTGACCGCGGACGACCGCGACGCCGTGGAAGACCTGCTGGAGCGGTTCTCCGAAGACATCGAGCTGGAACCCCGCGCCACCCGGACCGTCTGGGTGGCCACCCCCGACTAGAACCAGGAGCAACCCTGAGCCAGCACGTCCCGAGGCAAAACCCGCACAACACCGCCGACCTCCTCTGTGACGTGGCCGTTGGTTCGCGGGCGTCCTGCTGTTGTGGCCGACGGCGATCGCCGTTGCTTAGCTTGCGATGAGTTCCATGACCCGCCCCCCTGTGGCGGTGTTCGGCGGCGCTGGAATTCAAAGAAGGTCAGGAGGCCGCAGGCTGCGCGGCCAAGCTCGGTGGAGAGCCGATGCTTGCCAGGGATGTTTAGGGCAGACTGGTGGCGTGAGCGGAATCCGGTGGGTGCTGCACGTCGATCTCGACCAGTTCATCGCGGCGGTCGAAGTGCTCCGGCGGCCGGAGCTGGCGGGCAAGCCGA
>JAODMS010000230.1 GCA_025464925.1 Arthrobacter sp.
TTGGGGGAGCCGCCTTCATGCCGTGCGGGGCCGGTGGTCCAACTGACGGTGTCGAGCCTGGCGTCGCGTACCGCGCCGCCGCCCGCCAGATGCGGGGTGCCGGCGTCGAGCCAATCGGGGCGGCCCACCAATACCCCGGCGCCGAACGGCGCGTACAGCTTGTGCCCCGAGAAGGCGAGGTAGTCGACGTCGTCCGCGGCGATGTTGATCCGCCGGTGCGGGGCAAGTTGGGCGGCATCGACAACGATCCTGGCGCCGTACTCGTGGGCCAGGGCGGCCAGGGCCCGGATCGGCAGGATCTCGCCGGTGACATTGGAGGCGCCGGTGACGGCAAGCAGGCTGATGCCTCCGTGCGCCAACTCTGCACGGAGCCGCTCCACGGTGGCCGCGAGGGTGGGGGCCGCTACGACGCTGCGGTGCGGCACGTTCTGCCACGGCAGCAGATTGGCGTGGTGTTCGATGTCAAGATAGAGCACCTGGCCCGTGTGCCGCCCGCCGCTCACGGGCAGGCAGCCGGCCAGCAGGTTCAGGGAATCGGTGGTGTTCCGGGTGAAGATGACTGAGTCGTCGGCCCGGCCGCCGACGAAGCCGCGCACGATGCCGCGGGCATTCTCGTAGACCGAGGTGCTGATCTGGGAAGCGTAGCCCGCGCCGCGGTGGACGCTCGCGTAGAACGGCAGGATTTCGTTCAGGTAGGCCGACACCACGGAGAGGGCCGGAGCCGAGGCGCCATAGTCCAGATTCGCATAGCGGACGTGTCCGCCCTGCACCAGCGGGGCCTGGATCTCGGCGCCCGTCACCGCGGAAAGCGGACGGCCGGCGACGGCGAACCGCGCGTCGGCACTCTGGTGGGTCACGGGAAAAGTGGTTGTTGTCATGGGACCTCGCTCGAAAAAGGACCCCGCTCACCCGGGATCCGCGCTTGCCGGGTCCGTTCCGGACCGGCCAGGTCGTCACCCGGGGCACCCCACCGCGAATGGAGGGTTGCCGGCCAGCAAACCGGGGTTTAGCGCTGGCACTCGTGACCTGCTTCGAGCCTAAGACATCCACACAGCCGGGAAAAGGCGGGCGCGAATGTGAAGCGATATGTTACGGAAAGCCCGAAAACGGCACCTTTCCCAAATAAACGACGTCGGCAGCCCCCACCCAGGAGGATCCGACGTCGTTTATTCGGAGCTGCTCACTCCGGCGCGTGCCCGGAGGCTTTCAGAGCAGGTCGTCCAGGCCCGGGTTGAGTCGCTTGAGGACTTCCGAGTGCAGGATCGAGTTGGTGGCGACGGCGTTGCCGCCGAACGGGCCGTCCTTCCCCTCCAGGGAGGTGAAGCGGCCGCCTGCCTCGGTCACGATCGGCACCAGGGCAGCCATGTCGTACAGGTTCAACTCGGGCTCGCACGCGATGTCCACCGCACCCTCGGCCACCAGGCAGTAGGACCAGAAATCGCCGTAGGCGCGGGTCCGCCAGACTTCCTCGGTGAGCCCCACGAACTCGTCCAGGTTGCCGCGCTGCTTCCAGCCGCCCAGGCTCGAGTAGGACAGGGAAGCGTCCGCCAGCTTGGAGATGTTGGACACCTTCAACCTGGTCGCAGCAGCCAGCGAGCGGCCCATGTAGGCGCCGGTCCCCTTGGCCGCCCACCAGCGCTTGCCCAGCGCCGGAGCGCTGACGACGCCGACGACGGGTTCGCCCTCGTCCACCAGGGCGATCAGGGTAGCCCACACCGGAACGCCGCGGACGAAGTTCTTGGTCCCGTCAATCGGGTCGATGATCCAGCGGCGGGAGCCGTGGCCGGAGCTGCCGAATTCCTCGCCCAGCACCGCATCGCGCGGCCGGGAGCGGGAAAGCTGGCCGCGGATGGATTCTTCCGCGGACTTGTCGGCATCGGTGACCGGCGTCAGGTCGGGCTTCGTTTCAATGCGAAGGTCGAGCGCCTTAAACCGGCTCATGGTCTGGGAATCTACGGAATCTGCCAGTACATGGGCAAGGCGCAGGTCATCGTAGTAGCTCGAAGCGGGTTGACTCATGGTTCCAAACTACCGTCAAAGCGGGCCGCTGGCCGGTAGGCCGCATCGCTGCGCCGCGGGCCGGAGACAAGGCCCCGTGGCAAGCGGCGGCACAGCGGGCCTAGGAGACGGTGCCGAGTTCCTTGACGTCCTGCGCTTCCATCCGCGGGTCCGTGCCGAGCAGGCGCCGCAGCGAGGCCAGCCGGGCCGGGCCGGAGGGTCCCGCGTGACCGGCGGCCACCCAGACGTCCACACCGCAGTTGACGGCGCTGGTGTCGTGCTTGCAGCCCCGCTCGCAATTGTCGGTGCCAGGTGCGAGGTCCGGGAAGGACCGCAGGATCCGGTCCGGATCCACATGGGCCAGGCCGAAGGAGCGGATGCCGGGGGTATCGATGATCCAGCTGCCGGCGGGCGCCTCGTTGACTTTGAGGGCCAGCGCCGAGGATGAGGTGTGGCGGCCGCGCCCTGTCACCGCGTTGACGCCCCCGGTGGCCCGCTCGGCTCCGGTGAGGGCGTTCACCATGGTGGACTTGCCGACGCCGGAATGGCCCAGCATGACCGTGACTTTGCCGTCGAGGTAACCGCGCAGCTGGGACACCGCGTCCTTGTCCAGCCGGGCCGAGAGGCCGTCGTCCGAACGGGCGTCGATGCCAGAGGCGGCGGCGTCGGCGGTCTTGCTGATAATTACCGGGAAGTCGAGGTGCCGGTAATTGGAGAGCAGCTCGGTGGGATCCTTGACATCGGCCTTCGTGACCAGCAGCAGCGGCTCGATTCCGGCGTCGTAGGCGGCCACGAGGGCACGGTCGATGAATCCTGTCCGGGGCTCGGGATTCGCGGCGGCCACCACGATCACCAATGTGTCGGCATTGGCGACGACGGCGCGTTCAATCGGGTCGGTGTCATCGGCACTGCGCCGAAGGAGCGTCCTGCGGTCCTGGATCTTCACCAGCCGGGCGAGCGTGTCCGGTTCCCCGCTGACGTCACCGACGAGGGACACGAAGTCGCCGGCCACCACCGGGTTGCGGCGCAGTTCCCGGGCGCGGGCGGCGATGATCTTGCGTTCCTCGCCGGTGCCTTCCCCGACGACGGCGGTGTAGCGGCCACGGTCGACGGTGACGATGCGCCCCGTGACGGCTTCATCGTAGCTGGGCCGGTCCTTGGTGCGCGGGCGCGTGCCCTTCTTGTTGGGCCGGATCCGGACGTCGGATTCGTCCCAGGAGTCAGTACTGCGTGCCACCGGTGGAGTCCTTATCGGAAGTGTTCTGGTTCGTGGCGTCGTCTTCCGGGGCGGGTGCCGCTGCGGGGCCCTGCGCCAGCATGGCGGTCCACAGCTGCGGAAAGTCCGGCATGGTCTTGGCGGTGGTCGCGATGTCCTCGACCTCGACGCCGGGCACGGCCAGTCCCAGGATGGCGCCTGCGGTGGCCATGCGGTGGTCGGCGTAGCTGTGGAAGACTCCGCCGTGCAGGGTGGCGGGGCGGATGAGAAGGCCGTCGCTGGTTTCCTCCGCGGAGCCCCCGAGGCGGTTGATTTCGGCCACCAGGGCGGCGAGCCTGTCGGTTTCGTGTCCCCGGAGGTGGGCGATGCCGCCCAGCCGCGAGGGGCCGCTGGCCAGGGCGCAGAGGGCTGCGACGGTGGGTGCGAGCTCGCTCGTTTCGTCAAAGTCGGCGCCCTTGATCTCCGGACCGCCGGTGACTGTCAGTGTGCCGTTCTCCAGGGTGACGCTGGCGCCCATGGTGGTGAGGATGCTGCGCCAGAGATCGCCCACTTGGGTGGTCGGGGCCGGCCAGTCCGGGATCCGCACGGTGCCGCGGGTTGCCAGTGCCGCCGCCAGGAACGGGCCGGCGTTGGAGAGGTCCTGCTCTATCCGGCGGTCGAAGGCCCGGATGCTGCCGGGCGAAACGATCCAGTGGTTCGGGCGGGAGTCGTCCACGGTCACACCCACGCCGCGCAGTACGGCGACGGTCATGTTGATGTGGTCGAGGCTGGGGACCGGACGCCCCACATGCTCAAGGTGCAGCCCGTCCGTGAAGCGTGCCCCGGCCAGAAGCAGTGCCGAAACAAACTGCGAGGAGGCGCTGGCGTCGATGACGAGGTGCCCGCCCCGCACCTGGCCGGTGCCGTGGACGGTGAAGGGCAGCGAGTTCGCCTGCCCGCCGTCGGGAGAATCGACGTCGACCCCGAGGCCCGCCAGGGCCTCAATGATGGTCCCCATCGGCCGCTTACGGGCATGCGGGTCGCCGTCGAACAGCGTCTGCCCCTGGCACAGGGCAGCAAGGGGCGGAACGAACCGCATGACGGTGCCGGCCAGGCCGCAGTCGATTCCGGTCGGGGCCGCGGGTGCCGCCAGGCTGATGGGGGTGACTGCCAGGTCAGGGCCGAAGGCGCCGTCGCCGGGAACCTCGTTGATGGTGGCCCCCAGTTGCCGTAGTGCCTGGATCATCAGCGCCGAATCACGGGAGTGCAGCGGAGCGCGCAACCGCGACGGCCCATCGGCGAGCGCTGCCAGCACCAGATATCTGTTGGTCAGGGATTTAGACCCCGGAACGGTGACGGTGGCGTCGACGGGCCCTTCAGCGAACGGGGCCGCCCAGTGCGGCCCGCCGGCGGCCGGAAGGTGGGTGGCTGCTGCGATCGAGGGGGCGCCAGTCATTGCCGTCTTAGGCTCCGACTGCGTGGTCTACGGCCTTGCGGACCGCTTTGTCAGCCTTCTGCGTGGTCTTCCTGGCATCGGCGGCCAGTTGCCCCGCGGTCTTCCGGGCATCCGCGGCGAGGTGTCCGGCGCTCTTCTTGGCATCGGCGGCGAGGTGCTCGGCCCGCCAGGCCAGACTGGGCTTTCCTGCGGTGTCCACGGCGGCGAGCAACACGCCTCCGATCAGCGTGACATTCTTCAGCAGCTGCTTGCGGCGGGCCTCGCGGCCCTCTTTCGAGGAGATGTCCGCGCTGCGCCATTCGACATAGCCGTTCAGTGCCGAGATGACGGCCAGGACGGTGGCCGCAAGGCGGGCAGACTTGCCGAAGGCGAAGCACACGCCCGCGCCGACCTGGGCGCCGCCGAGAACGCGCGCCAGGACTTTCTCATCGGTCCGGAAAGGCAAGGATTCAGCGGCGCGGCGCAGCAGGGGGGATAACTGTGCCGCAGTGTCATCCGAATTCCGTAACTTGTCCATGCCTGCGAGGACGAAACTGGAGGCGAGCATGGGCCGGGCGAGAAAACGGACTAAGGACATTACTTTCCTCCTGGATGGACGAGCCGCGGAAGCTATGCGGGAGAACCGGTTCTAGTCTTGCACTTTTGCGGAATATTTGCCTGTTGTGCGTGGTTGTTCATTGCAGGTTCCAGCTGCGCTCTGTGGCTGGGCAATGCGTCTGTGCGGCCCGTCAGAACGGGCCTGCAGGCGGACAGGCAGTAGAGGCGCGTAGGTCCGGGGCCGTGAAGACGGTGCCGGAAGTCCGCCGCCGTCACACAGCTCGGAGGCACAGGTTTGATTCTGGTAAAGGACAGCGCGGGGCTGGACATCCCGCCGGGACCCGCGCGGCTGGCGCCGCGGCGGCCTGGCGCCGGCACTCTGGCCCCTTGGACCATGACGGCCCTTGAGCCCGACTCTGTGGCTGCCCGTTCCGGTGGCCACCGGAAGGTGACAGTAGACTTGAAGGCAATGAGCACCATGGATCCGGCCGTTTCGGCCCAGCACGAGGGTGCCGGAAACGACGCCACGCCACCCAAAACCCCCGCTGCCGGCCCGGCTGAGGCGCCGGCATCTTCCTCTGCGCTGGCTCCAGCGGACGCGGCCGCCGCGCGGGAGACGTCCGTGAACGGCAAGCCGCTGGACGTATCGACCGAAACAACGGACGAGCGCCGTGTTCGCTTTGAGCGCGACGCGATGCAGTATGTGGACCAGCTGTATTCCGCGGCCATGAGGATGGCGCGGAACCCCTCAGACGCCGAGGACCTGGTCCAGGAGGCGTATACCAAGGCGTTCTCCGCCTTCCACCAGTACAAGCCGGGAACCAACTTGAAGGCCTGGCTGTACCGCATCCTCACCAATACCTATATCAACCTCTACCGCAAGCGGCAGCGGGAACCGTTGCAGTCGAATTCGGACACCATCGAGGACTGGCAGTTGGCGCGTGCCGAGTCCCACACCTCGTCGGGACTGCGTTCGGCCGAGGCGGAGGCGCTGGACCACCTGCCCGATTCCGACGTCAAGCGCGCCCTCCAATCGATTCCGGAGGAGTTCCGGCTGGCTGTCTACTTCGCGGACGTCGAGGGCTTTGCCTATAAAGAAATTTCAGACATCATGAACACTCCGATCGGGACCGTCATGTCACGGCTGCACCGTGGCCGGAAGATGCTGCGGGACATGCTGGCCGACTATGCCGCCGAGCGGGGATTCAGGGCCGCCGATTCCATCACATCGGCCGGAAGCGACAAACAGGAGAACAGGAAATGAGCGACTGCCAGGGACTGGGCGACTGCGACGACGTCCGGATGCAACGTATTTATGAGTACCTGGACGGGGCGCTCACACACGATGACATTGCTGAGATCAAGGCCCACCTGGACGGCTGCCCGGAGTGCTTCGAGCAATATGACCTCGAATGCGTCATCCGGGTGATGGTGAAGCGTTCCTGCACGGAGGCGGCACCGGAGAACCTCAAAAACTCCATCCTGGACCGGATCCATTCGATCCGGCCGGTCGAGGCCTGACCCGCAGCGCAGCCTGGCCCCCAAGGCGAATGACCCCGGAAACCATGAGGTTTCCGGGGTCATTCGCTTAAAGCTGGCAATCCAAGCCGTGGCTCAGGTGTTGGGGCGCTTGCCGTGGTTCGCGCCGCCTCGCTTACGGTCACGACGTTTACGTGCACGTTTGCTCATAGCTGGCCTCCTTAATATCTGGTCCTCAAAAGAGCTGCCCTCAAGTCTCCCACATCGTGGCACGCGCCGCGAACCGTGGGCGGGATCAGCCGTCCAGCGAATTGCGGATGGAGATCCGTGCCTGGTCCAGGACGGTCCTGACCGTTTCCAGCGTGACCGGAGTGACGGGGCGGCGGCCGGCATGGCGCCGCAGTTCCACCCGGATATCGTCGCGGAAGGCCTGGACCAGCATCTCTGCCTCCCGCAGGCGGCGGTCGCCCTCCGGGGAGTACCGCGGGGCCGCCGGGGATCCGGCCGTGGCTCCCGCGGCGCGGGCTGTGGAGCGTGCCGCCTCGGCGGTGGCCGCGAGGTCCGCCCGAAGCCCCTGCATGTTGAGGCGGATGTCCTGCCGCAGGTTGTCGGCGAGCCGGCGGACCGAGGCGGAGATGTCGTTCTCCACGCCTGCGAGTTCATCCCGCCGGCTGTTGAGCTCCACCAGGCCTGCCGGGGTGATGCTGTAGTTGGTCCGGCGGCCTTCCGAATGCGTGGCCACCAACCCTTCTTCTTCCAGCTTGCCGAGGCGCGGATAGATGGTTCCGGCGCTGGGGGAGTAGGTCCCGCCGAAACGGTCGTTCAGGGCCTTGATGAGTTCGTAGCCGTGCTTGGGGCCGGATTCAAGCAGCGCCAGCAGATAGAGCCGCAAGGCGCCGTGGGCAAAGACGGGAGGCATCAGAGCCCCTTTTCGGCATCCGCTGTCGGCTGGCCGTGGAAGATCGACGTCTTTCCCGAGACCGAGTTGGTCCGGACCAGCATCAGCTGGGTGTCGGGTCCGGCGATGGTCTGCACGCTGCCGCCGGGCTGGGTGTACCTCTGGTCGTCGATCACGACAGCGCCGCTGGCGGACTTCGCGATGATGTCCACGCCGACGTCGTGCGGCAGCCGGATGGTGACGTCTCCGGACACGGAATTGGCGCCGAAGTCCTGGGTGAACCCGTGCAGGTCGAAGCTCAGGTCGCCGCTGACGGTGTTGGCACGGATGTTGCTGAATTCGCCCGAGGCCGTCACCTCGCCGGAGACGCTTTTCGCGGTCAGCACACCGTGGTGGTTGCGTGCGATCACCTCGCCGCTGACCGTATGGACGGCCAGGTTCCCGGACGTGCCGTCGGCCAGCACGGAACCGGAGACGGTGTTCAGCCGGGTGTGGCCGCTGATCCCGGACACCATGCCGTCGCCGCTGACGGTGCCCGCTTCAACCTCGACGCCGGCCGGCAGCGCAATGCTGATCACCACCGAGTTGCTGCTGCTGTTGTTGACGGTGCCCATCAGGTTCTTGAACCAGCCCTGCGGGCCGTGCAGCTGGTGCCGGACTTCCAGCCGGCCGTGGACCAGGCTGACGGCCAAGGGGTCGCCGTGGATTTCCGAGACCTCAATCCGGGCAACGTCCTCATCGTGGGTGACGATGTCGAACCGGCCGCGGACGATGCCCAGCTTGAGCGAGCCCACGCCGTCGACGTCGATGGTCTGGGGGGCGGTGACGGTCCACGAGTTCTCTGCCATGGTTCCTCCGGAGGGCGAAGCGGGAGTTCGAATCTGATGCGATATATCGTGATTACAGAAATGACGATATATCGCGCCGTCGTCGGCGTCAAGATATATCGCGTCCGCCCTTGTCGCCGGGGGCCCGGCCCGGGTGTCTTACTGTGGCGCGTCGACGCGGAGCCACTGGAACCAGCCCCGGTGGAGCACGAGCCACGCCATGAGGCCGTAGCCTGCCTGGCCCGGCGTCCCGCCATTGGCTGCCAGGTCCTGGCGCCACTGCTCGTGGCTGAGCAACGGGGAAAAGGTGTCCACGTACAGGTGCTTCCGGCGGGTCGTGACATCGGCGAAGGCGGTGTTGAGGTCGCCCAGCCTGCGGTTCTGCCCCGGGTCAAGCGTCGGCGGCGGCCCCACGACAAAGACCTCGATCCTGTTCTGCGTCGCGGAATCCAGGATGTTCGCCAGGTTCAGGCGGCTGCGGGCCGTGGAGAGGCCGAATTCGATGTCACGGCCGGACAGGCCGATCACCAGGCGGTTCTCGTGCTTGTGGCTGAAACGGCGGCCTGCCTCCTCCAGCCAGCGGGCGGCCAACCCCTCCGTCCCTTCCTCCGGGCAGGGCAGGGCATAGCTTTCGAGGGCTATGCCGTCCTGGGGAGTGCGGGCAAGTACCCGGCCAAACCATCCCAGCGCGCGCGGATCACCTAGCCCGGCCAACAGCTCGTCCCCAACGGCCGCGATCCGCAGCTTTCGATCTTCCACGACTACCTCTTCATTCCCAAAGCGTTCATTAAACAAGGCTGCCCGGCCGGAGGCGCTTGACTCAGTCTCCGGCCGGGCAGCAGTGCCCCTATTTACGTGCAAATGCCTGCTTGAGCAGGCTGTCCTGTTCGGCTGCGTGGCGCTTCATCGACCCTGCCGCGGTGGAGGCCGAGGCGGGCCGTGAGACCAGGCGAACCGCCCGGCCCAGCGCGTCCGGAAGGTTCAGGCCCATGAACGGCCACGGACCCTGGTTGGCGGGCTCGTCCTGTGCCCAGACCACCTCGGCGTTCGGGTACTTGGCAAGCTCCGCGGTGATCTCGTCAGCGGGCAGCGGATAAAGCTGCTCGACACGGACAATCGCCGTCCTCTTGTCCTCCGTCTTCTGCCGGGTCGACAGGAGATCATAGTACAGCCGACCGGAGACCAGCAGCACACGGTCAACGGCGTCGGCCTGCAGCTGCTCGTGTTCCGGGATGACGGGGCGGAAGGTGCCGGTGGTGAAGTCCTCTACCGAAGATGCCGCAGCCTTGAGGCGGAGCAACTGCTTCGGCGTGAAGATGATGAGCGGCTTGCGCGGCCTGCTGTACGCCTGTCGGCGCAACAGATGGAAGTGCGACGCCGCCGTCGTCGGGTTCGCCACGATCATGTTCTGCTCGGCGCACAGCAGCAGGAAGCGCTCGATGCGGGCGGAGGAGTGGTCCGGCCCCTGGCCTTCGTAGCCGTGCGGCAGCATCAGTATGAGCGAGGAGCGCTGGCCCCACTTCTGCTCGGCCGAGGAGATGAACTCGTCGATGATGGTCTGCGCGCCGTTGACGAAGTCACCGAACTGCGCCTCCCAGGCCACGAGGGCATCCGGGCGTTCGACGGAGTAGCCGTATTCGAAGCCCATGGCCGCGTATTCCGACAGCAGGGAGTCGTAGATCCACAGCTTGGCCTGGTTCGGCGAGAGGTGGCCCAGCGGGGTCCACTCGTCGCCGGTGGCCCGGTCGTGGAAGACAGCGTGGCGCTGCACGAAGGTGCCGCGGCGCGAGTCCTGGCCGGCGAGCCGGACGGGCACGCCTTCCATGACCAGCGAGCCGAAGGCCGCAAGCTCGCCGAAGCCCCAGTCGATGCCGCCTTCGCGGGACATCGCCTCACGCTTCTCCAGCAGCTGCTTGAGCTTGGCATGGACGGTGAAGTCCCCGGGGATCTCAAGGTGGGCCTTGCCGATCCGGGCCAGCATCTCGGCGGAAATCGCGGTGGAAGCCGGGGTGTTGCGGCCGGCATCGGACTGCTGGGCCTGCGGGCGTTCGAGATCGGACACCGCGGCGGAATCAGCCGTGATGATCGGGATCGGGGACGTCTGGGCGGCATGGGTTTCGGCGAAGACACGCTCCAGGCGTTCCTGGTAATCGCGCAGCAGCTGCTCGGCTTCTTCCTCGGTGATGTCACCGCGGCCGATCAGCGATTCGGTGTACAGCTTGCGGACCGAACGCTTGGCTTCGATCAGGTTGTACA
>JAODMS010000007.1 GCA_025464925.1 Arthrobacter sp.
GATCCTATTTTTTCGGACCAACGTGGGCTATGAAGATGGGTCATTGAAGACGTCCTTCCTCGAGATCGTACGTATGGAAGGGACACCGTTGGCCCCACTTCTGAGCGCCGGTGTGATGGGCACAACAAAGTGTTTATTTACTGGAAATTGTAGGCCAGACAGGCCTGCTCAACGAACAGTTACGCAGGCCTCTGACCCGGGCTTGACCGGACAGCAGCTCTCTGCTGTCCGGACGGGCCCTGTTGCCACGACGCTGTGGTGTGGGCGCTCCGAGTGGTGACTCTGCTGCCCTGCCGTGCTGGCGTACTACTTGCTTGTGCCAGCCTCCGGCGTTGATTCCGTTGCCTTGTGGCGGGAATTTCCGGTGTCCGGCGACTCAGTAGCGGGCTTGTTGCTGCCCCTGGACGCCGGTTCCTCTTCCGTTGGGGTGGAAGAATGTCCGGATCCATTTTGGATAAGAGGCAGATTATCACGCGATTCACTATCTGAGACATGGGTATCCGCATCGCGGACGGCTGGAGCCCCACTGGTCACACGCTCATCATCCTTTCCGCTGGTGCCACCCCCACCATCGGCTTCGCCCGTGACCTTGCCTTCGCCCTCGGCAGCCGGACCACGGCCAGCCAGATAAGGGGTGTCCGGTTCGGGCTGGCCTTTCAGCCCTAGCAGGACGAACACGATAAGCGCCGCGACAAAGACGAAAATGCTGGTCCAGACATTGAGCCTGGTGGTGATGCCGAAGAGATTGATCTGCTCCGCCTCGTCGATGCGCATCGCTTCGATCCACACCCGCCCCAGCGTGTAGTACATCGCATAGAGCCAGAACAGCCGGGCACGGCGGAAGTGGAACCGGCGGTCCAGGGCGAGCAGGATCAGCACGCCCGCGATGTTCCACAGCGACTCATACAGGAACGTGGGGTGGAAGAGCGTATCCGCCGGCGTGCCCGCGGGGAAGTTGGGGTTGTCCGCATCGATCTGCAGTCCCCAGGGCAGCGTCGTCGGCCCGCCGAAAAGCTCCTGGTTGAAGTAGTTCCCCCACCTGCCGATGGCCTGGGCCAACAGCAGGCCCGGTGCCGCCGCGTCGAGGAAGGCCGTGAGCTTCACGCCCGCACGCCGGCAGCCAATCCAGGCCCCCAGGACGCCCAGAACCACGGCACCCCAAATACCCAGTCCGCCGCGCTGGATTTGCGGGATCAGCCAAAGGTCACCGGTGCCGTCGAAACCGGGGCCGAAGTACTGGTCCGGCGACGAGACAACATGGTAAAGACGGCCGCCGATGATGCCGAACGGGATCGCCCAGATGACAATGTCCCAGACGCTTCCTTCAGGCGCGCCGCGCCGGGCCCACCTGACGGAGGTCAGCCACAGGCCCGCGATGATCCCGGCCAGGATGCACAAAGCGTAAGCGTGGATCCGCAATGTCCCCCACGGCAGCGGGATGTCGAAGCCGGACCAGTCCGGGCTCGGAATGCTGGCGGGAATCAGAGCCGCCGCGTGGAGGACTGGCTGCATGGCTTACGCTTCTTCCCTGGTCAGGCCGGTGCTGAGGTCCTTCGTCAAGGAGGCTACCGCATCCACGCCGCCCTCGCGGAGGGCGGCGACGAGCGCCGTGCCGACAATCACGCCGTCCGCGTAGGCGGCGATCTCGCGGACATGGTCCGCGTTGGACACCCCAAGCCCCACGCAGACGCGCTCGGCGCCTGCGGCGTGCGCGGCGGCCACCACGTCCTCAGCCGCTGAGCTGACGGAGGCACGCGCACCGGTGACGCCCATGATGGAGACAGCATAGACGAAGCCGCGGCTCGCCTCGACGGTCCGCCGCATCCGTTCGGGTGTGGATGACGGCGCCACGAGGAACACCCTGTCCAGCCCGTACTTGTCCGAGGCGGCCATCCATTCCGAGGCCTCGTCGGGGATCAGGTCCGGGGTGATGAGCCCGGCTCCCCCTGCCTCGGCCAGGCGGCGGGAGAACTCGTCCACGCCCATCCGTGCCACGGGGTTCCAGTAGGTCATGACCAGGACGGCGGCGTCGGTCTTGCTGGTGATGCCGCGTACGACGTCGAAGACGTCCCTGACGTGGAAACCGTTTGCGAGGGCCTCGGTGGTGGCGGCCTGAATGACCTGGCCGTCCATGACCGGGTCGGAATACGGGATGCCGATCTCGATCAGGTCGGCGCCATTCTCGGCCAGCGCGATGCCGGCAGCGATCGTGTCCTCAACAGTCGGGAACCCCGCGGGAAGATAGCCGATCAGCGCCGCCCGGCCCTGCTCCTTGGCGCGGTCAATGGCCGCTGCCGACTTGCTGGCGGCCTGGTCAACAGTATCCGGAACGGTGCTCACAGCTGTTCCCCCTCTTTGGCGATCTCGGCTTCGGGTGAATCCTTGTCCAGCAGATCGAACCAATCCGCGGCCGTGGCCACGTCCTTGTCGCCCCGGCCGGACAGGTTCACGAGCACGATCTTGTCTGATGCTTGGCCTGCGGCTGGGCGCTCGGACGCGAGCCGCTGGCCCACCTTGATGGCGCCGGCGAGGGCGTGCGCGGACTCGATGGCCGGGATGATGCCCTCGGTGCGGCAGAGCAGGCGGAAGGCCTCCATTGCTTCGCTGTCCGTGATGGGCTCGTAGCTGACCCGCCCGATATCGGCGAGGTAGGAGTGTTCGGGGCCGACCCCGGGGTAGTCCAGGCCGGCGGAGATGGAGTGCGATTCGATGGTCTGGCCGTCATCGTCCTGCATGAGGTAGGAGCGTGCGCCGTGCAGCACGCCGGGCTTGCCCAGACTGATGGTGGCCGCGTGCCGTCCGGTTTCGACCCCGTCACCGCCAGCCTCAAAGCCGTAGATCTTGACCGACGGATCATCCAGGAAGCCGTGGAAGATGCCGATGGCGTTTGAGCCGCCGCCGATGCAGGCACACACGGCGTCCGGCAGCCGGCCCGCCTGCTCCAGGATCTGGGCGCGGGCTTCCTCGCCGATGACTTCGTGGAAGTAACGGACCATGGCCGGGAACGGGTGGGCCCCGGCGGCGGTGCCCAGCAGGTAGTGGGTGTTGTCCACGTTGGCGACCCAGTCGCGGAGGGCCTCGTTGATCGCGTCCTTGAGCGTTTGGGAACCGTTGGTGACGGGAATGACGGTGGCTCCGAGGAGCTCCATCCGGGCCACGTTGAGGGCCTGCCGGCGGCAGTCCTCGGCGCCCATGTACACGACGCACTCCAGCCCCAGCAGGGCCGCGGCAGTAGCGCTGGCCACGCCGTGCTGTCCGGCGCCCGTCTCAGCGATGACGCGGGTCTTGCCCATGCGCTTGGCGAGGAGCGCCTGGCCCAGCACGTTGTTGATTTTGTGCGAGCCGGTGTGGTTCAGGTCCTCGCGCTTGAGGAAGATCCGCACTCCCCCGGCATGCTCGGCGAAGCGCTTCGCCTCGGTCAGCAGCGAGGGCCGGCCCGAGTAGTTCTTGTTCAGCTCGGCGATCTGCGCGATGAACTCAGGATCGGCCTTGGCCTTCTCGAACGTGTCCTCGAGTTCGTCCAGGGCCGCGATCAGCGACTCCGGCATCCATCTTCCGCCGTAGGAGCCGAAATAGGGTCCCGGCGCGTGCCGCAAGGACTGTCCGCCTTCCAGAAACGCGTCCACGGCGCTTTCGTCTGAGCCGGCTGCTGGCGCATCGACCATCAGTCTCACCATCCTGTTCCACTGCTTGCTATGAAGATCTATTCGAGAGATCCGCTAAAGGTCTTGGTCCCCACGCGTCCGCTGCGCGCTCAACCCGGTGGCGGTGCCGGGACGGGCCTGCGTCAGACGCGTGCGGCGATTGCTGCTGCTCCGGCGGCCGTGAATTCGGCGATCCGCTCACGCGGGGTCGCATCGCTGACCAGCGCCTCGCCGACCAGGATCGCGTTCGCGCGGTTGGCCGCGTAATGCCGGACGTCCTCGACATCCCTAACGCCGGACTCGGCGACGACGAGTGCTCCGGCCGGGATACCGGCGGCGAGCTCCGCGAAGACCGAGCGGTCGACGTCGAGCGTCTTGAGGTTCCGGACGTTGACTCCGATGATCCGCGCTTCGGCGGCGACGGCACGCTCGATTTCCTCCGCCGTGTGCGTCTCCACGAGCACATTCATGCCGAGCTCACGGCTGAGGGCGGTGAACTCGCGCAGCTGGGCGTCGGAGAGGGAGGCCACAATGAGCAGGATCAGATCGGCCCCGTGGGCCCGGGCTTCCCAGATCTGGTACTCATCGAGCATGAAGTCCTTGCGCAGCAGCGGGACGTCCACGACTGCCCGGACGGCGTCGAGGTCGGCCAGGGAGCCGTTGAAACGGCGCTGTTCGGTCAGGACGCTGATCACGGCCGCGCCGCCCTCGGCGTACTGGACGGCGAGGGAAGCAGGATCGGCGATGCTCGCGAGCCGGCCCTTGGAGGGGCTGCGGCGCTTGATTTCGGCAATCACCTTCAGCTGGTCCCGCCGGTCCGAGGCGCCCCCGAGGGCCACCCAGGCATCACGCGCGGGGGCCGCCGCATCGGCTCGTTCCTTTAGCTCCGCCAGCGTAACGAGCCGCTGGCGGGCCTCCATATCCTCTTTGACACCGGCATTAATGTCGTCGAGAACGCTCACTCCTAGTGGCCGGAGTTCTTCAGCTTGCTGCCGCCGACGCCGTAGCCGGCCTTGCGCATGATCCAGCCGGCCAGCAGGCCGAGCACCATGACGGCGGCACCGGCGATGAAAATGGGCGTGCTCGCGATGACATAAGCGATGGACGCAATGAGGGCGCCGATCAGCATGACGATGACGCAGGTCCAGGCGGCCGGGCTGTTGCCGTGGCCCGGCGCTTCGCTGTGATCTACGCCGCCGGGGAGCTGTGCCGCCGCGGGGGACGTGGATGCGGAAACAGTGGCTTTACTC
The DNA here is from genome assembly GCA_025464925.1 of Arthrobacter sp. The sequence goes on from JAODMS010000007.1 coordinate 4,895, forward strand.
ATTGAAATCTCCTCAGGATGAATGCTGCTTACATTCTGCCATTTATTGGCGGTGCCCCGGGCATCGGCTCAGGTGGGATCGTCACCGCGGGACAGCCGGTCCCAGCTGTCAATCTCGTCCGGGGGCCCGGCCGGGCCTGCGGCCCCGGCTGTTCCACTGCCGGGGGCGGCTGCGGCGTCATATTTGGTGCGACTCTTCCAGTAGCGTCCCGCCGGCACGATCGCCAGGGCGCTGAGCCCCAGCAGGGAACCGGCCACGACGGCGAGGGCCGGGAACGCCGTGACGTCGACCCTGACGCTGCTGCCGCTGATCCCGGTGGCCGCGGCGATGGTCCCTTGCGCTGCTGCCAACGGGTCAGCCAGCACCACTGCTGCCGCCCCGACGATGCCGGCCGCCGCGAGGACGATGATCGCCGTGATGATCCAGCGGGCGATGCGTCCGCCAATCGAGGCCGCGAGTCCGCCGGCGAGGGCGACAAGGGCCAGGGCTGTCACGGTGGTGGCGGCCTTGCTGCCCTGGACCTGCAGGCCGTCCTGGCTGCTGACGGCCTGGCCGAGCTGCGTCGGATCGAGGTGGACCACGAGCCAGGTCTGGGTGGTGGTGCCGAACACGGCCAGGGCCAGGCCGGCGATGGCCAGAACCAGGGTGGACTTCCGCGCCCAGCCGGGAACGGACGCGCGCTTGGCGGCCCTCGTTGCGCTGCCCGCGGTTGCTTCCGGAGAGGTTTCCGGGGCGCCCATCAACTGTCCCTCGCTGGGTTGACGCCTGCGGCAGCGTCGGCGCCGGCGCCGGCGTCCGGCACCGAGTCGGCCGTGATGTTGTGCAGGGAGCCTGCCGTGTAGACCGCGCGGAGCGGGGCTGCGGCCTTGTTGACGGTTTCCTCGGCTTCGGTGTGGTTGACCGAGTCGGCTACGATCCCACCGCCGGCCTGCACGTAGGCCCTGCCTTCCCGGAGCAGCGCCGAACGGATGGCGATCGCCATGTCCATGTCACCGGCGAAGTCAAGATAGCCCACCACGCCGCCGTAGATTCCGCGCCGGTGCGGTTCCAGCTCGTCCAGGAGGCGCAGCGCCCGTGGCTTCGGCGCCCCGGACAGCGTCCCGGCGGGGAACGTGGCTTTCAGGACGTCGTAGGCCTTGGCCTCCGGAGCGAGCTTGCCGACGACGGTGGAAACGAGGTGCATGATGTGGCTGAAGCGCTCCACTTCCATGAACTGGGTGACATCCACGGTCCCGGCCACGCACACTTTGGACAGATCGTTGCGGGAGAGATCCACCAGCATCAGGTGCTCGGCGCGTTCCTTCTGGTCCGCCAGCAGCTCCTGGGCCAGCGACTTGTCCGCCTCGACGGTCTTTCCGCGCGGCCTGGACCCGGCGATGGGATGGGTGATCACTTCCTCGCCCGTGACTGTCACCAGCGCCTCCGGGGAAGAACCGACAATCGAGTACCGGCGGCCGGCGGCGTCCTCAAGGCTGAAGATGTACATGTAGGGGCTGGGATTGGTGTTCCGGAGCACCCGGTAGACGTCCAGCGGGTCGGCGCCGCATTCCATTTCGAAGCGGCGGGAGATCACCACCTGGAAGACTTCGCCGTCGACGATCGCCTCCTTGCCGCGGTCCAGGGCCGCCAGGTAATTTGTCTCGTCCCAGCGCTCCTGCACGCTCGAGGCGAAATCCAGGGCGGCGGTCTCGAGCACGGACACGGGCTGTGCCACGGGAGTGCTGACCTTCGCCAGCAGCGCCTTCACCCGGGCGACGGCGTCGTGCCAGGCCTCGTCGACCCGCTCGGAGCTGTTGTCGAAGTTGATGGCATTGGCAATCAGCAGCACGGTGCCGTCGACGTTGTCGTGCACCGCCATGTCCGTGACGAGGTTGAGCGCCATCTCCGGCAGTTCCAGATCGTCTTCCGGCGGGCTGGTCAGCCTTTCCCAGTGGCGGACCGTTTCCCAGCCGAGGAACCCCACCAGGCCCGAGGTGAAGGGCGGCAGGCCGTCGAAGCGTTCGGTGCGGAGGGCCTCGACGGTGTCGCGGATGGCGTCTACCGGGCTGCCGTCCACCGGAACACCCGCAGGCGGTTCGCCGAGCCAGTGGGCCTGGCCGTCCTTGGTGGTCAGGGTGGCCCGGGACCGCGCACCGATGAAGGAATACCGCGACCAGGAGCCGCCGACGGCCGCGGATTCCATCAGGAAGGTTCCCGGCTGGCCCTGGGCGAGTTTACGGTACAGTCCGATCGGTGTCTCGGCGTCCGCCAGCACCTTCAGCCGGACAGGGATGACACGGCTGTGGCCTGCGAGTTTCCGGAACTCCTCCAGGCCCGGGCTGATGATTCCAAGGTCCTGCATGGCTGTGGTTCCGCCTGTTCTTTCAGTGGTTCTTGACGCCCCGGTTCCCGAAGCCTCGAATGATCAGATGTGCTGCTCAGCCGACGACGACGTCGAGCTCCCGGCCGTCGAAGCAGGTCCGGCTTCCGGTGTGGCACGCTGCGCCGACCTGGTCGACGCGGACCAGCAGGGCATCGCCGTCGCAGTCCAGCGCAAGGGACTTGACCCACTGCACATGGCCGGAGGTGTCCCCCTTGCGCCAGTATTCCTGGCGGGAACGTGAAAAAAAGGTCACCCGTCCGGTGGTCATGGTGCGGCGTAGGGCCTCGTCGTCCATCCAGCCCAGCATCAGCACCTCATGGGTGTCGAACTGCTGGACGATCGCGGCCACCAGGCCGGCGCTGTCCCGTTTCAGGGCATCCGCAAGTCCCTCTGGAAGGGGACTGTCCGACGCCGTCGGAGGCAGAACGGTCGGGCTGTCACGGGACGGACTGGGGACGGGGGCGGGCTGCTCAGACATCAGCTCAAGTCTAGTGCCTCCGGGGGCGGCGGGAATCGGCTTGCCCGCGGCCCCGATCTTCATCGGTACGAAAAGCCGCCCGGCACCAAATCGGCGGCGGTTCCAGCGCGCACCCACGGCCGTCCCGTGCTAGTTTCACAAGTGATGCATTTCGTCGAACCGTCCCGAGAAGTTCTGGCCGAAACCCTGCTGGCGGCCGGTCCTGACTCACCCACGCTCTGCAAGGGCTGGCGCACCAGGGACCTGGCTGCGCACCTGTACCTCCGGGAGCGGAAAGTCGCCGTCGGCCTGGGGCTGCTGATCAAGCGGCTGTCCAAGGCGTCGGACCTGGCCACGGCCCAGCTGTCCGCCCGGCTCGAGACCCCGGAAGAGTACACGAAGCTGGTCAACGCCTTCCGTGCCGGTCCCCCGCGGCTTTCCCCCCTGAAGATCAAGGCCCTGGACGAAAGCGCCAACCTGATCGAGTACTTCGTGCACACCGAGGACGTCCGACGGGCCGTGGACCGCTGGGCTCCGCGCGCCTTGGACGAGGCCTATTCCGACGCCCTGTGGGACGAGCTCGTCAAGCGGGCGGCCATCCTCTACCGGGGCGTGGACCTGGGCATCGTCCTGGTGCGGCCGTCCGGGCCCCGGCATGTAGCCAGGCGCGCACCCGTTTCGGTGGCCATCGTGGGCGAGCCCTGCGAGCTGCTGATGCACGCCCATGGCCGGACCCGCCACGCCCTGGTCACCTTCGAGGGCCAGCCGGACGCGGTCGCGCTGCTGCGGTCCGCCGAAGTCGGGCTCTAGCTCATCTCCCGGGTGCGGGCCCACGCCCGCAGGGTTCCTTGTCCGAGCTTGCGAGGATAGGGAGCGGGTGCGGGCCCACGCCCGCAGGGTTCCTTGTCCGAGCTTGCGAGGATAGGGAGCGGGTGGGGACTACCGGACCTCGAAGCCCGCTTCGCGGATCGCGTTCTTGACCTGGGAAATCATATCTACGGGCCCGAAATGGAACACCGAGGCCGCGAGGACGGCGTCCGCGCCGGCGGCCACCGCCGGCGGGAAGTGCTCCGGCCTGCCTGCCCCGCCGGAGGCGATGAGCGGCACCTTGACAGCGGACCGGGCCAGGCGGATGAGTTCGAGGTCAAAGCCGTCTTTGGTGCCGTCGGCGTCGATCGAATTGAGCAAGATCTCGCCCACGCCCCGGTCGGCCGCTTCGCGCGCCCAGTCGATGGCGTCAATCCCGGTGCCCTGGCGTCCGCCGTGCGTGGTGACCTCGAAGCCGGAGGCCGTGGGCTTTGACCCGGGCCTGGTGCGCCGGGCATCGAGCGACAGCACCAGGACCTGGGAGCCGAAGTGGCGGGTGATTTCGTCGATCACGGCCGGCCGGGCCACCGCGGCGGTGTTGATGGCTGCCTTGTCCGCCCCGTAACGCAGGAGCTTGTCCACCTCGGCCACGCCGCGGACACCCCCGCCCACAGTCAGCGGAATGAAGACTTCCTCGGCGGTGCGGCGGACGACGTCGAAGGTGGTTTCCCGGTTGCCCGAGGACGCGGTGACGTCGAGGAAGGTCAGCTCGTCGGCGCCGCCGTTGTCGTAGCGGTGCGCCAGCTCCACCGGATCACCGGCGTCGCGGAGTCCTTCGAAATTGATGCCTTTGACCACGCGGCCGGCATCGACGTCAAGGCACGGGATGACACGCACGGCAACAGTCATGACTTCTCCTGGTTTTCGCTCATGGAACGCGCCGGGCTCAGATCCGGCAGGCGTGGATGCTGCTGACCAGGATGGCGCGGGCGCCCAGGTCGTAGAGCTCGTCCATGATCCGGTTCGTGTCTTTCTTGGGAACCATGGAACGGACGGCAACCCAATCCGAATCGCGCAGCGGCGACACCGTGGGCGATTCCAGGCCGGGCGTCAGCGCGGCGGCCTCTTCCACGAGTTCCTTGCGGATGTCGTAGTCCATGAGCACGTACTGCCGAGCCACGAGGACGCCCTGGAGGCGGCGGATCAGCACCTCGGCGGCGGGGTTCTGTTCGCCCTTGCGGCCGATCAGCACGGACTCGGAGCGCAGGATCGGTTCCCCAAAGATCTCCATGCCGGCGGCCTTGAGGGTGTTGCCGGTTTCGACAACGTCGGCGATGGCGTCGGCGACGCCGAGACGCACCGAGGATTCGACGGCGCCGTCAAGGCGGACGACCTTGGCTTTGATGCCCCGCTCGGCCAGGTAACCGCGGAGCAGGCCGTCGTAGCTGGTGGCAAGGCGCTTGCCTTCAAGCTGTTCAACGCCGGTGAAATCGCCCACCGGGCCGGCGAACCGGAAGGTGGAGGCGGCGAAGCCGAGCGGAAGCAGCTCCTCGGCCTCGACCTCGGCGTCCAGGAGCAGATCGCGGCCGGTGATGCCGACGTCGAGTGTTCCCTGCCCGACGTACACGGCGATGTCGCGGGGGCGGAGGAAGAAGAACTCGATGTCGTTGTCCGGGTCCACCATGACCAGTTCGCGGGTGTCGCGGCGCTGGCGGTATCCTGCCTCGGCGAGCATGGCGGAGGCAGCTTCGGACAGGGATCCCTTATTCGGGACGGCAACTCTCAGCATTGGGGAGGTCTTTCTTGGGTTAGGAAGTCGTCGGTTCAGGCACATGGGGCCACGCGATGCGCCGGGACCGCGCGGACAAGTCCGGGCGGCAGCCGGTGCGGACGTGGCTAAAGATGCTTGTAAACGTCTTCCAGGCTGAGTCCTTTGGCGAGCATCAGAACCTGCAGGTGATAGAGCAGCTGCGAAATTTCTTCCGCGGCGGCTTCATCAGATTCATACTCGGCAGCCATCCATACCTCGGCTGCTTCCTCCACGACCTTCTTGCCGATGCCGTGGACTCCGGAATCCAGTTCGGCGACGGTGCGGGAGCCGTTCGGGCGTGCGGCTGCCTTCTCGCTCAGTTCTGCGAACAGCGACTCGAAATTCTTCACACCCTCCAGCCTACTTGCTCGTGGCCAGGCATATCCCGCCCGGCTCCCGCAGAACGGGCGGGATGTGAGCGAAGACACAACTGGCGCACCCGTCGCGTGAGCGCGCGTTGGCCCGATGGCGTCAGCTGTACTGCTTGAGCGTCACCGCGGTGGCCAGGGCGGCGGTGACGGCCTCGTGGCCCTTGTCCTCGGAGGAGCCGGGCAGCCCGGCGCGGTCGATGCCCTGCTGCTCGGTGTCACAGGTCAGCACGCCGAAGCCGACGGGAACGCCGGTGCGGACGCTGACCTCGGTCAGCCCCAGGGTGGCGGCCTCACAGACGTATTCGAAGTGGGGGGTTCCGCCCCGGATCACGACGCCGAGCGCCACGACGGCGTCGAAGTGCGGTGCCAGCCGGGCAGCTGCCACCGGAAGCTCGAAGGTGCCGGGTACGCGCAGCACGGTCGGTTCGGCGATGCCGGCGTCCTTCGCCGCGCGCAGGGCGCCGGCCAGCAGCCCGTCCATGATCTGGGTGTGCCAGCTGGCCGCCACGATGGCCAGTTTCAGCCGGGACGTCTCCTCCGGCTGAAAGGTGCTGAGGTCAATCTGGGGTGCGCCGTGTCCGCTCATCTGGGAATCCTTGTTCTGCTAGGTCGTGAAAAAAATGGAAGAGCTGTAAAAGTGGTGGTTTGCTAAGCGGTGCTGGTCTGCCAGGCCGGTCCTGGTCAGTCCTGTCCGTGTTCGAAGCCGCCGGGTCCGGCAACCGGCGCGGCCGGCTGCATGTCGAGGACCAGCCGGTGGTCCATCCGGTCCTTCTTGGTCTGCAGGTACCGGATGTTCTGGTCCCGCGAGGGGACCTCGGTGGGAACCATCTCCACCACGCGGACCCCGGCCTGGGCCAGCCTGTCCTGCTTGTCCGGGTTGTTGCTGAGCAGCCGGATCTCCTGGAAGCCCATGTCGGCAAGGATCTGGGCGGCGGCCTTGTAGCAGCGCGCATCCACGGGAAGGCCGAGCTGTTCGTTGGCTTCGACGGTGTCGAACCCGGCTTCCTGCAGGGCGTACGCCTTGATCTTGTTCGCCAGCCCGATCCCGCGGCCCTCCTGGCCGCGCAGGTAGAGCAGCGTACCGCCGAATTCGTTGATCATCTCGAGGGCGTAGGCCAGCTGTTCGCCGCAATCGCAGCGGTAAGAGCCGAACACGTCCCCGGTCAGGCATTCCGAATGCAGTCGGACCAGCGGAGCTTCGCCGTCTGTGGGCGGCATCGGTGAGCTGACCGCAAGGTGCTCGGCCCCGGTGGCTAGATCGGTCCAGGCCTGCGCGACAAAGTCGCCGAACGCCGTGGGCAGCTGGACGATCGGTCCGGCGCTGACCGGGTGCCTCTGCTGTCCCGAGGCCATGTCCGCCTGTGCTTCAGAAGTGGTCATCGTTTCTCCTCCATCAAACGTCGATCAGGCGGAATCCGCTGCGTGGCCGGCTGGCTGTCCGGCCTCAAGGTAGGCCACCAGATCCGCGATCGAGATCAGGGGGCAGCCATGCTCGAGGGCAAAACCGCGAAGTCCGTCCAGCCGCATCATCTCGCCGTCGTCGTGCACCACCTCTGCGATCACGCCCACCGGCTCCAGCCCGGCCAGCCGGCACAGTTCCACGGCTGCCTCGGTGTGGCCGGCACGTTCCCGCACTCCCCCTTCAACGGCACGCAAGGGAAAAACATGCCCGGGACGGGTCAGTGACGACGGCGTGCTGGCCGGATCGGCCAGCATCCGGGCCGTAAGGGCGCGGTCGGTGGCGGAGATTCCGGTGCTGACCCCCACCGCGGCGTCGCAGGAAACCGTGTACGCGGTGCCCTTGGCGTCTTCGTTGATTTCAACCATCGGAGGCAGCCCCAGCGCGTCGGCCAGTCCGGCGTCGAGCGGCGTGCAGATCACGCCGGAGCTGTAGCGGACGGTCCAGCCCATCAGAGCAGGGGTGGCATAGCGGGCGGCGAAGATGATGTCGCCTTCGTTTTCGCGGTCCTCGTTGTCGACCACGAGGACAGGACGTCCGGCCGCAATGGCGCGGACCGCGACTTCGATCGAATCGAGGCCCGACGGCGGGCGCAGGGGCGCTGCGCCGGCGTCGGGAGTGGGCTGCTGCGCCGTCAGGTCTTTAAGCTGGTTCACGGAGTCGTCCCCTCTCCGATTCCTGTTGCTACCCCGGCTGCTGCGCCGGAGAATGCGAGCAGGCGCTCCGTGTACTTCGCCAGTACGTCCACTTCGAGGTTGATGCGGCTGCCGATGGCTTTCGCGCCCAGCCCGGTTTCGGCGAGGGTGGTGGGGATCAGCCCCACCTCGAACCAGGGGGCGGGCTCGGAGGCCGGGCTCACGGCCGTCACGGTGAGGGAGACGCCGTCGACGGCGATGGACCCCTTCTCGGCGATGTACCGGGCCAGCGCGGCGGGCACTCCGAAGCGGAGCCGGTCCCAGTTGCCCAGCGCCTCGCGCTCAAGCAGCTGGCCCACGCCGTCGACATGGCCCTGGACGACGTGGCCGTCGAGGCGGCCGCCGGCCGGGACGCAGCGCTCCAGGTTGACCGCGTCACCGGCCGCCAACTCGCCGATGGTGCTGCGGGTCAGGGTCTCGCCCATGACGTCGACGCTGAAGTCCCTGCCGTCAATCTCCGTGGCCGTAAGGCACACGCCGTTGACGGCGATGGAGCCCCCGAGGGCGAGTCCTTCGGTGGTTCCGGGCGCGTGCAGCCGGACGGTGGCGCTGATGTCGCCGTCGCGCTCGACGGACAACACCTTTCCCTGCTCGGCGATAATTCCGGTGAACATCAGTTGCCTCCTGCGGCGGTGTCCGCGCCAGTGCGGTGCGGAGTCGAATCGGATGAAGTGTCGGGGGCCGCGCTCTTGGCGGCCGTGCTGCTGGCGGGTCGCAGTTGCAACCGCAGGTCGCGGCCGAGCAGCTGGACGGCCCCGCCGGCTGCAGGGTCCCATTCCCAGCGCTGGGCCTCGGCCAGGGTGGTGATGCCGAGGTCCTCCAGCGCAGGGGTGCCCGAGCCCAGGAGCGTGGGCGCCAGGTAGACGATCAGCTCGTCCACGAATCCGGCGGAGAGGAAGGCGCTCAGGATCCGGGAGCCGCCTTCCACCATCAGGTGCCTGGCCCCGGCGGCGAACAGCAGGTCCAGCGCCTCGCGCGGCTCGCGGGTGGGAAGGTGGAGAACCTTTCCGTCATTACCGTTGACGGCCGCGCCTTCGGGGATGGGGCGGTATCCCATCACGGCGCGCAGCGGCTGCTTGCCGGACGGCTCGCCGTCGGAGCTCCGGGCGGTGAGCCGGGGGTTGTCGACCAGGACCGTCTGGGTGCCCACCAGGATGGCATCGATCCGGCCGCGCAGGACATGGTTGTCGGCCAGCGACTCCGGGCAGGAGATCCACTGGCTGGTGCCGTCGCCGGCGGCGATCCGGCTGTCGAGGGTCTGGGCGATGTGCAGGGTGACAAAGGGACGCCTGGCGGCCACAGCGTCGAACCAGCGCCGGTTCAAATCCAGCGCGTCCGCAGCGCCGAGGCCGGAGCGGACGCGGACGCCGGCGGCGCGCAGCGTGGCCGCGCCTCCGGCGGCCGGATCATGCGGATCGTCGACGGCGTAGACGACGTCGGTGATGCCGGCGTCGATGATCGCCTGGGCGCAGGGGCCGGTGCGTCCGCGATGGTTGCAGGGCTCTAGCGTGACCACGATGGTGGTGCCGCTGAGGTCGAGGCCGGCGGCTTGCGCCTGGGCGATCGCGTCGGCTTCCGCGTGGGCCGTGCCGGCACCGCGGTGGTAGCCGGTGGCTACGGGGGTTCCGTCCGCGCCGATGACAACGGCGCCCACCAGGGGGTTTGCGCCTCGGGGTCCCTGCAGTGCAGCGGCCAGGGCGGAGCCCATGGCGGCGGCCTCGGCGGCGCTGAAGCCGGCACCGGACACGTCTGGTCCGGACACGGTGGCCCCAGTGAGGTGATTCGTGGAGGGCTGGACGCTCATTTGCCGGCCACCGGGTCCCGAAAGACCGCAGGGCCGACGAAGAGCCATCGCAGAGAGTCCATGTGTGTCGTTCCTTCCCTCAAGAACCGCGATGGCTCCGGGGGTCTACGACAGCGCAGTGCTGCGGCGCCGGGCGGGCGCCGCAGTAACAGCTGTACGTGCTTCTCTCATCCAGACTTTAACTGTCGGTACCGGAATTTCACCGGTTCAACCGTCCGCCGGCATCCTTCCCGAAGGAAAGCACCGGCTCGCGGGTCGCGGACTGTCACCGCCGGTTCGGACTTACACCGACCCCGGAGCACGTATGTGTGTTGTTATTCTGACACAACCCCGGGCCGGCCCGGGCTATTCCCCGGCCCGGAAGTTACGGCGCGCGTCATCTCGGCGCGACTCCTTCCCGACCGACCGCGATCCTCAGCGGCTGGCGGCGGCGCGGAGCCGCTCGACTGCCTCGGCCGGATCTGCCGCGCCATAGATTGCAGATCCCGCCACAAAGACGTCGGCACCGGCCTCGGCCGCCCGCATGATCGTCTCCTCGGTGATGCCGCCGTCGACTTGGAGCGCCACGCCGATGCCAGAGCCGTCAATCGCCGCCCGGGCACGGCGGATCTTCGGCAGGGTGAGGTCCAGGAACGGCTGTCCGCCGAAGCCCGGTTCCACCGTCATGATCAGCAGCAGATCCAACTCGGAGAGCATGTCCAGGTAGGGCTCCACCGGGGTTCCGGGCCGGAGGGCCATGCCGGCCTTCGCCCCGCGGGCCCGCAGTTCACGCGCCAGCTTGATCGGCGCGATCGATGCTTCGGCATGGAAGGTCACGGAGGCCACTCCGGCATCGGCGAAGCCAGGGGCCCAGCGGTCCGCGTCCGCGATCATCAGGTGGGCATCCAGGGGCAGCTGGCTGACTTCCTGGATCCGCTGCACCACAGGAAGCCCGATCGTCAGGTTCGGCACGAAATGGTTGTCCATGACGTCCACGTGCACCGCGTCGGCGTTGCTGATCCTGCGCAGTTCAGCCTCAAGGTTGACGAAGTCGGCGGAAAGGATGCTCGGGTTGATGCAGCACTGTGCCATGTGGGTCCTTTGTCGGTTCTGCTGAAGACGGTTCTCTGACGGGATGGGCTTTCAGTGCCTCAGTATGGACTGACGCTCAGGCCTTTTTGTGGATGAGGGCCAGGAACATGGCATCGGTCCGGTGCACATGCGGCCAGAGCTGGGCGGTAAGTTCGTGCCCCGCCTCCAGGTGGCCGGTCAGGCTCACGCCGTCCAGCACCGCCCCGGCGTCGAGCAGCTCAAGATCGTCCCGCTTGCGCAGCGCGTCGCTGACGACGGCTGTCGTCTCGGCCGGGTGCGGCGAACACGTCACGTACGCCACGACACCGCCGGGCTTGACCGCAGCCAGGGCCGACTTGAGCAGCTCACGCTGCAACGGCCCCAGGTCCGCGAGGTCCTTGGGCGTGCGCCGCCAGCGCGATTCGGGACGCCGGCGCAGGGCTCCGAGGCCGCTGCAGGGGACATCGACCAGGACACGGTCAAAGCTTTCCGCCATTTCGGTCCCGACCTCGCGTCCGTCCCCGGTCCGCACGTTCCAGACGTCTTCGGGCACCGCGGCAAGTGCCTGCCGGACCAGCTTGGCCCGGTGCGGCGCCGGTTCATTGGCCAGGAGCGTAGCGCCCTGCTGCCGGGCCAGGGCGCCGAGCAGTGCGGCCTTCCCTCCGGGGCCGGCGCAGAGATCCAGCCAGCGTTCGCCGTCTCCGCTGCCTGGTTCCTTGCTTCCGGAGCCAAGGTCAACAGCGGCCATGGCACGGGCTACCAGCTGGGAGCCGGCGTCCTGGACCCGGATACTGCCTTCACGGACCGAGGCAAGCCGGCCGAGGTCGCCTCCGCTGGACAGCGCAGATCCTTCCACGAGTTCGCCGGGCGTCGCCCCGCCTTCGAGGGCCTCGTCCAGGCTGCCGAGCCCGGGCAGTGCGACCAGGTTCACCACCGGCGCGGCGTTATCGGCTTCCAGCAGTTCATCGATTTCCGTGACCGGGCGGCCATGGGCAACGAGGGATTGCCGGAGGGCGCGGACGATCCACTCCGGGTGGGCGTGACGGATCGACGCGATCCGGATGCCGTCCGTCTCGTCGCTGAGCAGCAGCTCAAGCCACTCCTCGAAGGTACGGGCGGAGACCTTGCGGAGCACGGCGTTGATAAGGGCCGAAGGTCCGGCGCCGATCACGGCACGGGCGAGTCCGACGGTCTGATCCAGGGCGGCGTGCGCGGGGACCCGCATCGCGAGCAGCTGGTGCACGCCGATCCGCAGCGCATCGAGGATGGCCGGATCAACCTGGTCCAGCGGCCGGTCCACGCAGCGGGCAAGGATCGCGTCGTAGGTACCCTGGCCGCGGAGGGCGCCGTAGCTCAGCTCGGTGGCGAATCCGGCGTCGCGCTTGTCCAGCCCGTGGTGCCGGATCCGGGCAGGCAGCACAAGGTTCGCGTACGCGTCCTCGGACGCCACGGCGCGCAGCACTTCGAAGGCGACCAGCCTGGCGGGATCCGCACGGCGGGTGCGCTGCGAGGGGGCGTTCTCGGTGAAGCCGCGCTGGGGGCCACGGTTTCGTTCCCGGCCCTGGGCGTTCCGCTGGCTGCCGTCCCGGCCGCGTTGGGCTGCGTTTTGCCCGGCGCGTTGGGGGCCCTTGCCCCGGCCGCTGCCGCTTGTCCCAGAATCGCTCATTCGAATACCACGCTTTCCAGTGTTGCCTGTCCGCGCGCCCAGTCAGCCGCGGTCATCATTTTCTTGCCCGAAGGCTGGATCCGGGTGAGTTCAACCGGATGCGAACCCGTTCCCACCAGGACGCTCTTCCCGTCCACGGCCAGCTGCCCCGGCTGCAGGGCGGTCGCCTCCGGGCGGAGCAGGACAGGTTCGAGTTTGACCCGTTGCCCGCCCAGGCTGGTCCAGGCTCCGGGTTCGGGGGTGACACCGCGCGCCCTTCGCCCGATCGCGAGCGCCGGCTGCCGCCAGTCCAGCCGGCCGTCATCAAGGCCGAGTTTGGGTGCCAGGCTGACCTCGCCCTGCTGGGGCACGGCCGCAGCGCCTCCCGAGTCCACGGCGGACAGCGTCTGGGCCAGCAGCACGGCGCCGCTGTGGGACAGCCGCTCCAAAAGGATACCCGCGGTGTCCTCCGGGCCTACGGCTTCGGTCAGCGTCCCGAAGACCGGGCCGGTGTCCAGCCCCTCCTCCAAGCGGAAGGTGACAGCCCCGCTGACGTCGTCGCCGGCGATGATCGCGCGCTGCACGGGCGCCGCTCCGCGCCAGGCCGGGAGCAGGGAGAAGTGGAGGTTGATCCAGCCGTGGCGGGGTATCTCCAGGGCCGGGCGTGGAATGAGCCCGCCGTAGGCCACGATCGCGGCCACATCAGGCGCGGCGGCGGCAATCTGGGCAGTGACATCGGCGTCCACCTTGGCCGCGTGGATGACTTTAATGCCGAGCTCGGCGGCGCGGGCCGCGACCGGCGACGGCGTCAGCACCCGTTTACGGCCCAAGGGCGCGTCCGGGCGGGTGAGGACAGCGACGACGTCGAACCCGGCCTGGACAAGAGCATCCAGGGACGGCACGGCGACCGCCGGTGTACCCGCGAAGAGGACCCTCATCCGGCGTTTCCGAAGCTGCCGCCGCCAAAACTCGAGCCGACCGTCCTGGCGCGCTTCGCCGTCGTCTGCTCCGTGATCGAGTCGTAGTTGGCGTTCCGGATGGCGCGCAGCGCGGTTTTCCGGTCCTCGCCTTCGAGCCGGTCGGTGAACAGGATGCCGTCCAGATGGTCAGTCTCGTGCTGGAAGCAGCGCGCCAGCATGCCCTCGCCGTCCACCGTGACGGGGTTCCCGTGCAGGTCGACGCCGGTGACGCGGGTCGCCCGGTATCGGCGGACGGGGAAACCCAGGCCCGGGATGGACAGGCATCCTTCGACCTCGTCCGGCTGGAAGTCCTCGCTGCTTTCCAGGACGGGGTTGATGATGTGCCCCTCGACGCCGCCGATGCGGTAGGTGAACACGCGCTGGCTCACGCCAATCTGGGGCGCGGCCAGGCCTGCACCCTCGACATCCTCCATCGTTTCGGTCATGTCGGCAACGAGCTTCGCCAGTTCAGGCCCGAATTCCGTCACGGGATCGGCAACTGTGCGCAGCACAGGGTCCCCGATGATGCGGATATTCAAGATGGCCATGGGCGATGTGTCCTCACGGTGGGCGTACGGGATTCCCGTCCAGTTTAGTGCCACAATCCGGGCCGCCATTCTGCCGCCGCTGTCCGGGACGCCAAAATGTCAGACCCCTCGAGCAGACTGGAGACATGGAGGCCGCGGAGGATTTCGTACCGTTTCCGGACACCGGGTTGCGGGACGCCCGGCGCGTCGGCACGGTTTCAGTCGACACGGCTCCAATCGACACACTTCCAAGGGCAGGCGTGGAGGGTGCACTCTCCCTGCTGCGCGCCGCGACTGCAACGGCGGTCCAGGACGCAGCAGCCATGGAGTTCCAGGCGGCTGCGAACTTCGCCGGTAAGGTCGAAGAGCTCTCCAGGTTGATGGACTATTGGCAGCTGGTGGCGGCCGCAGCCGTGGACCGGACCCGCGCGGAGGCCA
>JAODMS010000008.1 GCA_025464925.1 Arthrobacter sp.
TGGCCAACAGGACGGACTTCGCGCCCTATGTCATCGGCGGCATACTCCTGATCACCGTCCTTCTGGTGCTTTTGTGGCGACGCCTGCGGCGCAACAAGACCGTGGTCTGAGGAGCGCAGGAAAGCCCAGCCGGCACAGTTCCAGCAACAAATCCATAAGTTACGAACGAAGGAGTAGGCGAAATGGTAAGCACCAACCGCACGGCCGGCCCGAAGACAAACCTTCAGAAAGCCGCCCAGGCTGTAGGAGCCGTCTTCCTGTTAGTCGGCGTACTCGGATTCATTCCCGGAATCACCAGCAACTACGAAACCCTTGGCATCGCGGGGCATGGCTCTCAAGCCCTCCTCCTGGGAATCTTCCAAGTGTCCGTCCTGCACAACATCGTCCATCTGCTCTTTGGCGTGGCGGGCATCCTGATGGCCCGCAGCCACTCGCAGGCCAAGAACTACCTCCTCTACGGCGGAGTGGTCTACCTGATCCTCTGGCTCTACGGCCTCCTGATCGGGCACGACACCCCGGCGAACTTTGTTCCTGTCAACAACGCGGACAACTGGCTGCACTTCGTCCTCGGCGTTGGCATGATCGCACTGGCATTGTTGCTCTCCCGCGACACCGACCGGGCAACGTCTGCCCGACGCTGACATCCACGTGCCATCAGCGGCGGCCGCCGCCGCCGCTGATGGCGACATAGGAGAAACATGAAGATCCCTGACCCGCGAGGACCCATCAGCGCCGGGCTGTTCGCCCTATTGGCCGCTGAGCCCGGCGCCGACCCCACAGCTCAGGAGACCCTCCACCGCCTCGTTCCGGTGCAGCTGTCCGGCGTCGAGGACATCATCGACAACGATGACGTACAGCTGGCCTTGTTCTGCCTCTATGAGCTGCACTATGGAGGTCTGGACGGGGTGGACGACTGGTGGGAATGGAACCCCGGGCTCATCGGACTGCGCCAACTGCTGGAGGAACCCTTCGAGCAGGCTCTGCGGTCTGCAGCCGGACTGATAACGGCGTCGATTCAGCTTCCGGCTGCAGGGAGTCTGGACAGCGACGGCACTGCGGCCATCCTGTTTGACCTGGCCGCCCAGGACAATGGACCCAGCGTGTCCCGCCATGTGGCCAAGAAGGCAACCATCGAGCAGCTCCGTGAGTTCCTCATCCACAAATCTGTGTATCAGCTCAAGGAAGCGGACCCGCACACCTGGGCCATCCCGCGGCTGGCCGGCCGGGCCAAGGCCGCGCTGGTGGAGATCCAGGCGGACGAGTACGGCGGCGGCCGCCCGGACCGGATGCACAGTGCACTGTTCGCGCGGACCATGAGGGGCCTGGGGCTGGATGACCGTTACGGCGGCTATGTCGATGCGGTCCCGGCCATCTCCCTGGCGTCAGTGAACATGATGTCCCTGTTCGGACTGAACCGGAGACTGCGTGGAGCCATCGCAGGGCACCTGGCGATTTATGAGATGACGTCCTCCCGGCCGAACCAGCTCTACGGCAGCGGTTTCAGGCGTCTCGGATTCGGTGCCGACGTCACCTGCTACTTCGATGAACATGTCGAGGCGGACGCTGTCCACGAACAAATCGCCGGAAGGGACCTCGCCGGAGGCCTGGTGGAGGCAGAACCGGCTCTCCTTCCGTCCGTCCTGTTTGGCGCGGCGGCGGCGTTGGCCATAGACGGGCGCTTCTCCACCCACATCATGGACGCATGGGAGAACGGCAGATCCTCGCTCCAGTCGCCTGTCCACGCCGTGGCGTGAGCGAATGGGCAGCCCACCACGCGGTCCCCAAGCCCCTTCCGTTACGAACCCAGATCGGCAGCACCCATGAACCAAGACCCGCAGGAATCTCCTTCCGACGGATCGATCGTCATCTGTCCCGACGGTCCGATCCTGGTTCGCGGCAACTTTGAGGTCGTCACTCCCTCCGGGGACCCCCTGCCACGGCAGCGGAAAACTGTCGCCCTTTGCCGCTGCGGTGCCTCCGCGATCAAACCCTACTGCGACGGCACCCACAAATTGATCAAGTTCCGAACCGAAGCCGCTGCCACCCGGCCGGAGAAAAAAACGCCTTGAGATCCTCGGTCCCCCGAACGGCAGCCACTGACCGTCTCCTGTGTATAACGGGTCAGGCCACGGGGTCCGGAAGTGATTTCTGCCGCCGAAGCGGTCCTCTGCTGCGTCGCTGGGGCCGCCACACGGAAACCATGGCAAAGGCCAAGATCAGTTCGGCGATGTCGCCGGCGTAATACATCAGCTCACCGGCCTGCCGCAGCTCGGCGGCCGGGACCGGAATTTGGACAAACAAACCGGCGTAGAGAAGCTGCGAGATCACGGCATGCCCGGCGATCGCTATCCCCAGGACGACCAGCCGTGCAGGAACCGACGGTCTCCGCGGGGCCGGATCCGGGCCTGCGATCACCCAGGCGAACAGGTATCCGGCGGCCAGGAAGTGCAGGTGGATCAGCCCGTGAAGGGCGGGCGTCTCCTGGGCTGCGGCGTAGAGCGGCGTGAAATAGAGGACGACCAGTCCGCCAAGATTCAGGACCAGCGCCGTCACCGGGTGCGCAATGACGTGCACGGGCGCGGACCGCAGGACATGGCTGACGGTTCTGCCGTGCCGGCGGGGCAGGGAGCGCAGCAAGAGGGTAAGGGGCGCGCCCAGCACCAGCCCGATCGGGGCGTACATGCCGATCAACAGGTGCTGGTACATGTGTGCCGGCAGTCCGCCCTCCGGATACGGCCCGGCGGCCGGTGTCAGGCCCACAGCCAGGAGGAGAGCACCGGTCAGGAAAAATGCGGTGCGCCGGAAATTCCAGCGGGGCGTTGCATGCCCCCGCCCGTAGGCGAGCAGCAAATACACCAGGACCATCGCCGCGATAAGTATCAGCGGCAGCGCTCCATCGGAGATCCCGGCCACCTGCTGGCCGTGGGTCTCGTGCGCGGGGACCATCAGCTGCGGGCGGACCCGCGGCGGCCAGGGCCGGCAGGATCGAGGGTCTGTCCGGAGCGCTGCATCAGCCAACCGCCGGCGATCAGCAGCGCGCCGAAGAGGAGGAACAGAATATCCGCCAGGGCCTGGTATTCGCCGCTGATCACATGGTGGATACCGAGGATTTGGTGGTCCACGAGCCCCTCGACCACGTTGAAGAGCCCCCAGCCCAACAGCATCCACCCCCACAGCACCCGGGAGGCCCACATGCGTCCGCGGGATCCGGTGATCCTTGAGTAGAGAATGCCGAGCCCGATGAGCACGGCCAGCCAGGTGAAGGTGTGGAACAATCCGTCCCACAGGGTGTTCATCTGCAAACCGTGGACAGTGGTGACAGGGTAGGAGCCGATGTTGATGTTCGCGGTATCGGAGCTGGAGAGCATGTGGTGCCATTGGAGGACCTGATGCAGCAGGATCCCGTCGGCGAATCCTCCCAGACCGATACCAAGGATGGTGCCGGGCAACCCGATTCCCGACAGGGTGTTGCCGGCACCCCTGCCGCTCGCCGAAGCTGTACCGGCCATTTCCGCCCCCTCACCGTCGCCCTCGCCGTTCCTTTCACACACTACTATCGGTTCTGCGTCGATGGTGAAAGCCCCGGCCAGGATGCCTGCCCCCACGATAAGCCGGCGGCAGTGGCGGATGCGCCCCTTGCCGGATGACGGACTTCGGAGGAAGATATGCGGCAAACTCCAGGAGGCCTTCATGACCCAGCTCGGCAAGTTTGAAAAGTACCTGATCGAGGAATTTTTTGACGATTACCGCGCCGGAGCCCTGACCCGGCGCACGTTCACGCGCCGGGTGGCCTTCATCACCGGCAGCATGGCGGCAGCCTCGGCCGCAATGCTGCTGGTCGGCTGCACGCCGGATGAAGTTCCGCGCAACACCGATCCGATGCCGACTCCCGAGCCCTCCTCGTCACCCGCCGGGACCGGCACCGCTGCCGCCAGCGCAGTACCCGGGGCCAAAAGCCCGCTGTCCGTTCCTGAGGGGGCGGCGGGCCTGCTGACGGCGACGGTGCGATTCCCCTCCGGCGGAGCCGATATCAGCGGCTACCTTGCCCGGCCGGACACGGGGGCAGCCGGACCCGCCGTGCTGGTCTGCCATGAGAACCGCGGGCTGACCCCCCATATCCAGGACGTAGCGCGCCGCTTCGCCAAGGCCGGATATGCGGCCCTGGCGGTGGACCTGCTGAGCAGGGAGGGAGGCACGGCGAGTCTTGACCGGGACGCCGTCCCCGGCGCACTGACGCAGGCCGGAGTGCAGCGCCACATCGCCGACTTTTCCGCAGGTTTCGATTACCTGCGGTCACAGGACTTCGTCGACCCGGAGCGGATCGCCATGAACGGCTATTGCTTTGGCGGCGGCATCACCTGGCAGGCTGCGACGGAACTGCCTGGCCTGAAGGCCACTGCGGCCTTTTACGGACCTTCTCCTGACCTTGACAAGGTCCCGGCCATCAAACCAGCGGTCTTTGGCGCCTACGCCGAACTCGACCAGCGGATCACCGGCGCACTGCCCGCGCTCCGGGATGCCCTGGCCGGCACTGACGTCCGCCACCAGCTCACCGTCTATCCCGGCGTCGACCACGCCTTCCACAACGACACCGGGGAGCGCTACGTCCAGGCGCAAGCTACCGCGGCCTGGGAGGATACGCTGGCCTGGTTTAGTAAGTACGTCTGAGCGGGCATAAGAAATTGGCGTGGTCGCCCGTTGGTCAACGAAACCTTCAACTCGGTTTCCCAGTGGGTGCTGACGGCATACTTCACACCCGCTAGGCGAGCACCTTCAGCCTGGAGTCGCGGCGTCCGAACAGGGCGTGGTCAACGGACCATCGGCCCGGTCCTGCCAGGGCGATGGCCAGCGCGGCGGCTCCGAGCGCGAGGACCAGTTCGTATCCGCCCTCGCTGACGAAGACGCCGGCCGGGGCGTGGACCAGAACG
>JAODMS010000104.1 GCA_025464925.1 Arthrobacter sp.
CCTCTTCGGGCAGGACCCGCAGGCCGTACCGGACGCCGTCGAACTTGGCCAGGTTGGAGGACGCCTCGGACGGCATGATCAGGTAGTAGGCGCCGAGCGCGTACTTGAAGTTGGGGCAGGAGACCTCCACGATCTCGGCGCCGGCCCGCTTGAGCAGCTCCAGGGACTCGTTGAAACGGTTCTCGACGCCGGCCTGGTAGCCCTCGCCGTGGAGTTCCCTGATGATGCCGATCTTCATGCCGTCCACGTTGCCGGTCCGGGCGGCGGCCACGAGGTCTTCCATCGGGTCCTGCAGCGAGGTGGAGTCGCGCGGATCGTGCCCGCCGATGAGCTGGTGCAGCAGGGCCGAGTCCAACACCGTGCGGGAGACCGGACCGATCTGGTCCAGCGAGGAGGCCATCGCGATGGCGCCGTAGCGGGAGACCCCGCCGTAGGTGGGCTTGACGCCGACGGTGCCGGTGACGGCGCCGGGCTGGCGGATGGAGCCGCCGGTGTCCGTGCCGAGGGCCAGCGGAGCTTCGAAGGCCGCGACGGCGGCGGCGGAACCGCCGCCGGAGCCGCCCGGGATGCGGTCCAGGTCCCAGGGATTGCGGGTGGGGCCGTAGGCGGAGTGCTCGGTGGAGGAGCCCATCGCGAATTCGTCCAGGTTGGTCTTGCCCAGGATCGGCATCCTGGCGGCGCGGAGGCGCTGGACCACCGTCGCGTCGTAGGGGCTGTGCCAGCCTTCGAGGATTTTCGAGCCGGCCGTCGTGGGCTGCCCGACCGTGACGATGAGGTCCTTGACGGCGATCGGCACACCGGCGAGGGCATGCAGCTCCTCGGCGGCGGCGCCGCCGGCTGCACGGATACTGTCCACCTCGGCCGCGACGGCGAGCGCCTCGTCCGTGTTGACGTGCAGGAAGGCGTGGACCTTGCCGTCGACGGCGGCGATGCGGTCCAGATGGGCCTGGGTGACCTCGACGGCGGAGACCTCGCGGGCCGCCAGCTTGTCGGCGAGCGCGGCGGCGGAGGAACGGATCAGTTCGCTGTTGGTTTCAGTCATGTGCTTAGCCCTCATCCAGGATTGCCGGGACCTTGAAGCGGCCTTCGTATGCGTCGGGGGCGCCGGTGAGGGACTGCTCGGCCGTGAAAGTGTGACCCACTTCGTCTTCGCGGAACACGTTCGTCAGCGGGATCGGGTGGGACGTGGCCGGGACGTCATCACCGGCGGCTTCGCTTACGGACTTCACCGATTCAACGATGACGGCGAGTTCGCCGGCCATCCTGTCCAGCTCTTCAGCACTCATCTCGATGTGCGCGAGATGCGCGAGATGCGCAACGTCGTCGCGGTTGATCGCAGCCATGGATCTCCCCTGCAAGTTCGGATATTTTCCGTCCCAGTCTACGTGTCTGAACACGTCGTTACTGTCCGGCGCCAGGCCGGACAATCCTTTTGGCTGCTCGCTCGTTCCTCGCTTAGACGCAGCCGTCAGGATGTCCGTCCCGTCACCGATGTGCATTGGTGGACAAACGAGACTGGCGAGCCCGGAACATCTCCGGACTCGGCAGTCTCGTTGTTATTTCTTGTGGTGCTTCAGGCTTTGTTAGCCGATGCCGATGGCTCCGGTGAGGACTCCGGTGGCGAGCATGACGAGGGAGATCACGGCGGTGCGCCAGAGGACCTTTTTATGGTGGTCGCCCAGGTCCACCTTGGCGAGGGAGACCAGGAGGAGGATGGCCGGAACCAGGGGGCTCTGGAGGTGGAAGGGCTGGCCGGTGATCGAGGCGCGGGCCATTTCTGCGGCGCTGATCCCGTAGTGGGCGGCCGTTTCGCTGAGTACCGGGAGTACGCCGAAGTAGAAGGCGTCGTTGCTCATGAAGAAGGTCATCGGAATGCTGAGCACCCCCGTGATCACGGCCATGAACGGCCCCATGTTTGCCGGGATGATCTGGACCAGCCACGCGGACATGGCCTCGACCATGCCGGTGCCGGTCAGGACGCCCGTCAGGACGGCGGCGGCCATGACCATGCTGACTACGGCCACGATCGACGGTGCATGGGCAATCAGCTGGGCGCCCTGGTCCTTGACGCGGGGGAAGTTCACCAGCAGCGCGATGGCGGAGCCCACCATGAAGACGAACGGCAGGGGTACCAGGTCGGCTACCAGCATCACCATCACGGCAACGGTGAGGCCCAGGTTGAACCACTGGAGCTTGGGGCGCAGCGTGGCGCGGTTGGGGTCCAGTGCGGTGTCCGCCATGGCCGAATCGCGGTCGTCCACGAGGATTTCGGGGCGGTCCAGGACGGCAATGGCAGCATCGCCGGGGGCGGGGGCGCCGCCGGCGGGGCTGGAACCCTTGCGTCCGGCAGCGAAGCGGCCCAAACCGGTGCCGCGGGTGGAGGGCGCACCGCCGTCGAACGCGTCAGACGGATCCGTAATCCCTCCCCAGATCTCCGGGGCGACGGTGCGGAGGCGGTTGCGTTCCTGCAGGCCCAGCAGCCAGGCGAAGACGAACACGACTACCAGGCCGGCGATCAGCGAGGGGATCATGGGGACGAAGACCTCGGAGACGCTGATCTTCAGCGCCGAGGCGGCACGGGCCGTAGGTCCGCCCCAGGGCACGATGTTCATGGTGCCGTTGGCCAGGCCGGCCACGCAGGTGAGGACCACGGGGCTCATCTTCAGCCGCAAGTAGACCGGCAGCATCGCCGCGGTGGTCAGGATGAAGGTGGTGGAGCCGTCGCCGTCGAGGGAAACCGCAGCGGCGAGGATGGCGGTGCCGAGAACCACCTTGGCCGGGTCGTTGCCGAGCTTGCGCAGGATGAACCGGACCAGCGGGTCGAAGAGGCCGACGTCGATCATCAGGCCGAAGTAGATGATGGCGAACATCAGCAGCGCGGCGGTGGAGGTCATGGACTTCATGGACTCGAGCACCATGTCGCCGATGCCGAGGCCTGCGCCGGCGAAGAGTCCGAAGACTGTGGGAACAATAATGAGCGCCAGCACTGGCGTCAGCTTCTTCGTCATGATCAGCACCATGAATACCGCGATCATTGCGAATCCAAGTAATACCAGCATGGCCGGCTCCCTTATTTGTCGACGGCACCACCCCGATGTGATGCACACAACAAACGTTAGGGTGGCGCCGGTCACGACAGTGCCTTTGGCTAAATTGATTGGCATACTGCTTATTGGGAGCATTTTGCTCATTTAGCTCACACGCCGAGGAGGACCGCCGTGACCCGCCTGGCCGGCCGGACACCCGTGCGCTTTTCCACCCAGACACTGCTCCTGCAGCTGGCGGTGGTAGCGCTGGTGGTGCTCTTCAGCAGCGCCGTTCATGCGTGGCTGACGTACGAGCGGCTGGGCCGCGAGGCCGAGAACCAGGCTCTGACGCTGGCCCGGACGGTGGCCTCGGAGCCGTCGGTGCGGGCGGAAGTGCGGGCCATCAGCGCGCTACCCGGCACTCCGCCGGCCTCTGAACTCCTGGCAGGACCGCTGATGGCTGCCGCCGAAGGCGCCCGTGCCCGCACCGGGGCGCTGTTTGTCGTCATCACAGACGAGACCGGCCTGCGGCTGGCTCACCCGGATGCCGAGCGGCTGGGTGAACGGGTCAGCACCGATCCTTCCGAGGCACTGGCGGGCAAGGAAGTCACCACCCGCAACACCGGCACGCTGGGCCCGTCCGCGGGAGCCAAGGTCCCCGTTTTTGCCCCTGGCTCCGCTGCGGTGGTGGGAGAGGTGAGCGTGGGCTACTCCACGGAGACCATTGGCCAAAGCCTCGCCCGGGACATCGCCCCGATCGCCCTGACCGCCGCCGGCGCCTTGCTGGCGGGCGTGCTGGCGTCTTTCCTGCTGCGACGGCGGCTGCAGCGGCTGACGCTGGGGCTGGAACCGGAAGAGATCACCACCCTGGTCCATGATCAGGTGGCCGTACTCCAGGGTGTCGACGACGGCGTCATCGGCGTGTCGGCGGGCGGCAGGATCAGCGTGTTCAACGCCGCCGCCCAGCGGCTCCTCGGCGTGCCGGATCTGGCCGGAACGCGCTGGGCCGGCGCACCTGTGCCCGCCCTGCTGAAGGCCCTGACGAGGGCCGACGCAAAGGAAGGCGATGCTGTGGAGCTCGTTGCCGGCGGCCGGATCCTGGTGGCGAGCGCCCGCAAGGCCCTGCACGGGCGGGAGGACCTTGGCTGGGTGGTCATGCTGCGCGACCGTACCGAGCTCCAGCAGCTGACCCGCCAGCTCGACGCCGTGGGCACCATGTCCACGGCGCTCCGGGCCCAGCGTCACGAGTTCGCCAACCAGCTGCACACCATCGCCGGTTTCATGAGCATCGGCCAGCACCAGCAGGCCCGCGACTATGTGGGACGGCTCGCCGCCACGGGCCCGCTGAAGTTTCCGGTGGACCAGGCGGAACTGCTTCAGGACCCCTATCTGCAGGCGTTCCTGGGAGCCAAGGGCGTGGAAGCGGACGAGCGCGGCGTGACCCTGCGGCTGGGTCCGGAAACCCTGGTCCGCGGCCAGGTCGCGGAGCCGCAGGAGGTCACCACGGTTCTGGGCAACCTGATTGACAACGCCGTGAACGCCGCCGTCGCCGGCTCCGCTCCCGAGCGCTGGGTCGAGGTCGAGGTGCTGGACGAACCCGGCGCCGCCGGAAGCGCCGGTGGAGGAACACTGCACATCGTCGTCGCGGATTCCGGTGACGGACTTAGTTCCGGGGCGGACGCGGATGCGGTGTTCGCGGAGGGATTCACGACGGCGGAACGGCCGGCCCGCACCGGCGCCGGCCAGGGCCTGGGGCTGGCGCTTTCCCGCCAGCTGGCCCGCCGCCGCGGCGGGGACGTGCGCGTGCTGGAACCCGGCTCGCCCGGCGGTCCCGGCGCGGTGTTCGTCGCCACGCTGCCCGGCACCACTGCCGGCGGTGTTCCCGCCGGCGATGCTGCCGCCGGGGAACAGCCGGATTCAACACGAGGGAACAACGATGCCTGAGGATTTCAGGGTGCTGATTGTGGATGATGACTTCCACGTCGCCAAGCTGCACGCGGCCTATGTGGATTCGGTGGCGGGCTTCCTGGCCTTGCCGCCGGCCGGCTCGGCGTCGCAGGCGCTGCAGGCCATCCACAGCCTGCGCCCGGACCTGGTGCTGCTGGATGTCTATCTGCCGGATGCCTCGGGGCTGGATCTGCTCCACCAGCTGGATGTGGACACGATGATCCTCAGCGCGGCCTCGGACACTGCCTCGTTGCGGCTTGCCTTCCGGCGCGGGGCCCTGGGCTACCTGCTGAAGCCGTTCACCGCCGAGTCCCTCTCGCAGCAGCTGCGCTCCTACGCCCGCTACCGGCGGATCCTGGCGCAGCCGGGGGCGGCGGACCAGGACACGGTGGAGCGGGCCAAGCGGGCCCTCATCCCGGGCGACGTCACGGCCTCCGCCAAGCCCCGTTCCGCCACGGAGGCGGCGGTGCTGGAATCCCTGGTGCCCGGCGAACAGTATTCCTCCGCCGAGGTCGCCGCGCGGGTGGGGGTGTCCCGGGCCACCGCCCAGCGGTACCTGTCCTCGCTCGCCGACGACGGCGCGGTTGACATCCAATTGCGCTACGGCAGCACCGGACGGCCGGAACACCGCTACGGGCTGCCCGCCGGAACCGGTCGTTAGGCCGCGCCGGAACAACTTCTAGCCGGCGACGGGACGGCAGCTACACCGCGCCGGGGCGGCGGTCAGGCGGCGATGTCCCGGTTCTTGCGGAAGGCGTTTCGGCGCGCATGCTCGTGGACCCGGCTGAAGGTCTCGACCTGTGCGTGGCCGTCGCGGGCCAGTGCCGCCAAGGGGACCGGGTCGAGCCCGAGATCGGGCGCCAGCTCTTCCAAGACCTGCCAGAGGCCGAGCTTGCCCATGACCGCGGACCGCATCAGCTCTGCCTCCAGGACCATCGTCATCGGAGACCGGCGGACGATGCGGCCGTTGAGCTTGAGGCGGCCGGCGCGTTCCACCAGCCAGGCGGCCGCCTGGCGGTGCGGGCGCTGCGGCACACCAAGGTCATCCATCAGTTTCTTCAGCAGTTCCCGCTCCCGGCGGATTGCTCCGCAGAGGTGGTCGAGTTCGGAAGAGACCGGGGTATCGGAATAGTCCTTGGCCATGCGCTCGATCCGGCCTAGGCCTGCCGTGGAACCGGCCAGGTGGTCGGACAGATAGATGCCAAGGAGCTTGCCGTCGATGGACTCGGGAATGTGCGGTGCCAAGGGACCTCCAAAATGCCGGTTGCCGAAATGCTTCCGTTGATAACGACCCTACCGGAGCGGCCCGGCCACCGGCGGGTTACGCCAGCTGCCGGACAAGCCGTTGCCCCGGCCGGCCCGGCTGTGCTAGACGTCCTGCCGGTACACGAGCAGCTTGATGTCGGTGTCCGGGACCAGCCAGTCGCGCTCGGGAACGCGCTGGAAGCCTGTCTTCCGGTACAGCCCGTGGGCGCTTTCCCAGGTCATGCCGGTAGTCAATGCAACGGCTGTAATCCCGGGCCGTGACCTGGCGTGTTCGATGATCGCCCGGACCATGGCCTTGCCGGCGCCGCTGCGCTGGACGGCCGGATCCACTACGAGCATGCGGAATTCCAGTTCGTCGCTTTGGGCGATATCGGCGTACGGCTCGCCCGCGACGGCCAGGGTCACGGAGCCGACGATCCGGCCCGCGCGTTCCGCCACCCAGACGGTGGCCTTCGCGGCCCGCTGTGCCACGTCCTGGATCTGGAGCATGTAGGGGTGCTCGGCGCTCTCAAAGTAGCCGGCGGCCAGGTAGGCGTCCCGGGTGATCCGCGCGATGGCGTCGTAGTCGGCAGGGACGGCGGGGCGAATAATGATCTGCTGATGCACCTGTCCATGCTACGGGTGGTGCGGCCGGCCTCGCTTGAAAGGGCGGTTTCCGTGATGGAACTATCAGCGGAGTTCCGGGCCCGGCACGCCTGGTCCCGGAGCCGGCTCAGAGCGGAAACTTGCCGGAGAGCTCCAGCGTGCCGGCACAGGTCCAGGCCGCCAGGCGTTCATTGTCGGAGGGTCCGCCGGCCAGGGGGCTCGTCAGGCGCGGACGCCGGACCCAGCACCCGGCCTCTTCGGCGATCAGGGCTCCCGCGGCGAAGTCGTGTTCGTTGAGTCCGCGTTCGCCGTAGGCGTCGTGGGTGCCGTCGGCCACGAGGCACAGGTCCAGCGCCGCGGACCCGATCCGTCGCACGTCGGCGAAGCCGTCCATGAGGTCGGCCAGGCCGGACGCCTGTTCCGCCCGGACGGCGGGATCGTAGCTGAAGCCGGTGGCCAGGATCTGCCCGGGGCGCCCGGGAACGGGGCCGTTGAGTGGCGTCAACTGGCCCTTCTCCTCGAGCCAGGCCCCGTGGCCGCGGGAGGCGTAGTAGGTCCGGCCCAGCGCCGGGGCGTTGACGACGCCGGCCAGCCAGACGCCGGCGGAGTCTGCAACTGCCACGGACGTGCCGTAATAGACGATGTTGCGGATGAAGTTGGTGGTGCCGTCAAGGGGGTCGATGGACCAACGGTAGCCGCTCGGCTCCGCCGGCAGGACGGTGCCGTTTTCCTCACCGGTGATGATGTCCCTTGGTCGCGCCGCGCTGAGAACGTCCCGGACGGCGGTCTCTGCTGCCAGGTCGAAGGCAGTCACCCAGTCCCCCGAATCGCCCTTGTTGCTGACCTCCAGGGCGCCCGCATTGCGGGTGGCCAGGACGGCCGCGCCGGCCGCAGCCGCCGCCTTGGCGAGTTCCAGCAACGCTGCCACGTCGGGGGTGGCGGTGGGATCCGCGCTCATTCGGCTGCCACTTCCTGATGGTCTTCCTCATCGGACTGTCCGGGGGCCGGGCCGTTGGCCAGCAGGGCGCGGAAACCGTCCTCGTCCAGGACCGGAACGCCGAGCTGTTCGGCCTTGTCCAGTTTGGTTCCCGCGTTCTCCCCCGCCACCACATAGCTGGTGTTTTTCGAGACCGAGCCGGCGGCTTTTCCGCCGCGGACCAGGATGGCTTCCTTGGCCTCGTCGCGGCTGAAGCCTTCCAGGCTGCCGGTGACCACGATCGTCAGTCCTTCCAGCGTCCTTGGCATGGACTCGTCGCGTTCGTCCTGCATCCGGACTCCGGATGCCGCCCAGCGGTCCACGATCTCGCGGTGCCAGTCCTCGTCGAACCATTCCTTCAGCGCCGCGGCAATGACCGGGCCGACGCCGTCCACGCTGGCCAGTTCCTCCTCGGAGGCCTGCCGGATGGCGTCCATGCTCCCGAGGGACGTGGCCAGCGCGCGGGAGGCCCGCGGGCCGACGTGCCGGATGGACAACGCCACCAGCACACGCCAGAGCGGCTGGGTCTTGGCTTTTTCCAGCTCCCGGAACAGCTTCTCGGTGCTGGCCGTCGGCTTGGAGGGTGTCTTGGCGGTGTCCTTGGAAAAGAAGTAGGGCACCAGTTCATACTCGCCCGTGGCGACGCCCTTGGACCGTTTTTCGCGCCGTACCCGGACGCCGGCGAGGTCCTCCCGGGTAAGGTCGAAAAGCGTGGCCTCGGTGGTCAGCGGCGGCGTTTCCGGCTCGGCCGGCTGGGTCAGCGCGATCGCGGCTTCCCAGCCGAGGGCCTCGATGTCGAAGGCGCCGCGTCCGGCCAGGTGGAAGACGCGTTCGCGCAGCTGCGCCGGGCAGGAGCGGGAGTTGGGGCAGCGGATGTCCACGTCCCCTTCCTTCCCCGGCGCCAGGGGCGTGCCGCAGGCGGGGCATTCGGTCGGCATGACGAAGTCCCGGACCGGCGGATCCTGCTGGTTCCGCAGGGCCAGCACAGGCCCGACGATCTCCGGAATGACGTCTCCGGCCTTGCGCAGCACCACGATGTCGCCGATTTTCACGCCCTTGGCCTTGACGACCTCCTGGTTGTGCAGGGTGGCCATTTCCACCGTGGAGCCGGCCACCTTGACCGGTTCCATCACGCCGTAGGGGGTGACGCGGCCGGTGCGGCCCACGTTGACCGCGATGTCCAGCAGCTTGGTGTGGACTTCCTCGGGCGGGTATTTGTAGGCGACCGCCCAGCGCGGTACCCGGGTGGTGTGGCCGAGCGCCCGCTGCGTGGCGAAGTCGTCCACTTTGACCACGATGCCGTCAATCTCATGCGTGAGGCTGTGGCGCTTGTCGCCGTAGCGCTTGACGAAATCCAGCACCTCCTGCAGCCCGCCCAGGACCTCGAAGTACGGGCTGGTGGGGAGTCCCCAGGCGGCGAGCTGCCGGTAGGTTTCCGACTGGCTGCCCGTCTCAAGCCCTTCCCGGGCGCCGATGCCGTGCACGTACATCCGCAGCGGACGCTTGGCGGTTTCCGCGGGGTCCTTCTGGCGCAGCGAGCCGGCGGCGGCGTTGCGGGGGTTGGCCAGCGGCGCCTTGCCCGCCTCGATCAGTGCCTCGTTGAACTCGGCGAAGGCCTGGGAGGGAATGAAGACCTCTCCCCTGACCTCCATCTCGGCCGGGAAGTTTCCCCCGGTGAGCTGCTGCGGGATCTCCCTGATGGTCAGGACGTTGTGGGTGATGTCCTCGCCCGTGGTGCCGTCGCCGCGCGTGGCCGCGCGGATCAGCACGCCGTCGCGGTAGAGCAGGTTGACGGCCAGGCCATCGATTTTGAGTTCGGTCAGCCACGACGGCGCCGGCGTGCCGTTGCCGAGCTTGGCGACGCTGGCTTCCGCCTTGGCGATCCACGCCTCCAGCTCTTCGAGCGAGAAGACATCCTCCAGGCTGTACATACGCTGCAGGTGTTCGACGGCGGCGAACGCCGCGGACACCTCGCCGCCCACCTCCTGGGTGGGGGAATCGTTGGACACGAGTTCGGGGTGCATGGCCTCCAGCGTCTCCAGGCGGCCGTAGAGTTCGTCGAACTCGGCGTCGGAGATGACGGGCGCGTCTTCCTGGTAGTACGCAAAGCGGTGCTTGCGGACCTGTTCAACCAGGTTTTCGTACTCGTCGCGCACATCCCCGGAGGGCACCAGCTCTTGGGCCGGGGCACCGTTCGTGTGCTGCCCGGTTGCTTGCTGATCAGTTCCTGCTGCAGTCTTCCCTGTGCTCACAGACCTATCCTGCCCTAGATCGACGACATTGTCCGGTCAGGCAGGGGCGGGATCCTGCCCCCGGCCGATTCCCCACTGGTCCCTGCCGATGCCCTGCGCGTCGACCACGATCGCGGTGACGTTGTCCCGGCCACCGCTGCGCAGGGCAGCCTGGATCAGCTCGTCAACAGCCGCCTGGGGATCCGCCTCGGAGGCCAGGATCTCGGCGATGTGGTCATCGCTGAGTTCCCCGTTCAGCCCGTCGGAGCAGACCAGCATCCGGTCGCCCTCCTCGATGGGCAGGAGCCAGAAGTCGGCTCCCGTCTCGTCGCCGGTGCCGAGGGCGCGCGTCACCACATGCCGGCGCGGATGCACCGCCGCCTCGGCCTGGGTGATCTGGCCGGCGTCCACCAGTTCCTGCACCGCCGAGTGGTCAACGCTGATCTGGCTGAACCTTCCCTGGCTGAGCCGGTAAGTGCGCGAATCACCGACGTTCAGGACCAGCCAGTAGGGGACGCCCAGCTTCTCCACTACCACCACGCCGGAGAGCGTCGTCCCGGCCCGTGACCCGGTGGCCTGCCGGATGCCCGCATCGGCCGTGCCCAGGCTCTGCTGCAGGATGCCGGCGGTGGCGGTCCGCTCCCCCGCGGCCAGCTCGGGGACCTGCGCGAGCGTGCGGACGCAGATGCCGCTGGCAACCTCGCCTGCCTCGTGGCCGCCCATGCCGTCCGCCACGGCGAAGACGGGATCCGCTGCGATGAATGAATCCTCGTTCGTTTCACGGCGAAGGCCGAGGTCAGTGCCGTAGCCGCAGCGGAGACTTAAACCGGGATTCCGGCGTGCAGCAGGAGTGACGGCGTCTGGCTGTGAATTCATGGCAGTCCTTGGTGGAGGTAGCACGCGCGGAAGTAGACGGTGGTCACGGTTCCTTGCGGGAAGGTTACCGCCGTCCGACTATCGCATATGGGCCATATATCTGAGAAGCCTGCCTCACGGGCCCAGTCCCGGGTCCGCGCCGGCATACTCCGACGCATCAGACCAGGGCCTGTTAGTCCAGGATCAGGCCGCGGCCGCTGCCGCGCAGGAGCTGTACCGGCTGGATTTCGCCGAAACCACGGACGTCCTCCGCGGGGCGCGGAACCAGCACGAAGCGTTCGTCAGCTTCCAGGGCCGCCGCCGTCATCGAGTCCACCAGCACCGTTCCGGGGTCCGCCAGTGCGGTGAGCCGTGCGGCCAGGTTCACCGTGGGCCCATAGATGTCACCCAGGCGGGAGAGGATGCGGCCCCACACCATGGCGACCCTGGCTTCGGGCAGGATGTCATCCTCCGAAAAGGCCTGGGACAGCGCGAGTGAGATCTCCGCTCCGGCCGCGGGTGTCTCCGCAATGTAGAGGACTTCGTCGCCGACCGTCTTGACCAGTCGGCCGCCGCCGACGGAGATGATCTCGGCACACTTGTTCTCGAAGCGCTGCACCAACTGGGCAAGCGTCTTCTCGTTCATGCGCCGGGACAGGCTCGTGTAGGAGACCAGATCCGCGAAGCCGACGGCGCGGGCCAGAGGCAGCGGCGCGTCGTCTTCGTCTCCCTCGCGGCCCTCCTCGCTCGACTGGAGTCCGGCCTCGGCGCGCACGGCGAGTCGGTGGACGGCGGCGTTGAGCTGGCGGCGCCATGAGTAGACCAGAATTTCCTCAAGCGCATCCACGAGGGACGGCAGTTCGCTGACGAGGCGCTTGCGGGCCCCGGCATCGGTCAGGCCCTGCTTCTGGACCATGTCCTCGACGAGTGCTTCGATCTGCCACACCACCATCCGGTCCGTCATCTGGCCGACGGCGCGGGTGATCGAAATGGCGGCTTCCTCGGTCAGCTTTCCGGTCCGGACCAGGTCGACGATGGTGGACAGCGCGGCCTGGTCCCGTTCGGTAAAGGCGACATCTTCATCGCCCAGGTTGGGAAAGCCCAGGGCCCGCCAGAGCTTCCGTGCGGACAGGAGCGAGAGCCCCGCCCCGGCGGCGACCTCACGGCGGCGGAGTTTGCGCTCCCCGCCCAGCAGCCGCGTCTCCAAGGCCTTGGCGGCGACGCGTTCGGCGGAGACGGTGCCGGTGGACGGCGCTCCGCCGGTTGCATCAAGCGGTGCACCTTCCGCGGCCTCGCGGGAGGTCTCTTCCTCCGAGAGGGCACCGACGCTGCCCTCGTCGACGGTGTCCAGCACGGCTGCTTCAAGGGTGGTGGCCTCGACGACGGCGTCGGGGATTTGGGACGGCTCTTCGGCCATAGGCTCGGTCTCCTGGCGGACGTGCTCAACGTTCATCTCTTCCACCTTCTCTCGTCTCCCGCGGCCAAGCCTCATCGGGCTGGTGCATTCTGCCGTCGGCCCCGAAACCCTGCCCGCGGGGCAGGTCATCGATGGCGTCCAGGATGAAATTTCGGAACGTCACGGCCTCCGGGACGTCGGGGACCACCGTGCTGGCGGGGTACCCGGTGTCCAAGGATATATTCCCCGAGCGCAATACGCGCTGGAGCAACGACTGGTCAACGACGACATTGCGGACAGCTGCCAAGGAAACCTGCTGGTCGCGGCGCCGTAACATGCCGTAACGGGCAACTATCCGCTGGTTGGTCAAGGTATAGCGGGTGGCATGCCAGGTCATGACCTTCTTGAGGCAGTAGCCCAGCAGCACCCACGCCGCCAGTGCCGCGCACGCCCCGACAAGCCAAACCGTCCACTCCCTGGTGACCAGCGGGAAAAGCCTGCGGGCACCGCCCTTCACAATCCAGGCGCTGGCGTAGGCGGCCAACGCGGGAACCACGATGAACAGCAGCGCCGGGACAATCAGCGTCCTGGGCTGGGGCCGGGTCACCACAATCACTTGCTCTCCCGGCAGGAGCTCTTTACGCATATCCGCTTTCGGCGCCGCCGGTACCTGTGTTGCCAGTGCCTGATCCGGTTTCTGATCCGGCGGTTCCGGACGGAGTCCAGGGGCGCAGATGCACCACGTCCCCCGCCGTCACCACATGCTCGTGTGCCGCGGAGTCGACCACCATGAGGGAGCCGTAGTCGTCCAGCCGGGAGGCATGGCCGATGATTTCGTGGTCCCCGGGGAGCTGGGCGCGGACCTGCCTGCCGAGGGTGGTGAGAACGGCCTCCACGCGCTTGTGCAGCGAGGGCCCGCCCGCCAGGCCGGCGGTGGGGTCGCCGTCGGCGTTGCAAAAGCCCCGGTAAAGCGTGGCGAAGCGGGAGAGATAGCTCTTCAGGAGCGTTGTCCGGTCCACAGTGGCGGAGCCCTCCAGCAGCACCGACGTGGCGGTGGGGACCGGCAGCTCGGCCTCCGTAAGGGTGACGTTCAGCCCGGTGCCAAGCACAACGGGCGGCGCCGCACCCTCGCCCAGCGGTCCAAGCTGCGCGAGGATTCCGGCGATTTTCCGGCCGCGCACCAGGACATCATTGGGCCACTTGAGTTCGGCGGGGACGGCCGCCGTTTCCAGCAGCGCTTCACGGAGCGCAAGCGCCGCGAGCAGCGAAAGCCACGAGTAGCTCTGGGTCGGCAACGGGCGGCCCTCGGCGTTGACCGGGCGGAGCACCATCGAGACGGACACTGAGCTGCGGGCGGGGGCTTCCCAGCGGCGCTCCAGCCGGCCCCGGGCGGCGCTCTGGTATTCGGCGGTGAGCACGGACAGGTCCGGCCAGGCGCGGGGGTCCTCGGTCACACCGCGCAGCAGATCCGCGTTGGTGGAACCGGTTGACTCCACCACGGTGAGCTGCGGAATGCCGTTGGCCGAAAGGAAGGCCTCCTCGCGCAGGGCATTCAGGTCCAGGGGCGGACGGTCCGGGGTTTCCTGCGCGGCTTCCATGCTTGAATCCTACCGAGTCACGGCCGCCGCGGCTCCGGCCCAGGCGCCGCGGCGGCTAAATCCGGCGGAAACTCAAAGGAATATGTCGGGTACCAGCCGGTCCTCCGGGGCGAGGCTGTACGAAGAGAAGTCCGTGACACCGGCCGCCGCCAGCACCTGCTCATCGGTATAGAAGTTGCCGCTCAGGCCGCCGGAATCCGGGACGGCATTGCTGCCGGTCAGCACGGCGTGGGCGGCATCGGCCATGATGTCGGGGCCGCGGGCACCCAGAACGATCATGTCCCCGCCGGGCATGTTGCGGATGGCTGCGGTGTCGATCAGGGTGCAGGGCCAGAGCGAGTTCACCCTGATGCCATCAGCCTTGAGCTCCTCGGCAAGCCCCAGGGTAGTCAGGCTCATGCCGTACTTCGCCAGGGTGTAAGCCAGATGCCTGCCGGCCCATTTGGGGTCCAGGTTCAGCGGCGGGGACAGGGTCAGGATGTGCCCCCCATTGGATTCGCGCAGCGCCGGAAGCGCGAGCTTGGAGAGCAGGAAGGTGCCGCGGACGTTGATGTCCTGCATGAGGTCGTAGCGCTTCATGTCCACGTCGTCGGTCTTGGACAAATCGATCGCCGAGGCGTTGTTGATGACTATGTCGATACCGCCGAAACGCTGGACGGCGGCAGCAACCGCGCCGGCGACGTCGCCGTTCTTGCGAACGTCGCCGACCAGCGGCAGGGCCTGCCCGCCGGCCGCCTCGATCTGTTCGGCAGCGGAATAGACCGTGCCTTCGAGCTTGGCGTGGGGCTGGCCGGTTTTGGCCATCAGCACAATGTTGGCTCCGTCCCGCGCCGCCCGGGTGGCGATGGCCAGGCCTATGCCGCGGCTGCCCCCGGAGATAAGGATCGTGCGGCCCTTGAGGGAACCGGCAGCCTGGTACGGCCCTGCGGCGGCGCCCGAAGCGTCATTGCTTGAAGTCATGAGCACACTCTAGCCGACTCATGTTACTGGCGAGTAACATGTTGGTCCGGGTGAGGGAAGGGCGGAAAATTGTAGGTTTTCTACAGCGGCATGGACCGACAGCCTCACTAGACTTGCCATCAGGGCCCTGCCTTTGTGCGGAATCTACTTAAATCCCCATGCAGGACAGGGCCAGCGACTATCAGCTACAGAGCCGGAGACACTTGATGAGCCACGATCTGACCACGACCGCGGGAAAGATTGCCGACTTCCGCGACCGCCAGGCCCGTGCTGAGCAGCCCTCCGGCCCGGAGGCGATCGAGAAGCAGCATGCGCGCGGCAAGAACACCGCCCGCGAGCGCATCGCGCTGCTGCTCGACGCCGGCTCGTTCGTCGAATTCGATGCGCTGGCCGTGCACCGTTCCACGGCTTTCGGCATGGAGAAGAAGAAGCCGCTCGGTGACGGCCTGGTCTCCGGCTACGGCACCGTCGACAGCCGGCCGGTGGCGGTCTACAGCCAGGACTTTTCCGTCTACGGCGGCTCGTTGAGCCAGGTCAACGGCGAGAAGATCGTCAAGGTCCAGGAATTCGCGCTGCGCAACGGCTGCCCCGTGGTCGGCATCCTGGACGGCGGCGGCGCCCGCATCCAGGAAGGCGTCGCCTCGCTGGCCATGTTTGCGGACATCTTCCGCAACAACGTCCATGCCTCCGGCGTCGTCCCGCAGATCTCCCTCATCATGGGCCCCTCCGCCGGCGGCGCGGCCTATTCCCCCGCCCTGACGGACTATGTGGTCATGGTGGACAAGACCTCGCACATGTTCATCACGGGCCCCGACGTCATCAAGACCGTCACCGGTGAAGACGTCGACATGGAAACCCTCGGCGGTGCGCGCCAGCACAACGCCACCACCGGCACTTCCACCTACCTCGCCTCCGACGAAGCCGACGCCATCGAGTTTGTCCGCGAACTGCTGGACTTCCTGCCCTCCAACAATCTTGCCGAGGCCCCCGTGCTGGACCACCAGCAGGAGCTGGAGCTCGACGACGATGACCTCGCCCTCGACACGCTCATCCCGGACTCCGCCAACCAGCCCTACGACATGCGCAAAGTCATCGAGCAGATCGTCGATGACGCGCACTTCCTGGAGATGCAGTCCCTCTACGCCCCGAACGTGACCATCGGTTATGGCCGGGTCGAGGGCCACACCGTGGGGATCGTGGCCAACCAGCCCATGCAGTTCGCCGGCACCCTGGACATTTCCGCCTCGGAGAAGGCCGCCCGCTTTGTGCGGCACTGCGACGCCTTCAACATCCCCATCATCACGCTGGTGGACGTGCCGGGCTTCCTGCCGGGCAAGGACCAGGAGTTCCAGGGCATCATCCGCCGCGGCGCCAAACTGCTCTACGCCTACGCCGAGGCCACTGTCCCGAAGCTGACCGTCATCACCCGCAAGGCCTACGGCGGAGCGTACATCGTGATGGGCTCCAAGAAGCTCGGCGCAGACCTCAACCTCGCCTGGCCCACCGCGCAGATCGGCGTCATGGGTGCCCAGGGCGCGGTCAACATCCTGTACCGCCGCGAACTCGCCGCGGTTTCGGCGGCCGACGGCGACGTCGAGGCCAAGCGCGCCGAGGTCGTCCGCCAGTACGAGGAAGAGCTGCTCAACCCGTACCAGGCGGCCCAGCTTGGCTACGTCGACGCCGTCATCGCCCCTTCCGAGACCCGGGTGCAGATCATCAAGGGCCTGCGGGCGCTGCGGGACAAGCGGGCAAGCCTGCCCGCCAAGAAGCACGGGAACATCCCGCTGTGATCCCCATTGAGCCGGAGGCACTGCTCTCCGTGGCCAAGGGCGAGCCGACGGCCGAAGAGCTGGCGGCGCTGACGGCCGTCGTGTTGTCCCTGGGCAGCGCCGAACCGGCAGCACGTGAAAAGCCCGGCGTCCGGCACTGGGTCCGCCGCCAGCAGCTGCGGCTGGCGCCCCAGCCGGGCCCGGATGCCTGGCGGCGCAGCCTCGGCTGAGCAGCCCGCCTCCAGGACAACGTCCGGTAACCCTTTCGTAGCCGCCGTGGCCCGGCTAGTCTCGTCGGGTGACTACCGACACCACTGCCGCCGCAGCCAACGTTCCCGCGCGCCCGCAAACGGGCATCGACGCCGTCGCCGATGCCTACACGGACACCCTCATCCGCCTCAATCCGAGCTTTGCCACGGAGCTCGGCCTGCCCGGCCACGAGACCGAATACCCGGACTACTCCCCCGCCGGCCACGAGGCCTTCGCTGCCGCCGCGCGCGAAACCCTCGCTGCCCTGGACGGCCGGCAGCCGGCTGACGACGTCGACGCCGTCACCCTTGACGCCATGCGCGAGCGCCTGGGCCTGCAGCTGGAAATCCATGCCTCCGGCTGGGACACGGCCGAACTGAACAATATCGACTCTCCCGCCCAGAACATCCGCGCCATCTTTGATCTCATGCCCACGGACACCGCCGAGCAATGGGACCATGTTGCCGGCCGTGCGCACAACGTCCCGGGCGCCGTCGACGGCTACATCGAGTCGCTGCGCGCC
This sequence comes from Arthrobacter sp., assembly GCA_025464925.1. Next base: position 17,382 of record JAODMS010000104.1, read on the forward strand.
GCCAAGGCGGACGGCAAGGTGTCCGCCGCCCGCCAGGTCTCGATTGTCATTGAACAGATCACCAAGTACGCCGCCGAGGACGGCTTCTTCGCGAAACTCGCTGCCGGGGCCCGCACCGCCGAGGGGCCGCTGCCGGCGGAGCTGCAGTCCAAGCTCGACGACGGCGCCGCCGCCGCCCGCGTGGCCTACTCGAGACTGGCCGGCTTCCTGGAGACCGAGCTGCTGCCCGTTGCCCCGGAAAAGGATGCCGTGGGTCGTGAACGGTATGCCCTGGCCTCGCGTCAGTTCCTGGGTGCCACGGTGGACCTTGAGGAGACCTACGCCTGGGGCGTGCAGGAACTCGAGCGCATCATCGCCGAACAGGAAGAGGTTGCCGCCGAGATCCGGCCCGGTGCCACCATTGCCGAGGCCAAGGAGATCCTGAACAACGATCCCGCGCGCCAGATCCGGAGCACCGACGCCCTGAAGGCGTGGATGCAGGAGCTCTCCGACAAGGCCGTGGCAGAGCTCGCCGGCGTCCATTTCGAGATTCCGGATGTCATGAAGACCCTCGAGTGTCGGATCGCCCCGACCGATGAGGGCGGTGTCTATTACACCGCGCCGTCCGAGGACTTCAAGCGCCCGGGCCGGATGTGGTGGTCCGTGCCGGCCGGCGAGGATACCTTCACGACGTGGGCCGAGACAACCACGGTGTTCCACGAAGGCGTGCCCGGCCACCACCTGCAGATTGGCACCGCCATCTACCGCCGGGAACTGCTCAACAAGTGGCGCCGCAATGTGTCCTGGACGTCAGGCCACGGCGAAGGCTGGGCGCTCTACGCGGAAAAACTCATGCAGGAACTGGGCTACCTCAAGGATCCGGGCGACCACATGGGCATGCTCGACATGCAGCGCATGCGGGCGGCCCGAGTCGTGTTCGACATCGGCGTGCACCTGGAGCTTGAGGTCCCGGAGCGCTGGGGTTCGGGCATCTGGACCCCCGATCAGGGCCTTAGGTTCCTCAAGGCCAACCTGCCCATGAGCGAGGGGCAGCTGAAGTTCGAGTTCATCCGCTACCTCGGCTGGCCGGGACAGGCGCCCTCCTACAAGGTGGGCCAGCGCCTTTGGGAGCAGATCCGTGCGGAGCTGGAATCGCGCCCCGGCTTCGACCTCAAGGCTTTCCACACCAAGGCCCTGAACATCGGCTCCGTGGGGCTGGACACCCTCAAGCGCGCCCTGCTCGGCTGATCCGGCCAGGGACGTCTTTCGGCAGATCCCGGCAGACGCGGAGACAATCGCCACAGCCCGGCAGGGAATAACTTCACAATACCCTCAGATGAGCCCTACATTCCGCGGATGTTGGGGCCGAAGGTGAATTATTAAGCCGTAACATTTCTCAACATGCTTTCGCCGTGGTAGAAGGAACAGCCCTAGCGTATTCGAGTGAGCACTCAGACAAGCACCCCCTCCTCCGCGGGAGAGACCGGTTTCCGGCTGCCCCGATGGGCCGGCTCGTTCGGCTTCCAGATCATCGCCGCCCTGATCGTGGGCCTGGGGCTGGGCCTTCTGGCCAAGTACACGGGCAGCACCAAGGCGAGCCCCAACGCCCTCGGCACGACGCTGCAGACCATCGGCTCGAGCTACGTCTCGCTGCTGCAGACTGCAGTGGTCCCCCTTATCTTCACCGCCGTCGTCAGCTCCATTTCGAACCTGCGCGCGGTCTCCAACGCCGCCCGGCTGGCCTGGAACACGCTGCTCTGGTTCGCGATCACGTCCCTGATCGCCGTGCTGATCGGCATCGGCCTGGGCGTGCTCCTGCAGCCCGGCGCCAACACCGGCATCTCCCAGGAAGC
>JAODMS010000119.1 GCA_025464925.1 Arthrobacter sp.
GGCTACCGCCAGCCCGGCATCCAGACCTTCCCAGAACGCTAAACGAACACTCAACGGCGACCACGGTCTGCCCATCGACGACACCCCACAGAATTCAGGGTGTTGCACTCACCACCTGAACTTGCCCAGGTTAAACAGAAGGGTTTCGAGACGTAGTTATGAGAACTACCGACACCAGGAAATTGCACGAGTTCTAGGGAAACTTTGGTTGCCGCCCTCGGGTCTCCTGCGCGGAGGATGAGACGTCTCGTATCCCAAGGGTTTTGAGACGGCCTGGCTAGCTTGTGAGGTGCCGGCAGCACGAGCATGTGCTGCCGGCACCCGGACAAAAGATCTCTATCCGACGATGAGCTCCCTTACAGGCCCTTCGTGCAGGGCCAGGTAGACATCGTCGCGGATCTGGTTGGCCTGTCCTTCGCGGATCTTGAGCCGCTCCTGGGCTGACACCGGAAGCTCCGCGTGGGGAGTGAGGGCCAGCAGTTCGACGCTTTCTAGGTCGGCTGCTTGCCCGTTCAATGCTGTTCGGACTCGATCCCCTAATACTTCCGCGTCCATGTCCGCGGGAACGACGATTGATATGTCCCGTCGGATGGGTGGCAGTTGGGAGACCGGCTGCCACGGCGCCAGGTCCATCATTTGCTGTTCGATGCGCTTGTCCGTTGACCGGAGCAACCTGATGTCGGGGATGCCTTTACGCAGCATCAGGTTGCGGTCCAAGCCCATTCCAAGGGCGAGTCCGGACCACTTGGTGGGATCCAGATCAGCTTGTGAGAACAGGTGCGCGGCCATGAGACCGCATTCGGCGAGTTCGAGCCATTCCCCGTCCATGAGGACATCGACCTGTAAGCCTTGCTCGGTGTAGGGGTGGACGGCAGGGACGGCGCGCCACTGGGCAGCGGGAAGCACGGCTTGTACCAGGGACGCGATCATGTCTTGAAGGTCACCGGCGTCGAGGTTTGCCCGCGAGCTGACGCGCCACAGGTCGACCTGGTGCGGCGTTCCCACATGGGTGCGGTCGATGGAATCGCGCCGGTAGACCAGGCCCGGGATGGCCCAGAGCTCGTCCGAGGATTCCCCGGGGTCCAGGGCTCGGAGCAGCGACGGGATGGAGGCGGAGGTGTGACTGCGCAGCATGACCGTTGGGCTGATATAGCGGGAGTATCTTTGATCCCGCGTCACGTCTGATGCCTTGAAGCCGAGGTGGTCGTAGTTGTCGACCACGCTGACCAGGGGGCTGTGGCGGATAATCCGTTCCGGCACCTCCCATCGGCTGCGGAGCGCATTAGTGACACTTTGTAGGAGCGCCTGCATTGCATGGGGACCGCTGCGGGGATCTGAGAGGTCCCGGATGCTCAGGGCGTCATGGAGTTCATTGGGGCTGAGGTAATTGGGCATGGTGTCCTTGGTTTGGATATGAGTGGTGGTTTCCTCCCCCGACTCAGATCCGGCGCCAGGACCTAGGCGCGCGCCAGTAAGCCCTCGCGACCGGAAACCGGTCGGGGGCAAGTAAATCGGCGCGTAGAAAGCATGAGGCCGAGTTTACCTCCGTCAACCGCTGGTCTGTACAACGAATACCGACTCACGGGAGACTGACGCCATGCGCAAACTGACCTTCGGCATGAACCTGAGCCTGGACGGCTACATCGCCGCGCCCGGCGACGACCTCGGCTGGAGCGTACCGAGCGACGAGCTGTTCCAATGGTGGTCCGACCGGGTGGGGGCGACGGGCCTAGCGCTGTACGGGCGCAAACTGTGGGAGACGATGAGCTCCCACTGGCCGACCGCCGACCAGCAGCCTGGCGCCACACCGGCGCAGATCGAGTTCGCCCACCGCTGGCGGGACATGCCGAAAACGGTGTTCTCCTCGACGACAAGCTCGGTCGACTGGAACACCCGCCTGGTCACGGGCGACGCGGTCACCGAGATCACCCGGCTCAAGGCCGACGACGGCGGCTCCATGGACATCGGCGGTGCCACACTCGCCGCGGCGGCCATGCGGGCCGGGCTGATCGACGAGTACGCGATTGTCACCCATCCGGTCCTGGTGGGCGGCGGCACGCCATTCTTCACACCCCTGGACAACTGGGTGAACCTGAGCCTGGTGGAGACCCGGACGTTTCCGGACGGTGTGGTCCTGACCAGGTACAAGACCAGGCGCTGAGTGCCCGACGTCGGATAAGCACGGGCTTCGGGCCACCCAAGGATCTCGTGGCGCTGTGTTCCGAGGCGATCGTGAAGTTCCTGCCGGATCCTGTTTTTCACCGCAGCCGATCCGTCCGGATAAGGATCCGTCTGAGGGGCGGCCGGCTCCTTCAGCTAGTCCATTAGGTGTCTTGAAACCTCTGCGCCTCGAAACCCTAGCCTTTCAAGACAGGGGGCAGGAGCTGGCAGCCGATGTGTCTGCTGTGTGCGGGAACGCGTTCTGTAGGATTGAAGGACTATGGATGACCCTCCTTCACATACGCCCGAGCCCCTCGACTTTCTGACCGGTAAGCCGGCTATCACGGGAGAGGGGCGCCCGAATGTATGAGTTGCTCATGCTCGGTATCGGCCTTGTCCTCACGGTCGGTACCGGATTTTTTGTCGCTTCGGAGTTCGCGCTGGTCAATCTTGACCGCAGCGACTTGGAAGCCCGCCATGAACGCGGCGAAAAGCGTCTGGCGCCCACCATCAAAGCTCTGAAGATTACTTCGACGCACCTGTCAGGCGCGCAACTGGGCATCACTCTGACCACGCTGCTGACCGGCTACACCTTCGAGCCGGCGATCAGCAGATTGCTGCGCGGCCCGTTGCTCTCGGTGGGCCTGCCCGAAGGGCTGGTTCCCGGGGTCGGAGCCGTGGCCGGGATCTTCCTCGCCACCATCTTCTCGATGGTGATCGGCGAACTTGTCCCAAAGAACTTCGCCCTAGCCCTGCCTCTGGCCACCGCCAAGGTGGTCGTTCCCTTCCAGACGGCGTTCACCACCGTGTTCAAACCGGTGATTCTGCTGTTCAACAACACCGCCAACAGCATCATCAGGTCTTTCGGGATTGAACCGAAAGAGGAACTTTCGGGGGCGCGCAGCGCTGAAGAGCTCAGCTCGCTGGTGCGTCGCTCGGCTCTGGAAGGTGTGCTGGACCGGGATCACGCGGTCCTGCTGCACCGGACCCTGCGGTTTTCCGAACACTCGGCCGCTGATGTCATGACGCCTCGGGTGCGGATGACAACCGTGGGGACGGAGGACACGGCAGAGCAGATCGTTGCCCTGGCGACCGCGACCGGGTACTCACGGTTCCCGGTCATCGGCCGGGACCGCGATGACGTGTTGGGTGTCCTGCACGTCAAGCAGGCCTTCGCCGTCGCACTGGACGACCGGGTGACCGTCACCGCGGCGGACCTGATGATCGACCCGCTGCGTGTCCCCGAATCCATGGGCGTCGACTCACTGCTGGTCTTGCTCCGGAAGCAGGGCCTGCAGGTGGCCATCGTCTCCGACGAGCATGGCGGCACTGCCGGGATCGTTACCCTTGAAGACCTGGTCGAGGAAATAGTCGGCGAACTCGAAGACGAACACGATAAAGCACGGGTCGGGGTGGTCCGAACCGGGCGGTCCATCACCTTCGACGCCTCGCTCCGCCCGGACGAACTGCTGGACCGGACCGGGATCACGGTCCCCGACGGGGAGGAGTACGACACCATTGCCGGCTTCGTCACAGACCAGCTGGACCGCATCCCGGAACTGGGCGATGAGGTCCAGCTCGACGGCGGGACGCTCCGAGTGGAGCGCGTCCTGGGTACGCACGTGGAGCGGATCCGCTTCACTCCTGACGGATCACAGGAAACGCCCAAGAGTGCGCATGACCGCATCATTGATGACCTGACGCAGGAGCTGACCCATGAGTGAATATCTTCCCGGCATCATCTGGCTGGTGGTGCTTCTGGTGGTCAACGCCTTTTTCGTCGGCGCCGAGTTCGCTGTGATTTCGGCCCGGCGCTCCCAGATCGAGCCCAAGGCCGAGGCCGGCAGCAAGGCAGCCAAGACCACGCTGTGGGCCATGGAGCACGCCACACTGATGCTGGCCACCAGCCAGCTGGGCATCACCGTCTGTTCCCTGGTGATCCTGAACGTCTCCGAACCTGCCATCCACCACCTGCTGGAAATCCCGCTGGGCCTGACGTCCCTCTCCTACGAAGCGATCAGCATCATTGCCTTCGTCACTGCCCTGCTACTGGTCACCTTCCTGCACGTGGTCCTGGGCGAGATGGTGCCCAAGAACATCTCCTTCTCCGTTCCTACCCGCGCGGCGCTGATCCTGGCTCCTCCGCTGGTCATGGTGTCCCGGGTGGTCAAGCCGGTGATCTGGACGCTGAACGGGATCGCCAACTCGATCCTGCGGCTGTTCAAGGTGGAGCCCAAGGATGAGGCCACCAGCGCCTACACGCTGGATGAGGTGGCAAACATTGTGGAGCAATCTACCCGGGACGGGGTCCTGACCGACACCAGCGGAACCCTGAGCGCGGCCTTCGAGTTCACTACTAAGACAGTGGCAGATGTGGAAGTACCGATCCGTGAAATGGTGCTCTTGCCCGTCTCCTCAACGCCGGCCGACATTCAGCGGGCCGTGGCCGAGCACGGGTACTCCCGCTACATCCTGACCGATGAAGCGGGAGTCCCCACGGGGTACCTGCACCTCAAGGACGTCATGGACCTGACCACGGCGGAGAAGTTCAGCCAGCCCGTGCCGGCGAAAAGGATCCGCCGCCTGGCTTCCACCTTCCGTGGCAGCGA
>JAODMS010000245.1 GCA_025464925.1 Arthrobacter sp.
ACGCCTGCCGAGCGATTTTCAAGCCCCGCAGAGCACCCAGGAATCCTTCTCAGCCGCGGGGCGGGGGTGGTAGACCATAAGTGTCCTTAGTATCTCCGGTGGGTGGTCCTCACCGGAGGCCACCACCACTGACATGACAGGGGATCTTCGTGACGCACCTACTCAAAGACCACGCCCATCTGTTCGAACTGCCCGGCCCATGGACCACCATCTATGTCGAGGGCAGCACCGGCACGGTGGACGGGCTGGCGAACGACGAGATCCTTCCGCGCAGCATCGCCCAGGAGATGAAGGACGCCGGCGCCCCGGAGCAGGATGTCGAGGCCGCCGTCGCCGCCCTCGGCACGACAGCCAAGGGGCTGCCCGATCCCGTGACCCGCTACCTGCTCGTGAACAACGGCCAGGCGGTCATCAACGAGTTCCTGCCGGGCAACCTGGTCGGGCTCACCGTGACGGAGACAGGGCCCATCCCCGACCTCACGCCTCTCGTCCGGCACACGCCCGAGGACTTCGCATACATCGTCGCCGAGGTGGGGCACCACGGCGGTGAGGTGTACCTGCGCTACGCCAATGGGGACGAGGCCCACATCACGTCGGGCGAGCCCGATTCCGTGATCGAAGGGGACACCGACCACACCCGCAAACTCGGCAGCGGAGGCTGGGCGCACAGGCGCATGCAGCAGCATGCCGAGAAGGTCTGGAAGATGAACTCGCGCGAGGTGGCATCGGAGATCGACCGCATCTCTGCAGAGCACGACGCCCAGCTCATCGTCGTCGCCGGCGACATCCGTGCCCGCCAGCTCGTCCACGACGAGGTGTCGCAGGAGTCGCGCGCGAAGCTCGCCATCATCGAGTCCAACACGCGCGCGGACGGAGCGGACGAGGAGATTTTCCTCGAGCAGGTCCAGCAACTGGTGGCCCGCACCATGGCCGATCGCCAGCACGCCCTGCTGGAGCGCCTGGCCGAGAAGGAGGGCCAGGGCACCCGCACATCCGCTGTCGGTCGCGGTGCGGTCATCACCGCCTTGCAGCAGGCGCAGGTCGAATCCCTGCTCCTCGAGACCACGGCCTGGGACGACGAGACGCTCCTGGCGCTCGACGCGGCGCCGTGGGTGGCGACGTCGGAAGCGGACACCGCGGGCGCCGGCGTGCTCGGCCCCGTACCGGCCGTTGCGGCCCTGCTCCGGGCTGCGGCCCTCACCGACGCGCAGGTCTCCATGTACCCGTCGGGGGCGCTCGAGCAGAAGCCCATCGCCGCCCTCCTGCGCTGGCCGACGGGCCCCGACGTGCCGGCAGCGGTCTAGTGCCGGAGGACACTGCCGACACCGTAGCCGACTTCGTCGTCCGCCACCTCACCGCGTGGCGCGTGGACCGGATCTTCGGCTACAGCGGAGACGGCATCAATCCCCTGCTCGGTGCGCTGCGCCGGGCAGGGGCGCCGGCTTTCGTCCAGGCGCGCCACGAGGAGGCCGCGGCCTTCATGGCCGTGGCACACGCCAAGTACACCGGCGGAGTGGGAGTTGTCACGGCCACCCAGGGACCCGGAGCGGTCCACCTGCTCAATGGCCTGTACGACGCGCGCATGGACCGCGTGCCCGTCGTCGCCGTCATCGGGCAGCAGAGCCAGACCGTGCTCGGCTCCGCCTATCAGCAGGAGATCGATCTCCTCAGTCTGTTCAAGGATGTGGCGTCGGAGTTCCGCCAGCAGGTGGCGAGTCCGGAACAGTTGCCCATGGTCCTCGACCGGGCCTTCAAGGCCGCCCTGGCCACGCGGTCACCCGCCGTGGTCATCCTCCCGCACGACGTCCAGCAGGCGCCCGCCCCCGAGACGCCGCACGAGCATGGAGTGGTGCCGTCGTCGCCCGTGTGGTCGATGGGGTGCGTCTCTCCCCGGGAGACCGACCTGCACGACGCCGCCGCCGTCCTGAACGCGGGACGGAAGATCGCGTTGCTCGTCGGGCAGGGCGCCGCCCACGCCCAGCAGGAAGTGCTCGCTGTCGCGGACCGGCTGGGAGCCGGGATCACGACGAGCCTGCTCGGCAAGCCGTATGTCGACGAGTCGCGTCCCTTCGTGACCGGAACCATGGGCCACCTGGGCACGACGGCGAGTGCCTTCCTCATGGACAACTGCGACACCCTGCTGATCATCGGCTCGAACGACCCCTGGACCGAGTACTACCCGGCGCCGGGGCAGGCCCGCGCTGTCCAGATCGACATCGATCCCAAGGCCATCGGCAACCGGTATCCGGTGGAGGTGGCACTGCATGGCGACGCCGCGGAGACTCTCTCCTCACTGCTCGTCCTGCTGCACAGCCAGCAGGACCACGCGTGGCGCGAGGAGGTCGAGGAGCAGGTGCGCCGATGGGACCGGGTGTCCACCGAGCGCGCCATGACTCCGGCCGAGCCCGTGAATCCCGAGCGCGTCGTCCATGAGCTCAACGCGATCCTGCCGGCGGATGCGCAGGTCGCCGTCGACGTCGGAAGCTGCGTGTACTGGTACGCGCGGCAGCTCCGGCTACCCCGGGGCGTTCCTGCCCACCTGTCGAGCACGCTCGGGTGCATGGGCGCGGGCGTCCCCTACGGCATCGCCGCGAAGCTCGCCCGCCCCGGCCGTCCCGTCGTCGTCCTCGCAGGGGACGGCGCGATGCAGATGGCAGGGCTCGCAGAACTCGTGACCGTCGCCAAGCTGTGGCGCGACTGGGCCGATCCCCGCTTCGTGGTGTGCGTCTTCTCCAACCGGGACCTCGCGGAGGTCTCCTGGGAGCAGCGGGAGATGGAGGGCGAACCCCGCTTCGAGGACAGCCAGGCCCTGCCCGACGTCGATTTCGCGGCGCATGCGCGCCTGCTCGGGCTCGACGGCGTGAGGGTGGCGGATCCGGAGTCCCTCGCCGAC
>JAODMS010000233.1 GCA_025464925.1 Arthrobacter sp.
TGTAATTTTTAGCAGCTAAAAATCTCATCGCTTTACTCTTGGCGTGACGACCTCCTTCATCACCTCCTGCATACGGTCTTGTGTGTCTTCGATCTTTGACAGAACGGCCAGGAGGGTTGCGCCGCCAAAATGCCGCGTTCGCACGTCATCGATGAGCCACAGCTTCAAAAGCCCGCCGAGTCGGCCAAGGTCGCCGTTGATCCGGGCGAGTTCTTCGACTCGCTGGTTGTCCAGGATGCTTCGCGCCTGATATCCCATGCCTACGTTGCGCAGGTAGCTCGCAACAGACAACCCGGTCGAGGCGGCCAGTTCTTTGATTTGCGCTTCCTCATCCGGCAATACTGGCACGCGAAGGTGCCGGCCTGCCTTGCGGGTAGGACTTTGCGGCACTTCGGTTGCTTTTTTCTTTTGCACTTCCTGGCTCTCTTTCTTGCAGCGATAAGGCTGCGCGCAAAGGCGGCGGCAGCCGTCGGCCTCGCAGAGCAGGAATCCCCGTTGAGCACGAAGTGCGAATAAGGGGGAGTGAAGCTAGATAAACGGCTTGCCGGTTAGCTAACTTCACCTATCCTGCCCGCCTTTCGGCGTTCAAAACACCAGCAAAAGCATACACCAAAGAACCGCATTTATCCGCTATAAGAGTGCCAAACGTACACGGATATAATGAGAATGTCGTAGGATGAATGTCATCGAGACTTATCGCGCTGTTTCAGCGCACTTTAAGTGCTCTTTTAGCGCTCTTTTAGCGATCTAACGCAGTGCTGGTATTGCGCGCAATAGAAGTAATAGGAACGACACGGAAACTCAACAATGCCAAAGACCTTCCCGCAAGAGCTGGCCGAATGGGTAAAAAAACGCGAGGCATCCAGGGCACGCCAGGACAAGAACCTGGTGGCGTTCCTGGCTCTCAAGAGCGATGTGCAAGCAGCCATGGATGCGGGCTACTCGCTCCTGACGATCTGGGAGCATTTGCACGACAAGGCCAAGATACCGTACCGATACGAAACCTTTGTGAAGCACGTACGCCGGCACATCAAAAGCCGGGCTCCTGCAGCAGGCGACTTGTCGTCCAGCCGTCCACCCGATCCGCCGAGTTCTCCCGCTACCGGCAGGGCCGCCGCCTCAAGACTGCATTCCTCTGTAAAGCCAGCGCCACCAGTTCCCCTGGCCGGCTTCACATTTGACTCTCAACCGAAAAAGGAGGACTTACTGTAATGGCCAAAATTCACCTGATCCTGCAAGGCAAGGGCGGCGTGGGCAAATCCTTCATTGCCGCTACCCTGGCACAGTACAAGGCGAGCAAAGGGCAAACACCGCTATGCATCGACACCGATCCAGTGAACGCAACGTTCGCCGGATACAAAGCCCTGGGCGTCAAGCGCCTTCAAATTATGGAAGGCGACGAAATCAACCCGCGCAACTTCGACACCTTAGTCGAACTGGTGGCGCCCTCAAAGGATGATGTCATCATCGACAACGGAGCCAGCTCATTTGTGCCGCTCTCGCACTACCTCATCAGCAATCAGGTGCCGGCGCTCCTCGCCGACATGGGGCATGAACTGCTCGTGCACACCGTCGTCACAGGGGGCCAGGCGCTGCTTGATACCGTGAGCGGCTTTTCCCAGCTCGTGAGCCAGTTCCCCGCGGAAGCGATTTTTGTGGTGTGGCTCAACCCCTATTGGGGCCCGATTGAGCATGAGGGCAAGGGCTTTGAGCAGCTCAAGGCGTACACTGCCAACAAGGACCGCGTCTCGGCCATCGTCTCGATTCCCAGCCTCAAGATAGAGACCTACGGCCGCGACCTAAGCGACATGCTGCAAGAGCGCTTGACGTTTGATGAGGCGCTGGCGATGGGCTCGCTCACGATCATGACCCGGCAGCGCCTGAAGATCGTCAAAGGCCAGCTCTTTGGCCAGCTCGATAGCGCGGCGGTGCTGTGATGGCTGACCAGGCAGAGGTATTGGTAGAGGTAGAGGTAGAGGTGGAAGAACTCATCAAGGAAATTGCCGCCAAGCACGGCATTGCCGTCTCACGTGATGACCCGATCCTGGTCATGCAAACAATCAACAACCGGCTGATGCAAGACAGCTCGAAAGCGCAGCAAGCCCAGCTCGATCAGTACAAGGAAGAGCTGGAAGCTTTGGCGCTGCGCTGGGGGATTGATGCCAAAGACAAGGCCGAACGCGTCCTAAACGCGGCCTTGGCCGCTAGCAAGGACGCGATGAACAAGGCGATGCAGGAAAATGCGAAAAGCACGGCCGCTAGCGTGCGTGCCGAAGTCGATCTAATGCTGGGCAGACTGGCTGACCAGCTCAAGGATGCGCAGCGAATCGCTTTGCTGAATATAGCGGCTTCGTGCATCACGCTTGCGGCGTCGGCGGTGTCCTTATGGGTCGTGCTGCGATAGTGCAGTGAGTTTCATCGGGACAAAGTTTTCCCCAGCTTGAGGGAGGATGGCGCGACTTGCGCCTTGTCGTCAGCGTATTTGATACTGGAATTGCTCCCGATTTCAGGCAGCTTAGCGAAACTTTCTCTGTCGTGCCTGACGTATTGCTTGCCCACTTGCTGATAAACATGCGTCTTGTCGGTATGCAGAATCACACCCTCATGCGTTTGGCTTTTGTCGGCCTGGGTGGACAGGTGGATGTTGTATATCCCTGGCTTGACCAGGCCGGCTTTTTCAACCTTATCCGTAGCCCACTGTCCTCCCTGCTCGCTCTGAACGAGCCTTTGCCCATTCATGACAAGAAGGCGTTGTTTCATTTTCAATTACTCCAAATAATGTTGCATTCAAACAACATCATTTTAACAGTCGTGTTACTTGAAAAAACGAAATTTAACAACGAAATGGGGCAGGTAAAAATAGCAAAAAGCCACAAAAGCGGCCCTTTCTTGAATCTAGCCTTCCAGCAGCGCCACCAAAGTAACGCTGCTCAAGTTGGCTTCAAACTCCTGACCATCATCCTCATACTTCAACCAGGCAAAGCCTTTGGCCGGTGGTCGGCGATTAAGGATCAGCCGGGCAGAACGGCCGTTGTGGAGCACTTGGACAATAGCTTTTTTCAGCTTGTCGGGCTGAAGCTCGTTTTCCGCTTTCTTGAAATCAGCACCCGGATCCTGCTTACTCTCACTAGCGTCGGCTTCTGCCATCCCCGTGAGCGTGACAATTGAATCGCTCATGTCCTCTTCCCCCTCTAGCTGCTCCTGCTGGCGCTGTTGCTTGTTCTCTAAAAACTCGCGCAGCATCTTGACCGATCCCCGCGTGATTTCCTGATGCTTGTCTTCCAGCCAGTTGGTGACCTCTAGCGGCTTTTTCTTGAACGCAGTGATCAGCTCATTGACCAGCGTCACGTCCTTGACGCGGCTTGAATTGAATGCCTGGGCAATTGGATCGGGCAGGTCCAGTAGCGCGGCGTGCTGCGTCACGAATGCGGGCGATTTGCTGATGATCCTAGCAATCTCGCCGCGCTTGACGCCTTTGGCCAGTTCCCGGCCAATGAAGTCGGCAATCTCTCTAGCCGTCAGCTCATTGCGCTGCAGGTTCTCAACCACCTGGTCCGCCTCGTTGTAGTCGTTGTCGATGAAACCGGGAATCGTGGTTTTGTCCGCGCGCTGGGAAGCGCGAAAGCGGCGTGCACCGTGATTGATGAGATAGCGGCCAGGCGCCTTCGGGTTATCGCGTACAGAAATAGGCGTTTTGACGCCACGCAGACAAATCGAGGCAGCCAGCTCGCTCAGGCTTTCATCGCCAAAACCGGGATTGTTCCTGGTGCGTGGCTGGTGCGAATCTTCGTCAATCAAGCTGATGTCCAGCTCCAGCGGGCCACCCATGTTTGCGGCATTCTTAGGACTAGCCAAGTTTGCTGACACATCGCCACTCTTCTCCAGGCCCAGCCCGCCCTTTTCGGGCGCAATATTTTTGTCTGCAGTTGTTTTCATTTCGTTATTTCTATTGTTTTATTAACAATGCACCACACCCAATAAGTGCACCAAGAACTGCCAGCTAGTGATCTCTTTGCGAACGTTCAGAACTGTGGCCAGCCTCATCTTGATGCCCTGTGCCTTGGATGCTAGATGCTTCTTGCTCGAAAGGCGTCAGCATGAAATGGGCAGCATAGAGCGCAGCTCTTTTTTCTTGATAGCCGCATCTTTTGCCCACTGATTGACGATAAAAGCCTGCTGCTCGGGCAGCACCACTGATACTCGCTCGTATCCCGTGGGGATGTTCTTGGACATAAATGCGTTCCATACTCTGGCGACAGCTTGCGACACTGCCCCTTTTGTCACTCCCAGAGATTTGACAAAAGTTGTTTGCGGCTGGCCGAGAACCAGTACGCCTTGCGCTATATCTATCGTCTGCTGGCCCACGCCCAAGCCCTTGATACATGCCTGGAACTGAGCGTCGGTTAGCCTTTTAGTTATGGTTTACATCCACCTCATCAACTTTATGCTTGGCTGGGAAAGCTAACAGTGTCAGCATCTATAGCAAGAAGTTTAACTAAACCGATCCTACAAAGTAAGCGTTTTAGCCGCTAAAGTTTTAAATAACCGAAAAGCACGATAGAACGGGACTGTCCAATCATTCTTTATTCAATTCCTTTGGGCTTATACATGGTTATGAAACATATCAGAACTACCAACACAGCAAAGTGCGCCAGAAACGACCAACCGGCATAGCTACCTGGCGTGTTCCAGTGGTAGAGCATGCGAAGAAACTGAAAAAAAACATAAATTGAGCCCACCCAACTTACCAGCGGCCATGTTATGGCCACCAAAAGCCAAATAATGCGCATGAAGTGCTCAAACAAGGTTAAGCGCGATGGGTCGACAAGCATTGGCCTTTGCTGCGGAGTAACAGGCTGCCGTCCAACGGGCTGCGATGGAGCCAGGGTGGATAGCTTGGCTTTGACAGGAAACTTGATGATGTTTGACATCGTGTGATCCCTTCACGCATGACTTTCGCAATCAGTGCTTTCAGACCAATGATTTCATTCAATTGCTCAACATCGCCATTGGCTTGATCTGCATGATTTTTGTTAAAAACTCCCATTCTTATTTGTTCGGTTGGTAGCGAGCACGCGACCTTATTAAATTTTGCTACTCTGGCCGCATCAGCCCCACACCGTTAGCGCCGTGTCGGGTTTTTCTTTTGAAGCCTTTCTGCTTATCAATATTTAATCATCTGTTGAATGCCAAATGAAATGAAGCTATCGATAGTATGCCGACTAAGATTAGTGATAAATGTGGATCATGAATTGATTTTCTTAGGTTAAGAAAATTTATATATAGCTGAACATGGTCCGTTTGTTAAGAACAATATTACAAGGCAAGTTCACCGATGTATAACCAGATTTTCTTTACTAATGTGTTACGCCTGCTTGACGAACAATCGATGACCAAGCATGACCTGGCTGAAAAGGCGGGCATGTCAATATCTTTTTTGTCCGACCTAACCAATGGCAAGGGGAACCCTTCTCTGAAGATCATGAGTTTGATTGCAGACGCTCTCAACGTCCCGTTGCCGACCCTTCTGGAAATGACTGATCTGGACAAAGCAACATTGGACTTTTTGACCGGTGGAAAAGCCCCGCAAAGCCTGCCGGACGGATTCAAACGCATATCAGCCATCCTGAACGATTACCAGGCTTACACCGTGCAGCAATGGGATGAGGCCAATAAGAAGCTTCTTGCCAAGAAGAACCTGAAAAAGTCTTAAATCAAGTGGATTATTTTTAGCGGCTAAATTTTCTTATACGCTGGAGTTGACAATGTATTCAATACTCGGCTGCTAATTTTGACAGGGGTGAGCCATCATTTTCAGGCTTTAAATTGATGTTTTCTAGTCAACAAGTTAAATTTGGTAATATTTCGCTAGAAGCGTAGGCTTTTTTCTAATTTGTTTCGGTATACCATTTATTGATGTAATATTCGATAAATTGATCCGGAGCATGAGGAACATGGCAGAAACGGAAGACTTTTCGACGCTGAAAGACCGCGCCAAGCGCAAACTGGAGCGCGATCTAGGGCCGCTGGTGATGGCCGCGCTCAATGATCCCCGCACCGTTGAAATCATGCTCAACGCGGACGGCAGGCTCTGGCAGGAGTGCCTTGGCGAAAGAATGAAATGCATCGGCTCGATGCGCCCTGCGCAATCCGAAGCCATCATTAAAACCATTGCTGGGTACCACGGCAAGGAAGTCACCCGCGGCAAACCTATTTTGGAAGGTGAATTGCCGCTAGACGGCTCGCGCTTTGCTGGCCAGCTCCCTCCGGTCGTGCCTGCGCCGACGTTTGCGATCCGTAAAAAGGCGGTGGCGATCTTCACCTTGGCGCAATACGTTGAGGCCGGCACCTTGACGACAGACCACTGCAACGCCTTGAAGGCGGCCGTCAAGAACCACCGCAACATCTTGGTGATCGGCGGCACCGGCTCGGGCAAGACCACGCTGGTTAACGCCATCATCCATGAGATGGTGATGAGCGACCCCCTGGAGCGGGTGTTCATCCTGGAAGACACCGGTGAAATTCAGTGCACCGCTGAAAACTTCGTGCAGTACCACACCTGCCTGGACGTGCCAATGACGGCGCTGTTGAAAACAACGCTGCGCATGCGTCCCGACCGGATTGTGGTGGGGGAAGTGCGCGGCGCCGAAGCGCTGGATCTGCTCGATGCCTGGAACACCGGGCACGAAGGCGGGGCGGCAACGCTGCATGCCAACAATGCGGCCGCTGGCTTGGCACGCTTGCGCTCGCTCATCTCCCGCCATGCGTCAGCGCCTAGCGAGATTGAACCACTCATTGGCGAAGTGGTTCATGTCGTGGTGCATATCGCCCGCATGCCAGAAGGCGGCCGCCGCATCGAGGAAATCCTTGAGGTTTGCGGCTATGCCAATGGCCGCTACCTCACCAAAGCCCTGTAAACCCGCAATCCGCAATCCGCAATCCGCAATCCGCAATACCAAAGGAGCATTCCTCATGCAATCGATCGTTTTCCGTCCCTTTACCTTTCCAGGCACAACGAGCCGCAGGGCGAGGTTCTGCATGGCCGCGCTGCTGCTCCTGGCGCTCATGCTGTTATGGCCGCAGCATGCCTTTGCCTCCGAGGGCGGCGGCGGCCAGCTTCCCTATGAAAGCTGGCTGACCAACCTGCGTAATTCGGTCACTGGCCCCGTGGCTTTTACGCTGTCGATTGTCGGCATCGTGATTGCCGGCGGCGTGCTGATTTTCGGCGGCGACTTGAACGGCTTTTTTCGTACCTTGTTTTTCCTGGTGCTGGTGATGGCCCTGTTGATCGGCGCGCAGAACATGATGAGCGGCCTGTTTGGCCAGGGCGCAGAGATTGCCCGTGACGGCGAATCCATGATGCGCCAACTCCACGGCACAGCCGCTTTGGCCAACAGCTTTCGCACGGTATAGCCATGGCATTGCGCACGGTTCCTATCCGCCGCACCGGCAACCGGGACAACCTCTTCATGGGAGGAGACCGTGAACTGGTGATGTTTGCCGGCTTGATGGCTTTTGCGCTGGTGTTCAGCGCCCAAGAACTCAGGGCCACGGTGTTCGGCTTGTTTCTATGGTTCGGTGCGCTCTTCGGGCTTCGGCTCATGGCCAAGTCCGATCCAAAGATGCGCTTGGTGTACCTGCGCCAGCGCCGGTACAAAAGGTACTACGCCCCG
>JAODMS010000200.1 GCA_025464925.1 Arthrobacter sp.
ACGTGCCCTGGGAATCGTCCTTCCGCGCCCTCAGTGCGATCGGCTACGAGGGCCCCATCAGCGTCGAATGGGAGGACGCCGGCATGGACCGCCTGCACGGCGCCCCCGAGGCCCTCGCGGCCCTCAAAAAGTACGACTTCCCCGCCTCGCAGACTTCCTTCGACGCCGCCTTCAGCACCAAGGACTGAAGTCAGGACCGTTCCCCCTCGCGTTTCGGCGGGAGAGGTCCTCCAGCATTTTCGTGGCTCGGCACCGTTGACCCGGGCCCGGCTTTCAGCCCTGACAGGCCTTTCGCGCGCCGCCGCAACAGACAGGATGAGAACCTTAGCGTCTCGGGGACTCATTGGTCCCACCAACGAGGCGCCCTCGACGGGCGGCCGGCCATCCGCTCAGTATCGCCTCATGCCGAACGGCGGAGCGGTCATGAGCGTCCTGCTGGGGGCCGGCGAGGCAAAGGCACAGGCCTTCGACCTGTCCGGGCAGCCGTTGTCTGCTGCGAAGCACGTGGAAACCGGCCGCGGCGGGGCTGCCGCTATCTTGGTTTCCTGCCTGGTGGTGCGGCCGGCCACGTCCGTGTTAGCGCAGTGGGTCGGTGTCCGCAGGTTCACGCGCTGGAGCCGGCTTTGGATGCGGCAGAGCGTTGGCAAGGGTGCGTTGGATACCGGTGTGATCGAGGGCGCCGTCGCCTTGGGCCACCATGTCGGTGAACATTTCGGTGACCGTTCTGCTCAGCGGCAGATCGATGCCTTCCGCGTCGGCCGCGTCGAGGACAAACCCGAGATCCTTCAGCTGGTTTCGGGCGCTACCGCCGCCGGTGAAGTCGTGGGTCAACCATCTGTGTCCTTTTTGCCGAAGGACCTGTGAGTCGGCCAGGCCGCCCTGCAACAGCTCGAGCATGACAGAGATGTTCAGGCCGCCCTTGCGTGCCAGGAGCATGGCCTCGGAAACGGCGGTGACGGTTGCGGCGACCACGATTTGGTTGCACGCCTTGGCCAGCTCGCCTGCACCGCTGGGTCCCATGTATCGGACAGTGGTGCCCAGGGCTCGGAAGATGGGTTCCAGGGACTGTGCTGCGTCTTCCTTGCCGCCGACCATGATGCTGAGCGATCCATTCTCAGCACCGACTGTACCGCCGCTAACGGGCGCATCGAGGACTACGATCCCGTGGTCACGCAGTACGCGTTCCGAAAACGCCGACACTGCCGTCGGCGAAACGGTGCCGTGGATCACGAGGATAGGGTCGGTGATGCGTTTTGATTCCCATCCGGCCAGCAGGCCGTCGGAGCCCGCCAGGAGGGACTCAATCTGGCTCAGGTCCGGCAGGACTGTGAGGACTATGTCGGAGGCGGCATCGGCCGGAGAAGAAGCCGCACGCGCTCCGAGTGCCACCAAGGGTGTTGCCTTTGCGGGCGTCCGGTTCCAGACGACCAGGTTCCCTTCTGCGGCCAGGAGCCGGCGAGCCATCGGTTCGCCCATGGGCCCCAGGCCCAGAAGCGCGAGTGAGCGGCGGCCAGGTTTTCTCATTTCCGTCCTTCATATAGCGCGCCACAGCTTCCCGGCAGCGAGAACCCGCAAGGCGGACCGTTCCCGGCTGGCAATATGGAACCGATCCCTTTTTGTACCATAATCCTGATTTGGCTGTAAATAGCCGCGGTTAGCGGGGCCGCTTCTCCCGTGGCGTCGCAAACTGCCTGCGGCGGTTATGGCGGAGGTTCGGCGGGGTCGGTGCCGGCCCGCGGTTTCCAGGGCGCCTTCGGCGGGACAATGCTGGACCGTTCGACAAGCTCGGCGTCGACCCGGACAACCGTCGGCTTTCCCGAGGTCCTCCCGCTGGCGTTGGCGAGGGCCAGCTGCACGGAGTGCCGGGCGAGCATATCGATAGGCTGCCGGATGATCGTCAGAGGCGGCGTCATCAGTTCTGTCCACGGGGAATCCTCGAACACGACAACAGAGAGCTCGCCGGGGATCGAGACGCCGGCATGGGCGAGGCGACGCAGCACCGTGGTCACCTGGGCCGTGTTGGCCACCACCAGAGCCGTCGGAGGGTCCTGAAGATTGAGTAAGGTCGTGGCGGCGTCGCCCCCGGCCGTTCCTCGGAAGGCTGCCGACCGGATCAGTGCATCGTCCTGTGCCAGGCCCGCCTCCCTAAGAGCCTCACGGTAGCCGGCGATCCGGTCGCGTCCGGTTGTCGACGTCACAGGTCCTGAGAGGATGGCAATGCGCCGATGACCGTGCGCGGCCAGCAGGGCCGTTGCCGACCGGGCAGACTCAACGTTGTTGATGCTCACGACATCGACCTCCGGCATCTCCGGGATTGAACGGTCAACGAAAACAACACCCGTCCCGAGGCTCTGAAGCTTCTTCCAGATTTCCAGATTGTTCCCGGTGGGCGTCGCAATGATTCCGCTGACCCTGCGCTCGATCAGCGTCGAGAGGCGTTCGGACTCCAGCCGGTCGTCCTCCTGCGTCGTCATGAGCAGCACTTGGATGCCGCGTGCGTGGGCTTCCTGCACCACCTGGTCGGCCAGGCGCGCAAAAAACGGATTGGAGACGTCGGCCAGAAGGAGCCCCAGCGTCGTGGGCGGACCGTGCTTCAACTCCCTGGCAGCCGTCCGGGGGTGGTAGCCGAGGGTCTCCATCACGTCGCTGACTTTGCTGCGGGTCAGGGCCGCAACGGGACCGGATCCGGGATTGAGGACCCGGGATACGACCGCTACGGACACGCCTGCGGCGTGGGCAACATCGCGGATCGTCGGTTGCTTCTGCACGCTTACTCCTCGTTCTGCCGTGGCCTCTGCTGTGGCCCCTCCCCAAGCGTCTGAAGGTGACTTTTTCAGATTAGGGGATTGACCTTGCCTAGGAGGTATGACATAAGAGTGTAACCGGTTCCACTGCGTTTACTAATTCCTCGCTGTCGGTCTGCGTTCGTGGCGGTACGCAGCGGGATCATGTCGGGAAGTACATGGCGGAGCCCCCTGCAGCAGCAGGCAAAATGCCAACGCCGTTGGTTCGTATCCGCTCCGGGACAGCGCCGTTTCCACGAAAGGTAGCCATGAATCTCCACAAACTCCTGACGCAGCGCGAGGCCGAGGGCCGGCCCATCCGGGTCGGGCTGATCGGCGCAGGCCGCTTCGGCACGATGTACCTCGCCCAGGCCCGGAACATCCCCGGCATCCACGTGGTGGCCATAGCCGACATCAACGCCGAACGCGCCAAGGGCGCCCTCAAACTCGTCGACTGGCCCGAAGAGGCCTTCGTCGAAGACATCGACACTGCTCTCGCTACGAGGGCCACCACTATCGTCACCGATGCGTCAGCTCTGTTCGACACAGAGCTTGACGTCATTGTTGAGGCCACCGGCAACCCGATCGTCGGCATCCACCACGCCCTGCGTGCCATCCAAACCGGGAAGCACATCATCATGGTGACGGTCGAGGCCGATGCCCTCGCGGGTCCTGCCCTGGCCAAGCGTGCCAGGGAGGCCGGCGTCGTGTACTCCCTGGCCTACGGCGATCAGCCCGCGCTGATCTGGGAACTCGTGGACTGGGCCCGCACGTCGGGCTTCGACGTCGTCTGCGCCGGCAAGGGCGCCAAGTACCTCTCGCACTACCACCAGATGAACCCGGACAACGTCTGGGAGAACTGGGAATTTTCGAAGGAACTGACCGACTCCGGCCAGCTCAACCCCTACATGCACACCTCCTTCCGCGACGGAACCAAAGCCTCCATTGAAATGGCGGCGGTGGCCAACGCGGCCGGCCTCCGCCCCTCCGACGAAGGACTGTCCTTTACTCCCGGGGACGTGGAGGGAATCGCGACGATCTGCCGTCCGGCAGCCGCCGGAGGCGTTCTCTCCCACGAGGGAAGCGTCGACGTCATGTCCAGCGTGACCCGTGAGGGCGACTGGATCCCTCACAACACCCAGGAAGGCGTGTTCGTCGTCGTCAAGGCCACCAACAAATACGTCTCAGGCTGCTTCCAGGAATACCCGTGGCACCCGGACCCCACCGGCCAGTACGCGGCCCTCTACCGCCCCTACCACTACGTCGGCCTGGAGCTCAACGTCTCGATCGCCAACGCCGTCCTGCGCGGCGTGGCCACAGGTGCGCCGGAAGGCTTCCACGCCGATGTCGTCGCCTGCGCCAAGAAGGATCTGCACGCCGGGGAAACCCTCGACGGCGAGGGCGGCTTCACGGTCTGGGGCAAACTGGTCTCGGCGGAAAAGTCGGTCCGGGACCGGGCGCTGCCGGTCGCCATGGCCCACCACGTCAAGCTCCTCAACGATGTCCCCGAGGGCGGCATCGTAGGCTGGGATGACGTCGAGATCGACAACTCGCTGGAAGAAGCCCTGAAGCTGCGGCGGGAAACCGAGGCCCTGGCACCGAACCCGGTTCCGACGGCATGATCGACCGGCGCACCTTCCTCGGGGCCACGGCTGCGAGCCTGGTTCTCGCCGGCGGCGGATGTCCCACGGCGGGACGCCCCGGCGCCGGGCATGCGGCGGGGCCGCCGGCATGCCCGGCGCCGGGCATGCCGGCGGGGCCAGGGGGCCGGTTTCTTGGGTCCGTCACGCCGCAGCGGGCTGGTCGATCCGCACCCTTTTAAGCAGGCGGCTCGGAGGGCCCGATGCCGTACGTTTTCCTTGCGGTCTCGGCAAAGAGGTGCCGACGCTCGCCAGCGGTCATGGCAGCGGTTATGTCGTCGAATGCAGTGTAGAGCGCCGTGAAGCTGGAGTAGAGGCTGTCGACCGGGAAGTTACTTCCGAACATCGTGCGGTGCGGGCCGAAGACGTCGATGGTGTCCAAGATGACCGGTCGTATTGATGCCGTCGTCCAGGAGTGGTCATTCGTTCCGAGTGCGGAAATCTTGGTAACCACGTTCGGCTGCTTTGCCAGTTTTCGCATTCCGGTCCGCCAGTCCCGGAGGGACGCGGGATCCCGGTGAATGGGCATTCCGGCGTGGTCCAGGATGATGGTGGTGTCCGGGTGGTTGGCGGCCAGCTGTGCCGCCTGTTCCAGCTGGTCGGGGAAGACCTGGAGGTCAAAGGACAGTCCCAGGGATGCAAGATGCGAGAACCCCTGAAGCCACCCGGCGTCGGTGATCAGATCCGGGCGGGATGTATGGGTGTAACGGGGGTCCGCGTGCCAGTTGAGGATGTCGCGTACACCCCGCACGGAGGGGACTGCGGCGAGGCGTTCCAGGCGGGACAGCACTTCTGGCCCGGCCAGGGACGCTTTGGCGACTTGAACCGATGGCAAGCCGGTGGTGTTGTGGACCCTTTGGATCCAGTCCGCTTCCCAGAGCGGATCGGCGGCACCGTTTTCGATATGGACGGATCCGGCAAGTGGGAATTCCTTGGCGTCCGCCAAGTAATCCCCGATGAGGTAATTTCGCCGGAGCGGACGGTCATCCCCGTGGTAGCGGAACGGTGTCGCCGGTCCCTGGAGCCAGGGGTATGAGCGGGAAAAGTCGCACAGGTGGTGGTGGGCGTCGATGATTTCAAAATCCAGCACTGGTGGCTTCCTCAGCTTTCCGGGCGCTCTCCCGCCGGCTTGGCAGTAATCTGCCGGCGCGCGGATTGGGAGCCGGCAACACAGTGAGGCGGGGATCCACGGAACCGGGAACGGCGGCCGCGGTGTCTACCGCTGCCGCCGTTCCCGGCGCTGCCCGATGCGCAGGCATCCTCTTGGGCCCGGTCACCGCTGAGGGTTCAGTCAGGCTGTCGCTTCCTTCTTTTGGGGCGATTTCCTTTTGAATAGCGGCCAGTCCTTGCTGCCCTGGTCCAGGGCGACGGCAATGACGACGACGAGGCCGGTGACGATCTGTTCGTAAAAGCTTGGGACGTTGAGCAAGACCAGGCCGTTGGTGAGCGCTCCAAGGATCAGCGCTCCGACCAAGGTACCGGCAATCCGTCCTTCTCCACCCATGAGGTTGGCTCCGCCGATCACGGCCGAGGCGATTGCTGTCAGCAGATACGGGCTTCCGGCATCGGTCTGGGCCGCGTTGATGCGGGCGACGATGACCAGTCCGCCGACTCCTGCGAGCACGCCGGAGAGGGCGTAGACGGCGATTTTTACCCTGTCGACGCGGACGCCGGAGAGCCAGGCCGTTTCTTCACTGCCGCCGGTAGCGATGACGTTCTGCCCGAAGACTGTCCGGCGGAGCAGCAGCCAGCAAAGGATGGCGAGAACCGCCACGAGGATGACCGCGACCGGGATGCCACCGATGTAGCTGTTGAGCATGAAGACGAAGTCCTTGGGGACGTTGTAGACAGGCCGGCCGTTGGTGACCACGTATGCGCAGCCCTGGTAGATGCTCATCGTTCCGAGGGTGGCGATGAACGGGGGCAGCTTGAGCTTGGTGATGAGCAGGCCGTTGATGGCGCCGCAGACCAGTCCGAGGGCAATGCCTGCGAGCAGGGCAAGGAACGGCGAGGTCCCGGCATTGACCATGAGCGTGGCGGACACGATGCCGACGAAACTCGCGATCGAGCCGACGGCGAGATCGATACCGCCGGTGATAATGACGAACGTGATACCGAGCCCGATGATGGCGTTGACGCTGGCTGAGACGGCGATGTCCCGGAGGTTGCCGGAGGTGAGGAAGTTCGGGCTGAGCAGCCCGAAGATGAGGAAGATGACCACAGCGGCGATGTAAATCCCCAGTGCCTGGAGGTTCAGTGTCGGCCGGGTGCGTGGTTTCCTGGCGGCGGTAGCATCCGGCCGTCGGTTCACACGCGTCGTCTGGCTGTCTTTACCGGGGTCATTCTTAGGCAGGGTGGGCTGGCTCATGTCGTAGTTCTTTCTGCGATGCCCATGGCGTTGGCCACGAGGCTGTGTTCATTGATGTCGTCGCCGGTGTGTTCGGAGACGAACTGACCTTGCCGCATCACTTTGACCCGGTCGCTGAGGGAGATAATTTCCGGCAGGTCGGAAGAGACCACGATCACTGCGCTTCCGGCCTTGGCCAAAGCGTCGATAAGTTCGTAGATTTCGACCTTGCCGCCGACATCCACGCCCTTGGTGGGCTCATCGAAGAGGAATACTTTGGTGTTACGCCAGGTCCATTTGGCGATAACAATTTTTTGTTGGTTGCCGCCAGAGAACTGGCGGGCGTTGAGGCGCACATTGGCGGGCCGGAGTGACATCCTCGCCGCGGCCTCTTCCGCGGCGGCGACCTGCTTCCGCAGGCTGATGAACGGCCCGAATCCGTTAAACTGCCTGTCCGCGGTGAGGGCGACGTTGAAGTAGGCGGGAACCTGCAGGACCAGGCCCTGGTGCTTGCGTTCTTCGGGGATGAACGCGATACCAGCGTTTCTGCTGTCGCGCGGCGAACGGATCCGGCGCTTTTTCCCGTCAATGCTCACCGTTCCGGTGCTGCCTTTATCGGCCCTGATGATTGCACGCAGGAACTCGGTGCGCCCTGAGCCGACCAGACCTGCGATACCCAAAACTTCGCCCGCCCGGACGTCCACGGCGAGGGGTCCCCCGCCGGTGGGGTGGCTGACCTCCGAGGCTGAAAACAGGACCGGGGCGTCTGGTGGGACCGGGTGCTGCCGTTTGAACGACAGCAGCTCCCGGCCAACCATGTTCCGAACTATGTCCTGTTCCGATGTCTCCACTATCGGCCTGGTGTAGTTGACGGTGCCGTCGCGCAGGACCACGACCTTGTCGGAGACGCTCATGACCTCGGGCATCTTGTGTGAAACGTAGATGATGCCTACCCCGCGGGTGTGGGCGATTTCCCGCACCCGGTTCAGGACGCCTTCGACGTTGTGTTCCAGCATGCTGGTTGTAGGTTCATCAAGGGCTACGATTTTCGCGCCGAACGCCAGTGCCCGGGCGATGGTCAGGGCGTGGCGCTGGGCGGGGCTCAGCCCCCGCACGGAGGCTTTCGCGTTGAGCGGAAACCCCATCTGGGCGACGTCGGCCAGTGCCTGGTCGATGTGTGTGCCAGCATCCTGGCGTTGGCGGGAGGTGCGCCCGAGCACGAGGTTCTGTTCCACCGACAGCTGCGGAACGATGGCGGGTTCCTGGTGGGCGATTCTCACCCCGTCCGCCAGTGCCTGGCGGGGTGAGAAGTGCTGCCGTTGGGTGCCGTCGATAATTACGGCTCCATGGTCCGGGACGAGGGAGCCGCCAAGGATGGCGAGCAGCGTGCTTTTGCCCGCCCCGTTTTCTCCGGCCAATGTGCAGATTTCTCCGCGTTCCAACGTGAAGCTGACATCGTTCAGAGCACGGACTCCGGGGAATGACTTCGCGATATTCTGCAGTTCCAGCAGCGGTGCAACCATGATGGGTACCGTTTCTGCCTTACGGCATTCCGGTCGGGTATTCCCCGACGTTCTTAGAATCGATGATGAAGGCGGGAACGTCGACCCAGCCGGGAACCTTCTTGCCGGCCAACAGCCAGAGGGCGGCGTCCACGCCGCTGGCGCCTTCGGTTACGGGCTGCTCGCTGACCGTGGCGGTCATGTTGCCTGCCTGGATTTCCTTTTTCGCCTGGGGAATGCCGTCGGTTCCGACCAGCAGTACCTTTCCGGTGAGATTCTTCGCGGCGATGGCAGCTGCGACTCCGAACGCCATGCCGTCATTCTGGGAATAGAACGCCTTGATGTCGGGGTTGGCCGTGAGCATGGCAGTCGCGATCTCCTGCGCCCTGGTCTGGTCCCACTTCGCTGTCTGGGAGGCAACCAGCTGCAGGTTGGAATGCTTGGCCAGGCCCTTCTTGAAGCCCTCGCCGCGGTTCAGGGCATTTGATGATCCCGGGTCGCCTTCAATCATGGCGACCTTGCCGCCGTCGGGGAGACCGGCCGCGATGTAATCAGCAGCCGTCTCGCCGATCGTCAGCGCATCAGGACCGACGTAAACGCTTCCCGGGACAGTGCCCTTGGCATCGTTGAGGATCACGACCGGCATGTTCTTTGCCAGGGCATCGGTGAAGACCGTGTCCAGGCCTGTCGCCGAAATAGGCGAAGCAAGCAGGGCGCTGCAGCCCTGGTTCGCGGCACTCTTTGCCTTGTCCAGCTGCTCGGTAATGGAGGACTCATCCGTCACGTCAAACGTCTGGTACTTGACGCCAAGCTTCTTTGCCTCGGCCTCGAAGCCGTCCCGCTCAAAACCCCAGAACTCGTTGGACAGGGTTCGGGTGATGTAGCAAAGCTTGGTATCGGCCGAGCCGGCCGGTTCGCCAAGGCTGGTCTTCACATCCTTGATCGGTGTCTTCGCAGCCCCATCAACCAGGCTGACCAGGTTGCCGGACTGGGCTGGCTGGGACTGGCCGCTGGGCCCTTCGGGGGTGGCACTACAGGCCGCGAGCAACGCGACAGCCGCCGTGGCGGCGAAAAGCTGGGTAGCCGCGCGAGGAATTTTTGTCATTGGAATAGTTCCTTTCATCATTGGAAGGCCCGCCACAGGCGGCACTCTTGCTGTCATTGTTCGGTGGCCGCCTCTCGGGGAGAGGAACAGCGCCCGAACTCTTCGTCCTGCCGGAAAGCCGGGATTTGGATGCTGACGGTCAGCCGTGGTACCGGTTACACTCTGTGTACCACAGCGGATTTTTGCCTTGTAAATAATCTGGTTAATAGCTCGATACCTAGGGAAGAGGGGCCGGACAGGGCCGCTTGCCTCCGCCCCGAAGAGACGGGCCAGAGAATCAGCGGGCGGCGCCCGCCGGACACTCCACTCGCGTTTCAGCCATGAACTGTCTCTGACGGTTCCAGGGATCCAGCTGAGGCTTTGACGAGGGGAACGCCGATGACGCTCTCGATGTGCCGGACGTCATCGGGTGTGAGGAAAGATTCAGAGCGGCCGCAGACAAGCCGGCCCGCCTCGTTGGCGGCCCGGAGGCAGACGGAGAACGGGTGGCCGTTGGCCATCGCCAGAACCATCGTTCCCAGAAAGCTGTCGCCGGCCCCTACTGAGTTGACGACGCGGATCGGTTCGACGTCCGCCTCCACGAGGTCATTCCCGCTTATCGCAGCCACCCCGCCGCCGCCGAGTGTCAGAACGGGCGTCTTGGCTCCGGCCTCGCGGAGAGCCCTGAGGAGCAGCGGAACATCGGTGTTTTGCGGGACGTCCAGTACGTGGCAGGCCTCGCGGAGATTCATGACCACGACGTCAGCGAGTCGGAGGAACGACCTCGCCTCGGTGTGCACCGGGGACAGGTTCAGCACCACGGTTGAACCAAGCTCACGAAACCGGATGGCTGCGCGCCTGACGGTAGGAAGAGGCACTTCGAGGTTCAGCACCACAAACGCCGGCGCTTCATGGTCCTCAAGGTAGGCGTCAACGTCAGCCGGTGAAAAATTCCCGTTGGCTCCCGGGACAACGACAGTATCGTATTCGCCCTCGGGATTGACTCTTACATGCCCCACGCCGGTGTGGATCCGGTCATCGCGAATGATGCCCTCGGTCGTGATGCCCCGCCCCCGGAGGGCTCCGGTGACAAAGTTTCCGAGATCGTCAGAACCGACACGTCCCACGAGCGTCACCGTCGGATCCAGCGAGGCGATGCTCATTGCGGCGTTGAGGCTCTTGCCGCCCGCAGCCATTTCGAAGCTGCCCCCGGTCACGTAACCCGCCGCGCTCCCGTCTGCGCCAAGGTAGGCAATGAGGTCCGCATTCAATGAGCCGAGGACACAGATACCGGTTGACCGCACCTAGACACCCACGACTTTCGACCACACAACGGACGAGGAGTGCAGTGCGTCTCCGCTGGGGAGGTCCGGATGATCCCGGACCAGTTCGCGGGCCTTGTCGATGATGGTCCCCATCCTCTCGATGTTCATTTCGCATTCGGGGACAGGGTTCTCGCGTACCGGATCGGTGTCGAAATAGTACGTTCCCTGATATCCCTCGCGGAGCAGGTAATATACGAGTTCCAGTGTTTCCGCGAAGTGGATCGACGCTACCACGAGGCCGTCGTCAGCCACGCCGTGCGAGTCGTTGAGCTGCAACCCGAACAGTTTCTGCTCCCGCAGGCACATGGCGGCGGACTGCGCCGGATTCTCCCGGGCCATCAGAAGGTGGCCGAAGTCCAGGGTGACGCCGAGGTTCGGGCGGTCACAGTCCTTGATGAGGTTCATGACGGCGCCTGTGGTGTTGAGAATGGTGCGTCCACGCGGCTCTGCCGGCTTGTACTCGATCGAGATACGGATGTCCTGGTCGACATCGGCGACGGCCTGCAGGCTTTCGACCATCCAGTTCCAGGACTTCATGTAGTCCATCTGCAGGGGGTATTCGTAGCCGTCATGGGCCGGCCACAGCAGTACGTGGTCGGTGCCGAATTCCCGGCACAGGCTGATGGCTTCCTTGACCATCGCGACGGCTGATTCCCGAAGCGCGGGGTCGGGATTGGTGAACCCTCCGTTGGAAAACTGGGGTGCCGGCCAGCGGAGCTGGATGCCGCGGACATCGAGATCGGCTTTGTCCAGGGCCGCCCTAATTTCCTCGACTGAATGCTGACCGAAGTGCTCCGGGTAGTTCAGTTCCAGTGACGTCAACCCCTTCACGCTTCCGGCGATGGCGATCAGGTCGATCACCGAATCTTCACCGCTGGGGTATTTTTTGCCCTTGCCCAGCCCGAAGGAATTGAGGCGGGTGGAGTACTTGATATCTGTCATCTGCGTTTCGCTTTCGATCGTAAAGGCCACTCGTCCCACTGGGGGCGGCGATCGAAATTCCTGACGGAACTTCGACCCTGAAGTTGGGCTGGTGTTGGAAGTCTACGAGCCGTTGCGTCCCGGAACGGAGGGAAAGTTAGGTGCAAGAGCTAGAATCTTTCAGTGTTGAATATTGATTCAGAGCGGCGTGAGACGGCGCCTGAATAACAGTCCGGTCCCGACCCGGGGATCAGGGCCGGAAGTATGAAACGCGGAGACACGCGGGACGCGTATTCGCGCCTGCATAAATATTCAAAAGGGTGACGAAAGTGACGAAATATGACGCAGATCACAGGACCCTCGTCCTTCTTATCGGTTAGCACGGAGCAGCTTCGGCTCTTCACCAAGATCGCCGTGCTCTACCACGAAGAAGGCTTGTCGCAGGCCGAGATCTCCCAGCGCCTGAACCTCTCCCAAGCAAGGGTTTCGCGCTATCTCAAGAACGCTGTTGACCTGGGAATCGTGCGGACGTCCATAGTTCAGCCGGCGGGAATTTATGTCGGACTTGAGAAAGCTCTCGAAGAGAAGTACCAACTCCGGGAAGTTGTGGTCGTGGACGTCATGGACGGCGCCTCACTGGGAATGCGACTGGGCTCATCCGCGGCCACCTACCTGGAAACCACAATCGACGCCGACGACTACGTGGGAATCTCCTCCTGGAGCACAACGCTCCTGCATACCGTAGAAGCAATGCGCTCCCGGCCAAGAAAGATCGCCAACGAAGTGATCCAGCTCATCGGCGGCGTCGGCAGCCCGCAGGCCCAGATGCAGGCCACGCGGCTGGTCGCCCATCTCGCAGAACTGACATCGGCCAGGCCCTACTACATGGGATGCCCGGGGCTCGTGGCAAACCAGCAGATCCGTGAGGCGTTCATGGGGGATCCCGCCGTGGCTGCCTCCATCGACGCCTGGGACCGCCTGACCACTTTGCTGGTCGGAATCGGAACGTTCCCGGCGTCCCCTCTGTGGCAGGCCAGCGGGAATGCCTTAAGCAGGGCGGAGGAAAGAGAACTCTCCCGGGCCGGCACCGTCGGAGAGATATGTTTGCGTTTCTTCGACATCAACGGGCACCCCATGAAGCCCGCCATCGAAGAGCGGGTGATCTCCATAGACGCCGCCGCCATGATGCGGGTACCCCGCCGCGTCGGCGTCGCCGGGGGCATGCGCAAACTGGAGGCCATCCGTGGCGCCGTCACCGGCGGGTGGATCAATGTGCTGATAACGGATGCGGACGTCGCGAGACAGCTTTTGGAGCCTCCGCAGCTCTAGGCCGCGCGGTTCGGTCAGGGGTCCATCCTAAGGAGCGGCAACGGGCCGGCTGCGCTGCCGTCGGCGGTCCCGGAAGTGCAACCTACACCACGAGTCCCCGTATTCCTCCGCCGGGGGACGGGACGCAGCCTTGACAAGACATTTCGAGCGTTAAACCGTCCCTCAGGTGGAATCGCCATTCGCGTCGGGTTCGGCCCATTCCAGCGCTGCGACGAGGTGTCCTTCGTTGGGCAGTGCCTGCTGTTCGTCCGGGGGAAATTTGTCGTAGGTGTAGGCGGCGATGGCCATGGGGGAGGTGGAGCGTCCCAGGCTGTACCGGACGCTCCGGTCATTTTTGGTGCCGCAGATGAGGATTCCGATGGTTTCGTTATGGTGGCCGCGCCGAAGGACGTCGGCGACGAGGGCGACGTAGAAGTTGAACTTGCCGGCATATTCGGGCTGGAATGTGCCGGTCTTGAGTTCGATGACGACGTAGCGGGATTGTTCGATGTGGAAGAAGAGCAGGTCCACGTAGAAGTCATCGCCGTCCACGTCGAAGTGGACCTGCCGGCCGACGAAGGAGAATCCGGGGTCCAGTTCGCGGAGGGTTTCGGTGATCCTGCTGGTCAGGGCGCTCTCGAGGTCGCGTTCGGCAACTTCCCCGGACAGGCCGAGCAACTCAAAGTTGTAGGGGTCTTTGGCGACCTGCTGCGCGAGTTTCGAATCCGGTGCAACGAGCTGCTGCTTAAAGTTCGACGGCGCCGCCCCGGTGCGTTCCAGGGTCTTGTTCATGATCATGTTCATCAGGACATTCCGCGACCAGCCGTATTCGACGGCGGCCGCGGCGTACCAGTCCCGCGCCTCCGGCTCCAGCCGTTTGTCCAGAATGGTGCGGATGTGGCCCCAGGGCAAATGTCCCACAGGCTGTGGGACATTTGCGTCGAACGCAGGCCAGGCCTCCGCGAAGCTGCGCATATATTGAAGATTGGACCGTGACAGACCTGTCATGTCAGGGAATTCTGCTCCCAGGTCCTCGGCCAGCCTGCCGATTACCCCGCTCCCCCAGCCGTCGATGGCCTGGCGTTCCAGGATGGTCCGGCCGATGGACCAGTACAGCTCGATCAGCTGGGTGTTGACGGTCCGCAAGGCCTTGGTGCGTGCGGCCCTGACCCGGTCCTTGAGCTCGCCGAGGAGGGCGGTGTAGCCGGTGGGGAGGGCGAGGTCGCGCTTCCCCGAGGTCAAACTGCAGCTCATCCAGCCGAGCCGCCAGCTCGTCGCTGGCCGAGACAAGGGACGCCGCTGCGGTACGGCTAAACATGGATACGGCCACACCAGTGACCGACAGTTGCTTAAGAAACGGGGCGCATAGGTCGGCACTGCCCGGTCCTGCCGCATTCGATGCACCGGCGTCAACCATTAGCTACCCAGTCCTTACCTGGCACAAGCGGGCGGACGGCGTGTACAACGTTCATGATGAGCCTTGGATCCCCGACATCCTCCCGCGGCAGACGGGTGCGCAATGCGCCAACAGCGCCCTGCTGGGACAGCCCGGATGGGCGGCCACGTTTTTTGAAGGCACGGCTGGACTTCCGCGAGGCTGGGATCCAAATCCGCCAGCACAGTATCGATTATGTCTCGGGCTTGAGCCATTAGTGGCGGTTCGCAGCCCCCTATCGGTTCCAGGGGCGCTGCACAGTGGCGGACACGTCTCCCGAACGAATGCATTCTCCAACGGGTCTGCCGGGCAGTCGGGCAGTGCAGGTGCAAAAGGATCAGGGGGATCATTGCGTGACATTTGGCTGCTCCTGGAATCGCTGGGTGAGTGCAAGGCCAGGGTCCGGGGCCACTCTTTATTCTAGACGTGACGGATTCGGCTGAACAGGTCTAGGCCACTGGCGGAGCCGTCGGATCCCGCTTGCTGGTGCCCGCCGCAGCGCACACCCGCGTGGTGCCGCGCACTCGGGAAATTCAACCGCCCGCCGTCAATCGTTCACCAGTCTGGTGCTCACGGATACGTCGGTATCGCGATGTACTGGTTGATGTTCGTGGACTGGAAAGTCGCGAACTTCAGCGTGGATTGGCCGCCCTCCGGATTGCCCACCACCACGGTTTGGTTGGAGGAATTCACGCCCAGCAATGCGTAGGAATGGTTGGATACCAGCTTGCCCTTGGAGTTAGAGGTCCCCAGCGTCACGAGGCCGTTCGTGAAATCCTGCTGCATCTGCGCAAAGCTCACTCCCGTCATGGGGCCGCCGGGGTTGCGGTCGATGCCCGCCTTGCCGGTGATGGCATAGAGGGCATTATGCACATCGTGATCCTGAGCGTTACTGAGGTCGGTGCCATCGATGCCCTTATAGCTGTTGCCGTTCGCGGCCGCCCACCCTTTCTCGATAATCGCCGCCCAGGAAACGTTCTTGCCGCCGATGTTTTCAATGCCATTTTCGAAGGGTTTGCCGTGGCTGTACGGAAGGTCACCGTTGACCGTCACCTTCACCGGACCGGGCACCCCGTTGTACCTGCTGTGAAATGAGACGGTGTAACTGCCGTTGCCATTGTCATGGACCATATTTAACACGGTGTCGGGTGCCCGCGCGGCAACTGTGAGCAAGGCTGCCAGGAAGTAGCAGTCTCCGGTGTCACCCTGCATGATGTTCGTCAGGTCGCCGGAGATTTCCGGGTTACCGGCGCTGTCGAGTGCAAACAGCACCTGATTCGGGACTTTCCGGTACGTCGCACCCTTGACCGAAGGATTACTCACTGGAGGCGCGGGCGTTGCCGGAGTAGATGAGGGGTCTGAATCGATGTCATGGCCGCCCGGGAGATGAAAAACGTAGTTCCGAAAATCACCATCACGGCACCCCATGAGTGAATGCCGATGCCGCGAAATTTCGCCGGCCTGGATACTGCGCGTTCCAAACTACGTGCCTCCCGTTCTGCGGGCTCTGCCGGGCATCGGCATCGCCGCGGTAACGTCCGCCGGCACCCTCGCCGTCGGCCCCGTAATTGATCAACTCATCAAGTTACCAACAGCTTGCCGCCGGCAACCAGATTCGCGCAACCCTGAGGACGATGCCCCTACCTGCAGTCGTCGGGCTGAACACCGCCCGGATCCTATCGAACTGGTCGCGTTCTACACGCTCCCGCCCCGCGGCTGAAAATTGTCGACTGGACGCCCCTACTCGGCGGACGGCCGCTTCCGTTGCCGTTTCGTCGCCGCCCGCTGTTCCTTGGCGGCGAGGCGCCGGCGGTTCGAGCCCCTGGTGGGTTTGGTCGCCCGGCGGCGGGCGGCTTCGGGAGCAAGACCCTCTGCCACGAGGTCCGAGAGCTTGGCCAGGGCGATCTCGCGGTTGCGCAGCTGGGAGCGCCGCTCGGAGGCGGTCACGGTGATCACCCCGGCGATGAGACGCCGTCCGAGACGCGTGAGCAGCATCAGCCGTTGGCCATCCGAAAGCGCCGCCGAGCCGGCGACGTTCCACGAGAGTTCGACGCGGCTGTCCGCGGTGTTGACGTGTTGACCGCCCGGCCCGGACGACCGCGAGAACCGCCAGCCGAGTTCCGACGCGGGAATCGTCAGCGCGGGCGACACCTCCAGATCCATGCAACCAGCGTTGCACGATATGGGCGCGATCAAAGACCCCATCCCGGCGCAGAATGTAACCGTCTCATGACGGTGCCCGTCCGCACGCTGGACTCCCGGAGAGCGATGCCGTCATGATTGGCCTCGGGCTACCCAATAGTGGCCCTGCTCTTTATCGTCCGGCGTTCCAAATCCGCACCGGATGCGATTCGCCGGTTCTACTGGTTGGCGTAATCTCGCTCATCGGCCTGTGAAAAGTAGGGTCGGGGAGGGGTGGAAGCAGATCGCCGGAGGCACGTCGAACCAAACATCCAGCACTGGCGGGGCATCAGCAGGATGGTTGCGCCGACCTGGGGGCGTCGATGTTGTCCACCGCGCGGCCGTACCTTATTCCCAACACGTACTTACTCATCCGGAGGACGAGGAGGCGGTGTTCGCCGTTCCCGGCGCCTCTGCAGCCGTCCGCGCATACGACGCCGAGACCCGGCGGTAGACCGGGGCCAGGAAGGCCAGCAGCGCGGCCGCGATCATGATGATCCCAGCCATCAGGAACACCAGGGCGATGCCGCGGGAGGTGCCCTCGCCCAGCAGCGGGGCCAGCTGGGCGGCGCCCTCAGCGGACCGCGCGTACGGGATGATCCAGACCTGGGCGATCGGCGCGATGAGGAACGCGGTAATGGGCGCTGCCGCGGACTCGAACGCCATGGCGAATCCGAACACCCGGCCCTGCCGATGCAGAGGCACCACCTGCTGGATGATCGTCTGCTCGGCGGCCTCCACGAAAGGCACCAGGACCAGGTACAGCCAGATGCCGGCGATGTACAGCCATGCCCACTCCCGCAGCGTGAACACCGCACCGAGGACCCCCATCAGGATCACCGCGATGAGCATGGTGCGCAACGGGTTGGACCCGAGTCCGAACTTGCCGATCAGCGCGCCGCCCACGATGAACCCGGTGGCGCCGAGCGCGAAGTAGGTCCCCCACAGCTCCACGGGGAACATTTCCAGGCCGGAGGGATCCATCAACGCCATGTAGACGCCACCGATGAAGTTGTTGAACGTGGAGAACAGGATCAGCGCGAACAGTCCGGAAATGGCCAGCACGGCGGCGAGGGAGCCGCGCAGGTCGAATCCGCCGTGCGCGTCCGTGGCGGCCGCGCGCACCTCCTCGGGCATGCGCAGCGTGAGCAGGTGCGCGAAGGCCAGCGCCGTGAGCACCATGGCGACGACGATCGTCCAGCCCATGCCCAGCAGCCCGACCGACAGTCCGGAGAGCACCGAGGTGACGATGAACATCAGCCCCTGCACCATGCCCACCAGCCCGTTGGCGTTGGCCCGCCGATCCGGCTCGATGAGGATGGTGACCGTGGTGGAGAGGGCAATGTTGCGCATGTTTTCCACCACCGCACCGACCAGGATGACCAGGGAGAAGACCCAGAACCACGGCTGTGTCAGGTCCAGCAGCCAGGCGGCCGGTGTCAGCAGGAACATGACCCCGGACAGCACGAACATCACCAGGGTGAAGCCGGCGGCGAAGCGCATCACGGCCAGCTTGCGGTAGCGGTCCACGAAGGTGCCGAAGCTGATGCTGGAAAGGGCGATCAACAGCATGTATGCGCCGCCGATTACCCCGGTGGCGATCACGTTGCGCGTCTGCAGGTACACCCAGAACGTCAGGGCGAACCACAGGTAGCTGGTCGTGATGTTGGCGAGGGCGGTGTTCATCAGGATCCCGGCGAAGGTGCGGGACCGCTGTGCCGGACTGCGCAAGGACGTGTCGACGGCGTCGGGATCGGCCAGGCGCGGGGCCCCGCCGTCCTTGACCGGCATGGAGGTGACGGCCACGTCCTCGGGGAGGCCCGCGCTGCCGTCGGGAGCCGCAGCGGCCCTGGGCGGGGCCGGTTCCTGCTCGGTCATGCGTCCCAGTGTACTGACAACTAACAGGCGCGGACACGGTCGCCGCCCGGTCGGGATGTATACAGAAAAGAGGCGAATAACCTCTCTGCAGCCATAAATAAGGTTCGTTATCGGACCCTGTTGCCGCTGCATTCTTCCATTCCGAGATTGCCGCTAGGGGGCGCTCCGGTTACTTATGCGCAGTGCGTCTGTGTTCTCCGCGGTCCGGTACGACGAGTTGGCCGCCTTCGACGCGCATCGGGTGGTGCCGCAGATTTGCAGGTCGCCGACGAGCCGGGCCGCGGTGGGCCCGGCAGGGGCATTTTCAACGTCGACACTCTTTTGAGCGGGCTGGTCTCGCAGCGGTACCCGGGTTTGATGTCCTTGGGGCATTTCCCGTCGCCTGCCGGTACCGCCGCGTCGTTGCGGTGCTGGCAGACCACCCTCCCCCACGCCTCACACGCGGGCCGCAACACGTCCCGCTCATCGAGCACAGGTATCCAAGAACCCAGCAGATCGACCTTTGAGCCTCCGGCCTGTGATGTTGACAGTCCTGCCGGAGGGCCTACATTACAGATTTCGTCCGTACTGTGACCATTCGTCGAAGTGATGTTCCCCATCGATCCTTCGTACGGTTCCCGACCGGGAACGCATCACGATGGACTGCGTCGTGATTTTTTGATTTTTCGTATCTGGGCGGCTTCCCTGATCCGGGCCGGGGAGAACATCCTGCTCGACGCCGGCTCCACCGTGGGTGCCGGGCGCATGAACTGCGCGGCTTCGGCAAGCTCTCCGTCACCACCCCGGGCATCAACACCATGCAGGAGCTGGCAGGCTCCGAGGGTATCGAGGTGGACTGCCTGGGCGCCGACGCCGTGAGCGCCGAGGACGGCATCTGGGAGGCCGGCCACGCCCGGACCCGGCTCAAGGAGCTCATGGCCCGGCGCGGCAACAACGTCTACGTGCTGGCGGATTCCTCCAAGCTGGGCCTGCGGCCGTTCCATGCGTGGGCGCGGCTCGCGCTGCCCTGGACGCTGGTGACGGACGGCGGCGACCCGGCCCAGGTGCAGAAGTTTAGGGACACGGGGTGGAGGTGGCGGCCGTTTCGAGCGAGGCTTGAGCCTGATCTGGAAAGAGTGCGCGGGGTCAGGCCCCGTAGGAGACGCGTCGGGAGGTTTCTCCTCTCTTGCCGGATGGCGGAAGACTGTTAGACCGTCACGGTGGTGGAACATGGCGCGGCCCTTTCCGCCGTTCTGGAT
The DNA here is from genome assembly GCA_025464925.1 of Arthrobacter sp. The sequence continues at coordinate 19,643 of JAODMS010000200.1, forward strand.
AATCCAAAAGACACTGCCGTCCAGGGCGAGCATGTCGATCCGGCCGGTCGTGAGCTTGTCGCCGCCACTGTAGACAGTAACTTCATCGTTGCGGGAAAGCTTGGCCCAGTTGGGGATCGGTTCCATGGACGGCTCCGGCAGGTGCGGCTGCGGACGATGATGCTGAACCGCGGCGCGGCGGAGGAGTTTCTGGTGGCGGTGCAGGATGGCCGGCATCGGGATTCCTTTAGTGCAGTTGGGGTGGGGTGCGGGGCGGACGGAAGTTCCGCCTTTGCAGCGCGGGATAGGAAAGAGAAGGGCCGGAATCTTGCGTTACCGGCCCGCCTCTTCCCGCAGTCCAGTGCAGTGATTCAATTTCAGGATCTGTGTTTCCGATCTGGGCTGATCTTGCCTTGGTGCCGGAGCCGCAACTCCGCGATGGAATGTGCTGCTGTTTTAATTCGGGTTCCCGCATAGGGGACGCCTCCTCCGAGCCGCAGTGCCAGGGCGATCCAGATACAGAGGGCTCGTTCGGCCACCCAAAGGGGAGCGAACAGGACCGTCCGGGATGGGAAAAAGCTCCGGCCGTGATGGCGTCTGCGGCCGACCTCCGCCAAAGCTGTGGCAGTGATCGCGGCTCCCAGGATGGCGGGGACCCTTCGTCGCGGGGGGAGGCGAAGCAGGCCGGCCAGGAGCGGCAACAGGGCCAGTTCCGCGCAGAGGCGGCCCGGTTGGGCGAAGTCGTCGTAGGCCTGCCGGACGCGCTGCCGGAGGAAGTGGCGGGAAGTGGGCGGCGTGCGGGCAACGAACAGCTCCGGAGCGCGTTTTTCGCGTCCGCCGGCTGCCCTAAGGGTTCGGATGAGCTCGAGGTTTTCAAAAAGGACTGGGTCGTACCCACCGGTTGCTACAAGCGTGGCACGCCTCACGGCCAGAGTTCCCGGAAAGTCGCCGGCAAGGGCCCGGTTGATCAAGGTCCGGGAAGTATCCCAGCAGCCGTGCCAGGGCAAGGTGCTGAAATAGTTCTGCGGTCGCACCACTTCGGCGTCATCAAGGTACGCGAGGACGGCGGTGAGGCTCTCGCGCGTATAACGAACGTCGTCGTCGGCGATCACGAGTCTCTCCGCAGTGCTGAGGTGCACGGCGGTCATGACCGCCGTGACCTTGCCGTTGCCGCCTGCGCCCGAGGCTGGCCGGACATGTCGCACTACCGGCGGGAACCGGGCTTTATGGCGGTCGAACAGCGCACCCGGGGACCCGTCGACGACAATCACAGGGATCCAGGAGCACAACCGTTCCAGATAAAGCACCAGGTCGTCCAGCTTGGAATCTTCCGCCCAGCGGAGCGGCAGGATGTACTCGTCGTGCGATTCTGGCATCAAGGGCACCGGTCCGCTCATGCAGCGGCGGGGACAGGCGAGAACAGCGAAGACGTGCCGTTTTCCCAGGCGTCCAGAACGTGGGTGCTTGCCATTTCGCCTACTCCTTCGTTCGTAACTTATGGATTTGTTGCTGGAACTGTGCCGCCTGGGGCTTTCCTGCGCTCCTCAGACCACGGTCTTGTTGCGCCGCAGGCGTCGCCACAAAAGCACCAGAAGGACGGTGATCAGGAGTATGCCGCCGATGACATAGGGCGCGAAGTCCGTCCTGTTGGCCA
>JAODMS010000020.1 GCA_025464925.1 Arthrobacter sp.
GCCCTCGGCGTAGACACTGCCGTCGAGACCGCCACGGTCCCCGGTGCCGCCGGCGGCAGCCGGGATGCGGTCCGGCGCTAGCCGGGGGAGAATTGAAAAGGGCGGACCCGCCAGGGGCCGCCGGTACGACCGCGGGCCGGGCCGCCAGGCTGCAGCTCCACCAGAACCAATACCGGAGCCACTCCGGAATCAAGCTTGTCCCGCGGACTACGCGCGTGGACAAATACGCAGTGAATATTGAAGGGTAAGTAATCAGCTCATGAAGTCGCAGGAGATCACCAAGCGCTGGATCGACTTTTTTGTCAGCAAGGGCCACACCGCGGTTCCTTCCGCCTCCCTGGTCTCCAGCGACCCTTCCCTGCTGTTCACGGTGGCCGGCATGGTTCCGTTCATCCCGTACCTGACCGCGCGGGAGGAGGCCCCCTTCAAGCGGGCCACCAGCGTGCAGAAATGCATCCGTACCGGCGACATCGAGGAAGTCGGCAAGACGGCCCGCCACGGAACCTTCTTCCAGATGTGCGGCAATTTCTCCTTCGGCGATTACTTCAAGGAAGACGCCATCAAGTTTGCCTGGGAGCTGCTCACCAGCAGCCTGGACGACGGCGGCTACGGCCTGCTCCCCGAGCGCCTCTGGGCCACCGTCTACGAAGACGACGACGAGGCCGAGCAGCTCTGGCTGCGGAACACCGGCATGCCCGCCGAGCGGATCCAGCGGATGGGCAAGGAGGACAACTTCTGGTCCACCGGCCAGCCCGGCCCGGCCGGTCCCTGCTCGGAGATCTACTATGACCGCGGGCCCGCTTACGGCATCGAGGGCGGCCCCATCGCGGACGAGAACCGCTACGTGGAAATCTGGAACCTCGTGTTCATGCAGTACCAGATCGACAATGTCCGTTCCAAGGTGGACTTCGACATCACCGGCGAGCTGCCCAAGAAGAACATCGACACCGGTCTCGGCATGGAACGCCTCGCGATGATCCTGCAGGGCGTCGAGAACATGTACGAGACAGACCAGGTCCGTCCCGTGATCGACAAGGCGGTGGAACTGTCCGGCCGGGAATACACCTCCGCCGAGTCCGCCGACGACCCGCACCACACCGATGATGTCCGGATGCGCGTCGTGGCCGACCATGTCCGCTCGGCCCTGATGTTGATTGCCGACGGCGTTACGCCCTCCAACGAGGGCCGCGGCTACGTGTTGCGCCGCCTCATCCGCCGTGCCGTGCGCTCCATGCGCCTGCTCGGCGTCGAGAAGGCTTGCCTGCCCGCTCTCCTGCCGGCCTCGCGGGACGCCATGAAGGGCGTCTACCCCGTCGTGGAGACGGACTTCGACCGCATCAGCCGGATCGCCTACGCCGAAGAGCGGGCGTTCCTGCGCACCATCGCCTCCGGCACCGCCCGCCTCGAAGACGCCGTCAAGGAGTCCAAGGCAGCCGGCCGGCAGCTTTCCGGCTCCGACGCCTTTGCGCTGCACGACACCTACGGCTTCCCGATCGACCTCACCCTCGAAATGGCCGAGGAGGCCGGGCTCCAGGTCGACGAGCCCGAGTTCCGCAAGCTCATGCTGGAACAGCGCCACCGCGCCCAGGCCGATGCCAAGGGCAAGAAGGGCGCCCACGCGGACCTCAGCGCCTTCCAGGAACTGCTCACAGCCGGTGAGACCGTCTTCACCGGTTACGACGAACTCCAGGGCGAATCCAAGGTCCGGGGCATCCTGACCGGCGGCCGCAGGGTCTTCCAGGCCTCCACCGGCGAGGAGATCGAACTGGTGCTGGCAGAGACGCCGTTCTATGCGGAGGCTGGCGGCCAGGCCGCTGACACCGGGCTGATCACCGGCGACGGCTTTGTTGTCGAAGTCCTGGACGTCCAGCGGCCGATCAAGGGCCTCAGCGTGCACAAGGCGATCGTCCGCGAAGGAGAAATCGGCGCCGACTCACTCGTCCAGGCGGCCGTCGACCGGGAACGCCGCCACGCCGCCGAGCAGGCCCACACCGGCACGCACATCGTGCATGCGGCACTGCACCAGATCCTCGGCCCGGAGGCACTGCAGCGCGGCTCGTTCAACAAGGCCGGCTACCTGCGCTTCGACTTCGCCTGGGGTGAGGGCCTCAGCGCCGCCACCCGGTCCGAGATCGAGGAAGTCTCCAACATCGCCATCCGCAACAACCACCGGGTGGAGACCAAGGTCATGGGCCTCGCCGAGGCCAAGGCCCTCGGTGCCATGGCACTCTTCGGCGAGAACTATGGCAATGAGGTCCGCGTCGTGGAGATCGACGGCGCCTGGTCCCGTGAGCTTTGCGGCGGGACACACGTCGAGAACACCTCGCTGATCGGCAGCCTGTCCCTGCTCGGCGAGCAGTCCGTCGGTTCAGGAAACCGTCGTGTCGAGGCCTTCGTGGGCATGGACGCCTTCCGGCACCTCGCCGCCGAGCGCGCCCTCGTCACCGAACTCACAGAACTGCTCAAGGTGCCCTCGGGGCTCCTCGCGGACCGGATCGCCACCACACTGACCAAGCTGAAGGTCGCCGAGAAGGAACTCGAGCGGCTGCGCAAGGAACAGCTCACGGCTGCCGCCGCGCAGATCGTGGGCACCGCGAAGGACGCCGCCGGCGTCAAAGTCATCGCCCACGACGCCGGCCAGGTCAGTGGTGCAGACGACCTCCGCGGCCTCGCCCTGGACTTGCGGACCCGCCTCGGTTCCGACGCCGCCGCCGTCGCCGTCGCCGGCGTCAGCAACGACCGTCCGGTGATCCTGATCGCCACCAACGACGCTGCCCGCGCGGCCGGCGTGAAGGCAGGCGCCCTCGTGCGCCTCGCCGCCGGAATCCTCGGCGGCGGCGGCGGCGGCAAGGACGACGTCGCACAGGGAGGCGGGACGGAGGCGTCCAAGGTCGGCGCGGCCCTCACCGCCGTCGTGGATGCCATTGTCCGGCGATAACGGAAATCTCAGTGACTGAAGCCGCTGTGCCCGGCGTCTACCCCCAGGGCGTGAAACACGGGGTGGACGTCGGCACGGTCCGTGTCGGAGTCGCCGTCTGTGACCGCGACGGCATCCTGGCGACGCCACTGCGCACCCTGGCACGGAACGCCAAGAAAAACACCGACGTGCGCATCCTCGCGGCGTTGGCCGCAGAGCTCAACGCCGTGGAGATATTTGTTGGCCTGCCACGGACCCTCAAGGGCGAAGAACATGCCTCGGCCCGGATGGCTACCGACTATGCAAAGTTACTGGCCGGGGCACTAAAAAGCAGCGGATCCGAGGTGCCGGTACGGCTCGTGGACGAGCGGCTCAGCACGGTGACCGCACACCGCAACCTGCACGAAGCTGGCATCAGCAGCAAGAACCACCGTAAAGTTGTTGATCAGGTTGCGGCCGCAGGTATCCTGCAACACGCGATCGACATGCAGAAGGCCAGGGGGACGGAGGTCGGAAGCCGCGTGTACGCGGAATCTGCCCCGGGCCCAGCCGGAGGCGGCGCTCAGGCCGCCCCGGCAGTACACACGCAACCAGCACAACGCGATCAGCGCACCACCATCAGCAAGAACATGGAAGGCTACAGTGAGCCCGGTCAACAATGACGACTCCTCCGATGTTGCCTTCAATGGCGCCGGCGGAGCGCTGAGCCGCAAAGAGATTAGGGAACGGGAAAAGCTGGTGGCGACCCAGGGCCATGAGGTGATCCCGCCGGCAGAACCCCCCGAGCTTCCCGAAACGGCCCCCACCGTGCACCAAGCGACGCCTGCTCCTGGATCCGGAGTGTCCGAAGTCCACCAGGACCAGGACCAGGGGCACGAAGTCCCTGAACACGAAGTCCACGGGGCCGAACCCCATCCCGAAGATGAGGCCTACCATGTCTCCGATGACGCAGACGAGCACCACCCGGATTATTTCCCCGGCGAGAGCGGTTCAGAAGTGATGGGCGCAGCAGCCATCCGCCCCGCCAACGGCCGCGCCAAGAAGGTCCGCCGCCGCCGTCGCTTCACGGCGCTGGTGCTGTCCCTGGCCCTATTCGTGATTGCGGTCTTCGTCGGCGCACAGTTCCTCAAGCCCCTCCTCGGCGGCGACACGATGGCCGACTACCCGGGTCCCGGAACCGGCGAGGTGGCGATTACCGTGCCGCCCGGGGCCGGACCCAAGTCCGTGGCTGCGGAACTGCAGGACAAGAAGGTCGTCGCGAATGCCGATGCCTTCCTCAAAGAGTTTGCCGCTTCCGGCGGCGCCCTGACCCCGGGCGATTTCACCATGCGCGAAGAAATGAGGAATTCGGACGCCGTGGCCGTGCTGCTGAACAAGGAGCAGGCCAAAGTCATGTACGTCGCCCTGAATGCCGGACTTCGAATCGGCGAATCACTCCAGGCCATCTCGGAGGGCACCGGCGTTCCGGTGTCCGACCTCAAAGAACTCAGCGATTCGCCCACGGGTTTCGGCGTTCCGGCCAAGGCGAAGAACCTGGAGGGCTTCCTTGCCCCCGGTGAATACCGGTTCCCGCTCGGCACTCCCGCCAAGGAGATCCTGCAGAAGCTCGTCGACACCACTCTGGACGAACTCAAGGCCCAGGGCGTCACGGACCCGGCCAAGCAGTACGAGGCCGTCACCGTTGCCAGCATCGTCCAGGCCGAAGGCGGCCAGGCCGAGTACGGTGACGTGGCCGGCGCCATCTACAACAGGCTCAAGCCCGACAACACCGAAACCAACGGACTCATCCAGTCCGACGCCACCGTCACGTATGGGCTCGGCATCAAGAGCTTCCACATCGACGAGGCCCAGAAAGCGGACAAGTCCAACCCGTACAACACCTACGCCAACCAGGGGCTCCCGGTCGGTCCCATCGGCTCACCCGGCAAGCGGGCCATCGACGCCGCTGCCAAGCCCAAGACCAACGATTACCTGTACTGGGTGACCATCAACCTGGACACCAAGGAGACCAAGTTCTCCAAGACCCTGGCCGAGCACAACGGCTACGTGGCCAAGTACAACGCCTGGTGCGAGGCCAACCCCGGACGCTGCGTATGACGCTGCGGGCTGCGGTGCTCGGTCATCCCATTGGCCATTCCAAGTCCCCCGCCCTCCACCGCGCGGCCTACGCCTATCTCGGCGTGGACCTTGCCTACTCTGCCATCGACGTGACCGAGGCCGCACTGCCGGCCTTCATGGCCCGGGTGCGGGAAGACCTGCGCGAAGGGGACGGCTGGCGGGGACTGTCGGTCACAATGCCGCTGAAGTCCGCCATGGCCGAGGAAGTGGACGAGGTCCGCGGTATCGCCCGCAGGCTGGGCGTCGTCAACACTGTCGCCTTTGAACCCGGCGATGGCGCCACGCGCCTGGTCGGGTACAACACCGACGTCGCCGGCATCGTCAACGCCCTCCGGCACGCCGGTGCGGCTGCCACTCCGACTGCCGTCGTCCTTGGCGGCGGGGGGACTGCGGCTGCGGCCATCGCGGCGCTGAAGGAACTGGGCGCTCCGGGCGTGAAGTTGTTCGTGCGCGACGTCCGCCGCGCCGCCGAGGGGCGCGCCGCGTCCGCCGCCGTCGCACTTCCCATCCAGGTGCTTCCGATCGCGGGAGCGGCAGCCGCCATGGCGGCCGCCGACGTCGTCATTTCCACCCTGCCGCCCCGCGCCGCCGACTTCCTGGCAGCGGAACTGGCGCAGCAGCTGGCAGGGAATGCCCGGGAAACACCCGGCGTGCTCCTGGACGCGGCTTATGATCCGTGGCCGAGCCGGATCGCCTCGGCCTGGCAGGATGCGGGCGGGGCAGTGGTTCCTGGCCTGGAAATGCTCATTTACCAGGCGGTGGAACAGGTGCGCCACTTCACGGGGCTGGGTGTGGCCGTACCGGCAGAAGTCATAGATGTGATGTGTGACGCAGTCGGGGCACCTCGACGCATGGTCTGAGGTCCGTACATGGCAGGATGGGTTTTATGTTGCGTTGGTTGACTGCCGGAGAATCCCATGGTCCGGCCCTGGTTGGAATTATTGAAGGCGTGCCCGCCGGTGTGGAACTCACCAGCGCCCACATCGCCGATGCGCTGGCCCGCCGGCGGCTCGGCTACGGCCGCGGCGCCCGGATGAAGTTCGAGCAGGACGTGGTGACAATCCTTGGCGGCGTCCGCCACGGCATCACGCAGGGCGGCCCCGTCGCCATCCAGGTCGGCAACACCGAATGGCCCAAGTGGGAGCAGATCATGTCTGCTGACCCTGTGGCGCCCGAAATCCTGGCCGACCAGGCGCGCAACGCGCCGCTCACCCGGCCCCGTCCCGGCCATGCCGATTTCACCGGCATGCAGAAGTACGGCTTCGACGAGGCGCGTCCGGTGCTGGAGCGCGCCAGCGCCCGGGAGACCGCCACCCGCGTGGCCATGGGCACCGTCGCCTCCGCGTTCCTCAAGCAGCTCGGCATCGAGCTCGTCTCGCACACCGTGTCCATCGCCAGCGTTGCCGTGCCGGAAGGGCGTCCGCTGCCGGTTCCGGACAACGTCCTGGCCCTCGACGCCGATCCGTTGCGCTGCTTCGACCGCGAAACCTCCGACGCCATGGTGGCCGAGGTGGACATCGCGCACAAGGAAGGCGAAACCCTGGGCGGCGTGGTGGAAGTCCTCGCCTACGGGCTTCCGCCGGGACTCGGCAGCTACGTCCACTGGGACCGGCGCCTCGACTCGCGGCTGGCGGCGGCCCTGATGGGCATCCAGGCCATCAAGGGCGTTGAGGTCGGCGACGGCTTCCTGACCGCGGCGCGCCGCGGCTCCGCCGCCCACGACGAGATCGTCAAGGACGCGGACGGCAAGATCATCCGTACCTCCAACCGCGCAGGCGGCATCGAGGGCGGCATGAGCATTGGCGATGTCCTGCGCGTCCGTGCCGCCATGAAACCGATCGCCACCGTGCCCCGCGCACTCAGGACGGTCGACGTCAGCACGGGGGAGGCCGCCAAGGCCCACCACCAGCGCTCCGACGTCTGTGCGGTTCCGGCCGCCGGCGTCGTCGCGGAGGCCATGGTGGCCCTCGTCCTCGCTGAAGCCGTCACCGAAAAGTTCGGCGGCGACTCGGTGGAAGAGACCGCCCGCAACATCAAGGGTTACCTGGACAGCATTCCGGCGTCCCTGGACTCGATCGGCCACTAGTGCCGGCCGGGAACACCGACGGGCCGTCCGCGCCGGCGCCCGCGGCAACCCACGTTGGCCCGGTAGTCCTGATCGGTCCGATGGCCGTGGGCAAATCGGCGATCGGACAGCAGCTCGCGCAGCACCTGGGCTGCGCGTTCATGGACACCGACGCCCTTGTGGTGGCCCAGCACGGGACGATTGCCGAAATCTTCGCCAGCCGGGGCGAGCACGCCTTCCGTGAGATGGAGGCCCGGGCCGTGGCCCAGGCCATCGAAGAGTCACAGGGCGGCACCGCCGTCATTTCGCTCGGCGGCGGGGCCGTCCTTGACTCCGGTACGCAGCAGCTCCTGGGCCGCTGTACCGTTGTGTATCTCGAATGCGACGCCGAGACTGTGGCGGAACGCATCGCCAGAAATTCGGGTCGGCCGCTCCTGGCCGGCGACGCCATGGGCCGGTGGCGGACCTTGTTCGCCACCCGGCAGCCGGTCTACGAACGGCTCGCCGACCTCGTCCTCGATGTCCGGCGCGGCAGCGTTGCGGAGCTGGCTCACCGGCTGGAAGATGCGCTGGGGGAGCACGCCGCGGCTAAGGCCGCGGCGGTGCCCACTCCGGCGTCGACAAAGGAAGTTGAATAGTGAGTACAGAATCAACCGTCATCAAAGTCACCGGACAAACGCCGGGTGAGAACTACGACGTCGTAGTGGGCCGCGGCCTCCTGGCAAGCCTACCGGGCCTGCTGGGCGAGCGCGTCAAGCGCGTCCTGGTCATCCACCCCCGTGCGCTGCGGCTGACCGGGGACACCGTCCGGGAAGAGTTGGCCGCCGCCGGGTTCACCGCGCTGACCGCGGAAATCCCCGACGCCGAAGAGGGCAAACACATCGAGGTCGCCTCCTTCTGCTGGCAGGTGCTAGGGCAGAACGACTTCACCCGCTCGGACGCCGTCGTTGCGGTCGGCGGCGGAGCCGTGACCGACCTCGCCGGCTTCGTGGCAGCGACCTGGCTGCGCGGCGTCAAGGTTATCCACCTGCCCACGAGCCTGCTGGGCATGGTGGACGCCGCCGTCGGC
>JAODMS010000094.1 GCA_025464925.1 Arthrobacter sp.
CCGCACGCGAAACCCCCCGCCCCGCACCGGCCCCCCACACCACCCGGCCACCCGCCGGACCCCGCCACCGCGCAACCCCCCACACCACCCGCCGACCCGCCAGAACACCACAAGGAACCCACCGCAAGACACCACCCACACGCCAACACCAACCAGCCCCCGCCCGATCCTAAAAACCAGAACCACCTAGAGGCGGGGCGGCGGCCGTCCTGACTGCCGTGGCGGCCGTTGGTGGCCCGCCGGGTGAGAATGGCCCGGGGAAGGGCGGCACCGGGGAAATACAGCCGGGCGGTCAGGTGCAGATGCGCCGGACGTCGGGCGCGCCGCAGCGGCGTCGTAAAGATCCTAGGGTGTCGGCTGGCCGGAGCCGTTGCCGGGTCCGCGTTCCGCCAGGGAGTGCAGGATCTCTGCGGTGGACAGCCCGGCAAAGCCGGCGAGGTGCTCCTCGACGATGCGCAGCTCGCGCCGCAGCTCGGCGGGGGCGCGCTCGGCCAGTGCGTTCACGAACTGACGGGCTTCACCGGCAAATTCCGGTGCCAAAACCGCGCTGTCGTCGGTGACCTGGGCCCCGGCCCCGGCCACCAGGCGAGCAGCGCGCCCGGCGAGGTCAGGGTCCTCCAGTACGACGGTGAGCAATGGAGTCTGGATCCGCTCAAACAAGGCGATCCAGCCCCGGCCTGCTTCGGTGCTGCCCAGCAATTCGTCCCTGACCCGACGCAAGGCCTGGACCTCCGTGTCGCGGCCAAGCAGTCTCCAGCCGATCAGCTCGATGGAGCAGATGCACTGCTTGACCAGCGCCAGCAGGCCCGACTCTGCCTCGCGCTTGATGGGTTCGGGATTGGCGGGATGGAAGGACTCCGCCACGCTGCCCTGCCACGGGCCGGTCTCGAGGGTAAAGCCGTAGGTCTTGCGCTGCCCGCTGTCCGCAATGTGCCGCGCATAGGCGTAGTCACTGAGCGCCCCCGTGGTCGGATACAGGCCCACACCGGTTTCGCGGGTGTAGTGGCGGCCGCGCACGTCGGCAATTGCCTGGACCACCCGGTCCCCCACCGTTTCAAACCGCAACAGGTCATGCGCGGTCATGTACTCCGCGTAGCCGGGGTCGGTAATCGGCTGGCACGTGGCCGCCGGCAACGTGGTGAACCGCTTCGTGGTGTCCCCGGTTTGGGTTGGCGCGTGACCCCAGGGGTGCAGCACGAGTTCGGAATACGAATGCACATCGGCAAAGCAGTCGATGCTGTGCGCATCGAGCAGGTGCCGGACATTGCGGGTCTCAGGCTCCGAAAAGACGGACGGTCCGCAATAGATGTCGGCGCACGGGGCGCACGATGTCTGCCCCTCGGTGACGCCCCACAGAAGGTCCGCATTGCGGTTGAGGTCCACCCCGTCGCACGCCGTTCCCTGGTTGTTGCGGCGGTTCTTGCGCCACAGCCCATCGACCGTCATCACGTGGTGGCGCCCGTCCGGATTGACGCACGGCAGGAGGTACAGATCGATAGCCTCCAGGATCAGTTTGATATCGCCGGCCGGCCACGTCCGGCCCCCGAGGGCCACATCGTTGCCGCTCAGGTAGCTGGCAACGAGGTCGACCGCCATCTCGATGAGCAGGTCAGGGTTCATCAGCTCGCGCGCGTGGGTGCCGCCCACCAGCAGCACCCCCCGGCGGTTCCCCCCGCCGCCGGATCGGAGCCGCAGCGCGTGGACCGGCCGGCCTTGGACCGAGGACTCCGGCAGCACGAACTGTGAGCAGAGCTGGGGGTACGTCGCGGCCAGTGTGCTGCCAGCGGCGTCGAGTTTGGCAACTGTGCGGTACATCAATCCTGCCCCCCTCGCTCCAAGCCGCGGAGACGTTCGTCGAGCCAAGCGCGGGCTGCGTCGTCGTCCAGAACCAGAGAGGGGTCCAGTGGACCGGCGGGCGCAGCCTGAACGAGGGTGACCTCGAACCCGCTCTCGACGAGGCGAGCCACCTCGTCCATGTCGACCAGCAGCCGAACACCTCCGTCGGGGTCGGGTACCCGGTCCATGTCCAGGTCTGCCACACGGCGGGTGTTTATGCTGCCCGCGGCCCCGGGCCGCAGGATTGCCTCGTACCTCGCTTTCGGCCCATCCGCGGTTTTGGGAACTTTCTCGGCCACCTTTACTCGCCTCTCTTCCTGGAAAAGGATGCCACCCGGTAAGCCGAACTGACCACTGCCGGAACGGACGGACAACGCTCGCCGACGTGTCGGCGTAGTTTCTGCGGGTGCTTGTCCGGACATCCACATGCCGACCCTTTTAGGAACATACAAGGAAGGCGTTACAGCGCCGTTACGCTTTCCACCACGCTCAACTCTGGCTGTGCGGCCGGGGCCTGGCCCGCAGGATGGCGGCCACCCATGGCCAACTCGCCAGATGTCCTTACAGGGTTACCGATCAGACAAAGTTGAAGGTAGCGATGACGGGGGCGTGGTCGGATTCGGGGTATCTGCGGTCGACGGCGAAGGCCGCGGCCCTGATGGAAGAGGGTATATCGGGCCGGTTCGGGGGATAGTGTGCTCGATCGGCACCAGAATGCGCCCGGTCAAGTCCGGGTTTCCGGTGTCCTCCACGTCTCCGTGGATGGTCTTGACGGGCACTTCGTCGGGCGCGGCGTTGAAGTCTCCAGCCACGACGATGCACGCGTCCGGTGAAGCCGGACGATCTGCGGCCGCATCAGCCCAATCCGCTCATCCAGGGACGGCCTCACCCCGGGCCCGTCTCATCGAAATTTTCGAGATTAAAGGTCGATACCCGAAACTCTGCCATGTTTATTCTTGCTGCTTCCTGAAGTCCGCGCCTGATCCCTGATCTCGGAGGGTCAGGCGCGCATGCCGAACTGCGCAGGCCTGTCATTGGCGGGCCGACCCGGAGGCTGCTTTGCGCCGTTTTGTTTTCCCCGGCTGTTCATCACCGGAAGGCTGCGGCTGGCCCGTCTCCGAGACCGGGCTGTCGCCAGCCGGCCGCACATTGACCGTCCGGACCCCGCTTGCCGCCCCGGACGCGGTGGCGGGAACATTGAGGGACATGTACGGGCGGAAGGTGATATCCGGCGTCGGTTCGGGCAGCCGCAAAATGCGGAGCATGACTGACGTCAAGGTGGCAGTGTCCGCGCTGATGCCGGAATGGGACGTGGCACTGCAGCGGCTGGCGGGCGCCGTTTCGCTCGGGGCCCAAATAAAGTCTGCTTCCACATCCCGTAGGCTCTGCGTAAGACCAGAGCGCTCGACATGGCGCTGCATCCCCAACAACGGTGTCTCGGATTCGCCGCTGGCGTGAGTGCGCTCAAGGGCGCGGGAAACCAGGTAGAGAATGGACTTCTGGTAGAGGTGGACCCGGCCCGCGCTGACGACGTCGTCAAGTTCCAGGGATTCACTCAGCCCGAACGAGACAAAGCGCCCGACCCGCCCGGAGCCAAGGTGCGGTACCACCAAGGCCTCGAAGTCGTCGAGCCGGATGGCCGGGGCGAGCCAGGAGATGGATGCCACCGGTATGTCCCGTGCAACCAGGCAATTCAGCAGATGCGCTGTGAAGATTGACCCGGCGCTGTGGCCGACCAGGTGTACCTCGAGTTCGCCGTCGGCCGCTTCTGCGTAGACGCGCAGCCTGTCAGCAAACAGGGAACAACCCGGCAGGTCGGCAGCGCCTGCTCCTGCCGAAGGCGGCCAGACAAGGTGCCCGGGGAACTCCTCGGCGGCCGCGGCGGCATTCTCCTTCATCTCGGACCAAATCCAGCCCAGGCGCGATCGCGCAATCTTCTCAACCAGCCGGTCCGCCTGTTCGACGAGGTCAAAGCCCAGATTGCCGAAAGGCACTTTGTTTCCGATGGCGTCTTGCAGCTGGTTCACAAGGGTTTCGATTGGACCGCTCTGCCAAGCAAAAGTAACCGGATAGACACGGTTCTTCAGCCACCAGTTCAGCTGCGACTGGGCAGTGGTGAGGGCAGCTCCCTCACCGGTAAGTCCTCCATGGGCGTAAAGCACGATTCGGCGGGTCCCCGGAATGGCCGCCTGTGAATCCGATCCCGCGCGCCACTCGTCGTGGCTGGTTTTCATACTCTGGAAAATCCAGTCGATTTGGGACGGCGTGCTGATGAAGCGCCCGTTGGTCGACAGCCGTCCGTTGTTTCCCAGGTTGACAACGTGGCGTTTCAGTTCTTCCAAGTCCGGACCCGGGCCCTGGGAAACGACGCCCATCGTCGCCGTTTCGACCTTTGTATTTTTGAGCAGGTTCACGGCGGTGGGGACGCCCGGACGGGCGACCCAGGAGTCAAAGGCGGATTCAAGCCAGTCTTCGTAGGGCAGCGTAGCAAACCCCCCTTTCCCCCACTCTTCACCCCAACTGTTCTGGACCAGGAAGCCGACGTCGTTGTAGCCCACAATTGAAAACGCATGCCCGCCCAGCTGTCGAAAATCATGCGGCCGGTCGATCCGGGAATAGGAGGAGCCGTCCTGCCTCTGGACCCACACCGGGTTTATCCATCCGCTGTGAATCAGCGCGGAAGCTGCCACCGCGTGGAGCTCACTGACCGCCGATTGCATGTCATCTAGGCGGAATGCGTTGACCCGGTAGAAAGCCCCCAGGGGATGCAGAAGGGCCCTGCGTACCAGTTCAGGATCGAGGTCAATGTCGCGGTCGATGTCGAGTGAAGGCCAGTCATCGGTAGGAAGGACACCGTGGTAATACCAGCCTTTAAGTGCTCCACGCAGGGATGAGCCCTGGTCTTCGTCTCCTTCGAACTCATCGTAGCGGCGGGCCATGCGATAGAGCATGTAGGGACTTGCCCTGATGGGGTCCGGCGCCCTGGCCAGGACGGTGTTGATCATGGCTGCCACGGCATGCCCGGTACACGAGTTGCCCTCCTGCGTCAGAATGAAATGTTCTTCAGGCCTCGCATCGATGTCTCGGGGAAGGAGTTCGAGGCGGGGACGGTACTCCAGATCGCGCTTGTCGAAAACGTCCGGCATGACATTTAGTTCGAAGGTCTTCTCCCCCACGTCTACGGTGCTGGACGGGTGGGTTTTGGGCATTGTCTTAACCCTTTCAGGAGCGGGTTGCCGTTTAGGGCGCGGCGCCGCCAGCCTGCCGCGCATTCGGTCGGGTTCATGCTCTTCGGCGTGTAGATGAAATTGTGCCGACGACTCGTTATTGCGGCGTTACAGCCATACATAGTTGCGTCGGAAGGCCGTCACAGAACCAGGATAACGCCGCAGTAACGGCGGACCGGTTACTTGTATTTGGAGAGGTAGCCACCCTGCCGCACAGGCAGGTTCAGTATCCATTGCAAGGGAACGGCAATGCCAGGTTCAACTTCCGGCGCGGTAGCGCGGAAAGCACTCGGAGTCATCCGTCTGACCTTCGGAACGGTGGCGCTAACGGCGCCGCAGGTGCTGATGCACAGGTTTTCCGGCCAGGACGCCGCGGCAGCGACCTACGCCTTCCGTATGTTCGGCGTCAGAACGGTCATCATCGGTCTGGAGCTGCTCCTACTCAAAGGCGCGGGATTGGAGCGGGCCGTAAACGTCGCACCCATCATCCACGCCAGCGACACCGTGGCGGCCCTCATCGCGGCCCGTTCCGGACAGTTACCCCAACGCACGGGGGCCATTCTGGTCGCCGTCTCAGCCGTAAATACGGTGTTATCCCTCATCGGCCGCCGACGCTGACCCCGGCCGGCCCGCACTTTGCGGTGCCTGTATCAAGAACATATTCGGAACCACCGCAGGAAGATCGGGACTCATGACGAATGTATCCACGACGACACAAAGGTTGTTGCACACCCCCGGATCGGAACTGGACGAGCTCTTCGGAAGGTCGCCGGCCGGCCAAATCCCCGTCGGAAACAGTGAGGGAACCGTCCTCTTCGCGCCGGGTTCCGCGGCTGCGACTCCCGCGGCGTATCTGGTGCGCCTGATCGCCTGGAAGGGCAAAATTTTCGACCCCCGCGCCCAAGCCCTCCGCAACAAGGTGGGGCCGCTGGGCACGCCGGCCATAGCGGCGACAGTCTATTACGGATCGAGCTGGGTCGACGCTCGGCAAGCGATCGTCCTCGATTACAGCCGCACCTCCCGCGTGGCCCGGTGGATCCGGGACGAGATCCGGGAGGTAGCCCCCGGAGTGTTTCTCGGAATCGTCTACTGGAGCAGGCACCGGATTCTGAAATTCGTCCTGGATTTCACCCGGACGAAGTGAGGCAAGCCAATGCCGTACCAGAGTGCGCTGACGGTCCGGGCACCGCTGCGGCCGGGCGTGCCCGCCGAAACCCTGCAGGATCTGGCGCGCCCGAAGTCCTCCGGACCGCCCGTAACCGCCATCTTTGACCGCCTGCAGAACGTGCATTTCGCTCGGGTCTTCGTGATTCCCGATGCGGAGGACTTAGAGGGCCCGGCCATCCCGGCGAGCCTGGTCTATGTGGCCGACGTCGATGGTCCGGCCCGTCGGCACCTGCACGACCTGTGCGCGGCCGGCGCGGAATTCACCGATCTCGTCTTTTGCCTCTGCGAAGGCTATCCGGAGGCTCCGGATGCGCGCTCGAGGCTCACCTGGCTGCGCCGCCACCAGGTTCCAACCGGCGCCTACTACGTCAACACCGTCGGGCGGGGCGTGCAACAGATCCGCGATGAAGCCCTGCTCCATAAGGTTCTGGAGCACATCCTCGACGAACGCCGGAGTGTGCTCGAGGTCCTGCGCGCGGCTGAGATCCACCGGGCCCTGCGGGACGAGGTCCGTAGCCGGGCTGACCTGGTTTTTGCGGTCAAAAAGGCCGCAGGACTGCCGTTGCTGCGACGGTTCGGCGATCGGGCCCGGCTGGGCGTGGTGCTCCTGCTGCTTATTCTGTTCAGCCCCCTCCTGCTCGTCGCCGTCGGTGCGGGGCTGCTGGCCATCAGGTGGCGGGAACTGCACGACGCGGTGTCGGCTGAACGGCCGGACCCCGCGGCTGTCCGGGTTCTGCGGGCGCACGAGGATAGAGCCGCAGCCAACCCCTTCGCCGCAGTCGGGGTAATCAAGGCCGGCCGCCTGCGGCGGGCCAGCACTGTGGCCGCCGTCCGGGCAATCGATGCAGCTGCCCGCCAGGTGTACACCAGGGGCTCGCTTACGGGCGTCACGACCATTCATTTCGCGCGCTGGGTTTTCCTTGATGAGCACCGGCGGATGGCCTTCCTCAGCATCTATGACGGCAGCCTGGAGAGCTACATGGACGACTTCATTGACAAGGTCGCCTGGGGCCTGAATGCGGTTTTCAGCAACGGGCAAGGCTATCCGCGTACCCGTTTCCTGGTGCTTGACGGGGCACGGGATGAGCAGGCCTTCAAGAATTACCTGCGCCGGCACCAGTTGGCTGTTCCCTTGTCATATGCCGCCTATCCGCAGCTCACAGCGGTCAATATCGCAAACAATGCCCGGATCCGGCTAGGGCTGACCCGTGAACTCAATGACGAGGAGGCGCGGCTGTGGCTGGCCCGCCTGTGAACCCGTCACCCTCGCTGGACTTGTCCGAGCTGCAGGGCCTGCTGCGGTCGGGTTTCACCTCATTGCCATACGCCAGGTTTTTCCTTTACACCGTGGGCAGCGACAGCTCGGGGCGGTCCTTCCTGGCGGTCCTGCTCCCGAAGGTCACCTCTGCAGCGGAGCGCGATGTCGAGGTGGTGACCCAAGTAGCGGTGACGGCCTCCGGTCTGCGGGCATTGTCGGTGCCGGACGATGTCGTCGCGGGGTTTTCACTGGAGTTCACCGAAGGTATGGTCACGGCTGAGCGGAGTGCCTTTCTCGGGGACACCGGGGACCAGGACCCGGCCGACTGGGTGTGGGGCGGTCCAGGCAGTCCGCGAATCGACCTGCTGGTGATGACTTACGCACCTACCGAAGAACGGCTGGATGCTGCCTGCACTGGCGTGGATGCGCTCGCCACAGCCCACCAGTTGTCGGTTGCGGCGGTACTGGACACAGGCCACTGGTCACCGGAAGAGCCGTTCGGGTTCCGTGACGGAATCTCGCAGCCGAGGCTGAACGAATTCGCCTCCGCGAGCCGCCACCCAACGTCGAATAATCCTTTTTCCGCGCCGCGTCCGGTGGCGCTTGGTGAGTTCGTTCTCGGCTATCCGAATGAGTACGGCCGGCTGACCGAGCGCCCCCTTCTGCCGCGGTCCGCCGACCCGGACCGGCTTCTGCCGGACGATTCCGCCGGCTCCGGCGGTGCCGACCTTGGCCGCAACGGCACCTACCTCGTGCTGCGGACGCTGCGCCAGAGCGTCGAGGAATTCTGGACTTACGTTAGGCAGGCCTCCGGCGGGGACCCCGAGGCTGCGACCGTGCTGGCGGCCAAGATGGTGGGGCGGTGGCCCAGCGGAGCGCCGCTCACGCTGAGTCCGGACCGGGACAGAGCCGAGCTGGCGCAAGCCAACGATTTCGGTTATCACGCCCGCGATGAGACGGGCCTGGCCTGCCCTGTCGGTGCCCACGTGCGGCGTGCCAACCCGCGGGACGCTTTGGATCCGGACCCTGGTTCCGCGAAGTCCCTGGCGGTCACCGACCGGCACCGCCTGCTCCGCCGGGGCCGCAGTTACGGACCTGCGCAGAACGGCGGTGCCATGGACGGTGAACGAGGCCTGCAGTTCGTGGCCTTGAACGCGAATCTTTCGCGGCAGTTTGAGTTTGTGCAGCACAGCTGGCTGGAGAGTCCCAAATTCGCAGGGCTGTATGAGGACGTTGATCCCGTAACCGGAACGCGCCGCTCCGGCGCATCGACCTTCACGGTGCCGAAATCGCCGTTCCGTACCCGCCACCTGGACGTGCCGTCATTCGTGAAGACGAGGGGCGGGGCGTACTTCTTCCTCCCTGGCCTCCGGGCCCTTAAGTACCTCGCCACCGGCGCCGTCAAATGAGCGCCGAGCGGGTCGTCAACAACGTGCTGACCCGGATGCTGTGGCTGGAGCGCCGGATTGATCCCCTGGTCCGGCCGGCGATCGACAAGATGGTGCGGCCACCGCTGCAGGCGGCGGTGCAGCATTTTGTCCGGCGCCGCCTGCCGGATCCCGGCCCCGGCCTGGCACAGGAACACCTGATGGACGGCGAGGAGCAGATCGTCGGCGAGATCATCGCTTCCATGGAAAAGTTCCTGCGCCGCGAATACCGGCCGGGCCAGGCGCAGCGGGCCGGCAACACCAAGACCTACGGGGTGGTGCGCGGCGAATTCGACGTGCCGGACGGCATCCCTGCGAACCTGCGCCATGGCCTGTTTGCCCGGCCCGGGACCTATCGGGCCTGGGTCCGGCTGGCCGGGCCCGGCCCGCTTGCCCCTGCCGACCTCCGCGACAACGCGATCATGAGCATCGGCGTCAAGGTCACCGGGGTTCCGGGAGCCAAGCTCGCCGAGGATGAGAAGAACACGCAGGACTTCCTCGGTATCAGTGCCCCCACGTTTACCACCCCGGACGTGCGGGAGAACCTGCAGCTGCAGCACGAGGTATGGAACCGGACGCCCCTGCTCTATTTCATCCGGCCCGGCAACTCGCACTGGCCCGACCTGATCATGCAGGGCCTCTATGCCAAGACCGCCGCGAGCCCATTGCAGGTGACCTATTACAGCTGCGTCCCGTACCTGCTCGGTGCGGGGCAGGCGGTGCAGTTCCGCTTTGCCGTCAGGCCGTTTCCGTTCCGGCGTGTGCCGTTTCGGCCGGGCCCGGACTACCTCCGCGAAGCCCTCGTGGGCACGCTCGCCGAACGCGGCGTCGTCTTTGACCTGCTGGTGCAGGTCCAGACCGACCCGCGCCGGATGCTCATCGAACATGCCGGAGCGGTCTGGCCCGAGCGGCTCTCCCCGCCTGTGCGGGTGGCGGTACTGCGCCTGCCGCGGCAGCATTGCGATTCCCCCGCCCAGCGAGCCTTCGCGGACAACCTCTCCTTCAACCCCTGGCACGCCCTTCCCGAGCACCGTCCGCTCGGGAACCAGAACCGTGCCCGCCGCCCCATCTACGCCACCCTGTCCCGGGTACGCCAGCAAATGAACGATGCCCCCCACATCGAACCCACCGGTTATGAGGAGTTTCCCGATGAAGAACCTGCGCAATAATCCTTCGGCCCCGTCGGGGACACGCAAAGAGACACCCCCCAGCCTGCCGCAGCCGGCAGATACGCGGTTACGGGCCGCGGGCTCCTATCGCAACAGCCTGGCGTGGCGACTGTTCGACACGCTAGCCCTGGGCGTGGACCGGCTGCGTGCCTGGTTTCGGTTACCCAAACCGCTGGGCCTGCTCACCCTGGTCGGGATCCGCAACATCCTGCGGCGCAGCAACCTTTTCGACACAACGAACCAGCCCGCTGTAAACCCGCCAAGGCCGGGTCCCTATTCAGCGCCGGTGCTCACGGAACGGACGTCCGACGGCAGCTGGAACGACCTTGACCAGCCCGCCATGGGCATGGCCGGTACGCGGTTTGGCCGCAACGTGCCGATCGACAGCACGCGCCCTGAGCCACCGGAGCGGATGCTCCAACCGAATCCCCGCGAAGTAAGCCGCCGGCTGATGACCCGGAATCAGCTCATCCCTGCATCAGCCGGAAACGCGCTGATCGCGGCCTGGCTGCAGTTCATGATTCGCGATTGGTTCAGCCACGGGCGCAGTCCGCACGAAAACCCCTGGATCCTGGCGCTCGAGCCCGACGACGACTGGCCAGCACCGCCGTTGATCGTACCCCGCACTCCTCCCGACCCCACCGCACCGGAGAACTTCCCCTTTCCCCCGACGTACGTCAACGTAACAACCCATTGGTGGGACGGTTCGCAAATCTACGGCACGGGCCAAGCCGAGCAGGATTTCCTTAGGTCCGGGCAGGGCGGAAAACTCCGCATCGAGAACGGGATGCAGCCGCTCCCCGCGGACCCCACCGAAAACCCGGCCCTGACGCCGGGGTTCTGGCTGGGCCTGGGCATGATGCAGACCCTGTTCGCCCTCGAGCACAACGCTATCTGCGACCGGCTCGCCGCAGCCTATCCCGGGTGGAGCGACGAACAGTTGTTCCAGCGGGGCCGGCTGGTGACGGCGGCCCTGCTGGCAAAAATCCACACTGTCGAATGGACGCCGACCGTGGTTGCGCATCCCACGTCGGTGACGGCCCTGCACGCCAACTGGTACGGCCTGGCCGGCCGCCGCCTGCACGATGTTTTCGGAAGGCTCAGCTCCGACGAAATCGTCAGCGGCATCCCGGGATCGCAAACGCAACACTACGGTGTTCCCTTCGCGTTGACGGAAGAGTTCGTGGCCGTATACCGGATGCATCCGCTGCTGCCGGACACTTTCGACTTCAGGACGGTTGCGGGTGACGGGCAGACAATGGGAGAAATGGAGTTAGACCAGCTGACGGGGCCCCCCGCGGTCGACCTGCTTCGCGACTCCCGACTGGGTGACCTGCTGTACACCTTCGGGACAATGAACCCCGGGCTGGTCACCTTGCATAACTACCCGAAGCACCTGCAGACATTCCGCCGTCCCGACGGGCAACTCATGGACCTTGCATCGACCGACATTCTGCGCAGCCGCGAACTCGGAGTTCCGCGCTACACCGAATTCCGCCGTCTGCTCCACCTCCCGGTCCCCCGCAGCTTCGGCGACATCACGGACAACCCCGACTGGGCGCGCGAACTCAGCGGCGTCTACGGCGGTGACATCGACCGGGTGGACCTGATAGCAGGAATGTACGCCGAAACGCGCCCCCCAGGATTTGCCTTCAGCGACACCGCCTTCCGGATCTTCATCCTCATGGCCTCGCGACGGTTGAACAGCGACCGCTTCTTTACCCGTGACTTCACCCCGGCGGTCTACACCCCCGAAGGGCTGCGTTGGATCGACGAAAACACCATGGTCACCGTCCTGCTTCGGCATTGTCCGGAACTGGCGCCGGCGCTGCGTTCGACACCCAACGCCTTCGCCCTGTGGCCACGAACCATCCGGCCATAGCGTGCCGTGCGCCGGCGGGGCCTTAGTGCAGCCCAGTCCGGGTACTGGACGTGCCTCCTTACAATAGGAACAGGCTATTCAGCCGTGCCGCTCCGCCCTCGCGGACCAAGCCTTCTCAGGCGTCCTGATGCTTATCCGCTCAACCTGAATGTTGACGATCGTTATGAGAACCACATCATTGTCCGGCCTGGCCGGATTCATGACCGTCCTTGGCCTGCTGTCCGGCACGGCGCCGGCCGGTGCGGCCACCCTGGCCGCGGCGGACCCCACCGTGGAAATGCCGGACCGCGGATTGCTACTGGCCGGCGGTGCGGGCGCCTCGCTCAAGATCACGTTCCGGTGCGAGGCCGGGCAGTCCTACAACTTGTTCATTGAGTTGTCCCAGGTCGTCCTGGATGGCCGCACCGCATCGGGACTCGGGTTCGCCGGCCCGGGCACCTGCAACGGAAACGCCGAGACCGCGGATGTTCTGGCCCTCGCCGGTGGTGCTTTCTATGCCTTCCGCGACGGAGATGCGGCGGCCAGGCTGTCCCTGTCGATATGCCCTACCGATCAGATGTGCAGCCAGGTCATGGATTCCGGGGTCTTAAGACTCCAGGAGTCGTTCGAGGACTGAGCATCGGCTGCGGCCGGTGATGCGTGGCGGTGGCCGTCATTGTCCAAGCGGCGGGCGGGATCTAGACTCCTCTCATGATCCCGGGTCACGCCGTGAGTGCGCTGATATCCGTGTTGGGCTACTCCGTCATGCCGCGGGAGACGTCGCTGCAGCCGAACTCCGCCAGCGCCCGCGCCCGTCCTATCGACCGGGACATCGCCGATCTCGACGGAGACGATCCGGGCGGAATCCCGAAACTGCCCGACCTCCGCCTGTCCGGAATGGAACGGGAACGGGCCAGATGACCGAACGCCGTCGTTATCGCCCCAGACCGGACCAGTACGTTATCGCCGTGCCGCTGCGCCTCGACACCCCCGGGTTCGGGTACAGCAAGTGGGGTGGCGAGCAATACTGCAAAGCCGGCGACTGGCTCGTTGATAATGACGGCGACATCTACACGGTAGACGCCGATGTCTTCGCCGCCACGTATCGCCAGATCCGTCGCGGGGCATATCTGAAGTCCACACCCGTGTGGGCAGAAGCCGCCCGAGAGGACGGCAGCATAGCCACCAAGGAGGGCCGTACCCACTACAACCAGGGCGATTACGTGGTGTTTAACAATGAAGACGGCACCGATGCCTACGCCATGAGCGCGGAGACGTTCGAATCTCGCTATGAACCGGACGACTAGGCGCCGCGGAAGGACAGCCCACAGGAGGAGAAGGGTGATATGCGTTTGTTCGTCATTCGGGGATTTGGCACGCACCGGGACTCCTCAGGGGCGACAATCGACTTCGAGCAAGTCCACAGCGTGCTCATTAAGCCGGCCATGGAACGGTGTGGGCTGACGGGCGGAACCACGGGCCAGGTCGTGGACGCCGGCGATATCCGTGCGGACATGTTCGCCCTCATCGTCGAGGCCGACGTAGTCATCTGCGACATCACGATGCACAACGCCAACGTTTTTTACGAACTCGGGATCCGGCACGCGTTGCGGAAGAAGCACACGGTCCTCATCCGGGGCGATCGGACGGCGGATGAGGCCCCGTTCGATCTGTCGACTGACCGCTACCTGACCTACCCGGTCGGCAACCCTGCAGCGGCCCTTGATGACCTCGTGGCAACAATCACCGCGGGCTTGACCGCACCGCGGGAGACTGACAGCCCAGTTTTTCAGCTACTGCCCCATCTGGCCGAGGCGGATCCTTCGGAGGTCGCGGTCGTACCGTTGGAATTCGCGGAGGAAGTTGCACGTGCCGAAGCCTCCGCCGACAAGGGATGGCTGCGACTCCTCGCCGAGGAGGTGCGGGCTGAACGGTTCCGCATGGACGGGCTGAAACTCATTGCCCGGGCGCAATGGAGCCTGAAGGATCTCGCCGGGGCACGAGAAAGTTGGGAAACAATCAGGAACGTGTGGACCGGGGATATCGAAGCCAACCTTGCCCTGGCCAACATCTGCGAACGGCTCTACCGTGAAAATCTACAGCAGGACCTGCTTGAGGTTTCGAACCAGGCAATCCACCGCGTACTGGACAATGAAAAAACCCCGCTCAATCAGCAGGCCGAAGCCCTCGCCTTGCAGGGAAGAAACCTGAAAACGCTGTTGCGCCTGGAATTCGGCGGCCTGGGCACCGTGGAGGAACGGCGCCTCCGTGCCCTGGACCACAAGCTGCTGCAGTCCTACGAGGCATACCGGAGTGCCCTTTACGTTGATCTCAACAACGTTTACCCGGGAATTTCGGCCTTGCAGGCGGGGGTGATCCTTCAGGACCTCTCCTCCCATGCTGGATGGCGGAACATGTTCGGCAGGGATGCTGTCAAGGCGCAGCGTTTCCGGGATGACCTGGAAACCCAGCTTTTTTCGCTGCGCTATGTAGTCGGCGCCGCGATAGAAAAAGCCTTGGACCGTGCGACCGGTGAGGGGCTCATGTGGGCGCAAATCAGTGATGCCGATCTTCTATTTCTGACCTCCACAGAGGCGGTGGGTCAAGAAGATGCCGAAGCAGTAGTAGCTGCCTACCGAGATGCCATCCCGAAGGGCAAAGCATTTGCCTGGGATGCCACCCGGGGGCAACTGGAACTGTTCGCCGCACTGGGAATCAAGCCCGGGTTGGCGCAGAAAGTCATTCAGGAGATGGACGCCCGCTTCAAGAGTGTGAAGCCCGTACACCTTGTCGTCTTCTCCGGGCACACCGTCGACGCGCGGCAGTCGGACCTGCCACTGTTCCCGGCCGCCTCTGAAGCCAAAGCCCGGACACTGATCCGTGCCGCCGTCGAACGGCTACGGCGCGGCGACGAGGAACTGGTGGTGCTGGCCTCCGCCGCGCCCGGAGCAGACATCCTGATGCATGAGGTGTGCGCAGAACTCGGCGTGAAAAGCGTGCTCTGCCTGCCGGTCCCTGCACCGGTCGTTGCCCGCGAAGTCTTCACCAACAGCTTTAGGTGGCTTTCGCGGTTCCGTGATGTCGTCAAGGCACACAGCAACAAGGACACCCTGGTCCTGGGCAACGAGACCGACGGTGTCCAGCTCCCCCGCTGGCTGCGGCACCGGTCCACTGATGCATGGGAACGGGGCAACAGGTGGGTCATCAAGGTGGCGGAATCCTGGGACGCCAGGCAGAAAACGATGATGGCACTTTGGGACGGCTGTCCCGCCGGGGACGCCACCGGCGGAACTGCCTTCATGGTGCAGCTGGCCCGGCAGTCCGGGCTCATGGCAATAGACATCATCGACAGCAACCAGCTAGCTTCCGAACCGGACTAGTACGTTCTCCGGTGCTGCCGGCCCGGAGCCGACACTCTTACTGGAGGTCGTCTTCCGCGGGCGGGAGCCGGACTGGCTGTTCCTCGTCTACAGACTCGACGCCGTCGACAGCATCCAGCGTCGCCCGACGGTCATCAGGTACTGACCCGGTAATGAAGCCGAGTCGAAGCACCTGCTCGACCTGCATGCCCCGGGCACGCAGGGCCTCGGCGACGTCACCGATGACGGGCAGGTGCTCCCGATCGACTGTCACGCTGACGTTGACCATGTTCCCAGCCTACGCTGCCTGATACTTCGGGGCGCCAGATCCGGGGCCCTTACTGCGGGGCAATAACGACCCCGGAACCCACGTCGACGGACGGCGCCACCAGCCTGTCGCTCTCCTGGACAATTGCGGCCCACAGTTCCCGTCCGCGGAAACCGGTAGCCTGTGCCCACAGGGCGGCCACACCGGCGGCATGCGGGGTGGCCATGCTGGTGCCGCTGATGCTGCGGTACCGGGCAGGCATTGGCCAGGCCGAATAAACTTGCCAGCCCGGACCCGCGACATCCACTTGCCCGCCCCGGACCGCCAGGGTGCGGGCGGAAAAGTAGGTCACATCGAACTGATGGTCTAGAGCCCCGACCGCCATGATGGCGGGACTGTTGGCGGGAGTTCCGACAAAACCGAATCGCGACTGGAGGCGGCGCGCATTGTTCCCGGCTGCAGCAATTATCAGCGATCCTTGGTCCAAGGCACGCTGGCCGGCCGCCACATACGGCGGATGGACCTGCGGAACGTCGGCACCAAGAGACATGGAAATGACGGCGCAGCCGTTGGTCACTGCCCAGTCGATTCCGGCCAGGATGCCGGCGTCGGTACCGGAACCGTCGTTGCCAAGGACCTTGCCAGCGAAAATCTCCGCCTCATAGGCGACTCCATAGCGCGGTCCCATTGACGGCGACTTGGGGCCGCAGGAGGTGCCGATACAGTGGGTCCCGTGGCCGTGTCCGTCCTGCGCCGGTTCGCCCTGGACAAAGGAGCGCGTGCTGATGCTGCGGCCGACGAAGTCGGGGTGGTTCGAATCAAAGCCAGTGTCCAGGACGGCGACCTTGACACCCAGTCCTGAGCACGAGGACGAATCGGCTTGGACTGCCTGCAGTCCCCAGGTGAAACGGCCGGTGTCCTGAAAAATAGGCACCGTGGGCACTGCCATCCCGGCGACCCGCTCGCTTCCGTCGAGACGGTCACTCAGGTCCGCGACGCCGTCACGGTAACCCTTTGCATACTCCGTTGAAGCCAATCCCAAAACGTGGTGCACGAGTTCCGGTGAGACGGACAGGACCTTCCCCTGCCCCTCACGTGAGGTTTGCATCGCCCCGATTCGCTCCGGTTCCGCCGAAACCACGGCGATACCCAGGGTCCGGAAAACGATGGCGTCGGCGCCTGCGGTCTCCGAGAGGTCCGCCTCGCGGCCGTAGAAATCGCGCGAGTCTGCCACATTGGACACGCCGGCGGAGTCCAAGACCGCTGAGGGGTTCGTATCCTCTTGGGCAAAGACTACGACATATCGGCCGGTTGTCTCGGCCGGGCCCAGCTCCCCGGCCTGAACGCCTTCCTGCCCGATGCTGAAATTGGATGATGAACCTGGCTCAATCATGCCAACTCTCCTTACGAATTGCTGTTTAACGACTGGTTCCTCATGGCCCGGAGCGGCCTAACTGTTGTTTACCCACACGGCCAACAGCCTAAACACGGGGCCTGAGGCATCCGTTCGGCGGGCCAATACCCACGGAAAAGCCTAGGGAGCGCGCGTTACTCCGGCGTTATTGGAGGCTTTGACGGAGGCAGGGGCCGCCGGCACCTAGTAACGACACCGTAACGGCGGCTTGCTAGCGTCG
Organism: Arthrobacter sp.; assembly: GCA_025464925.1. Next base: position 17,207 of record JAODMS010000094.1, read on the forward strand.
GGATGACGGCTCGTCGCCAGGCGGACTGTCGGCACAGGAGCACAAACCCATGACCTCGGCATATCTTCCCTCGGCGCCGAGGAGGAAATCCGTTTAAGAAAGGGTATGAGCGACCATGACACAGCAACCAGCTACAACCGAGGCGTCCGCTCAAGAGGGACTGCGGCAACCGCCGCCGGAAGCAGAGGAGGCGGCAAGAGCCGCACGGCGGGACGACGACGAGGAGGAATGCCACTGCCGCTTCGCCGTCGTCGACGGCCCCACCGGCACGAGGGTTCGAGGGAGCGGGGTGGTGAGCTCCCTTCGTTTCAGTGCCGGCACCTACCAGGTGATCTTCAACGGGAATGTCGCCGGATGCGCCTACATAGCCACCATTGGCGAAGGAGACGCTTCCGGGGCGCAGCCTCCGGGTGAGATCACGGTGGCACCGCGCCTCGGCAACAACAGGGGGGTGTTTGTGACTACCCATAACAGCGCTGGAGCGCTCAGCGATCGCGACTTCCACTTGGTCGTGATCTGCCCTGACTGATCGGCGCTGCCCCTGCTCCGATCGTTCGGCCTGAAACGACTGCCGGTTAAGTGGACCTAACCTCGCACTACTGGGAAATCTCGTTCTATCAGCACCTTCACTGACCCTAAATTTTGCACTTCAACGGAGGACATCATGGCACGCGGTGAATCACTCCACATCGGGCTCAACAGCGTGGACCCGGACACGTACGGTGGCTGGTCAGGAGACCTGAATGCCTGCGAGTTCGATGCCCATGACATGGCCGCCATCGCGCGGGACGCCGGATACTCGACGAGCATGCTCATTACCAAACAGGCCACATCCCAGGCGGTGCTCGGCGCCCTCCACGATGCGGCGGCAAGGCTGGAACCGGGTGACCAGCTCCTGCTCACCTATTCGGGCCACGGCGGGCAGATACCGGATGTCGGCGGGGACGAGTCCGACGCGCAGGATGAGACATGGGTTCTCTACGACCGTCAAGTCCTGGACGACGAACTTTATGCCGCATACTCCGACTTCGCCGCCGGAGTCCGGATCGCGGTACTCTCCGACAGCTGCCACTCCGGAACGGTGACCAGGACAGGACCGCCCCAGCCTTCCGGCACCGCGGGCCTGGCGGCCGCTCCGCTCAATCCCGCTGCCATCGGTGCCCGAAGCCGGGCCATGCCTCCGGGACTGGCCCAACGCGACTTCCTCAACCGCCGGGAAGAATACGTGGCAGTGAGCCGGCGGCGGGCCACAGATCCTGACACCATCGGTGCGTGCGTGTTACTGATTTCCGGATGCCAGGATAACCAACTGTCCCTTGACGGCACTCACAACGGGCTCTTCACCGCGACCTTGCTGACCGTCTGGAACGGGGGCGTCTTCCGCGGCGACCATCGCCGGCTGTGGCGTCAGACGCTGACACGCATGCCCGAGACACAGTCTCCCAATTTCAGCGTCATCGGCACCCCGAACCGGGAATTCATCGACAGCAGGCCGTTCACCATCAACCCTGATTAGTCCCATGTCGGCACCGCTTTAGCGGTGAAAGTCCGTAGCCCGAATATCGGGGTTAGGAATTCTCGGTGTCGGAGTCAAACACGATGACCTGGCGGACTGCTTTTCCATCGGCCAACTGATCCATGGCCTGATTGATGTCGGCCAGGTTGACGTGGGAGGTGATCAATTCTTCCACGGGGAGTTTTCCCTCCCGCCACAGTTGAGCGAATTTTGGGATGTCGCGTGCGGGTACGGCGGATCCAAGGTAACTGCCGATGATCGTCCGGGCTTCGGCGGTGACGGTCATGGGAGGGATCTGCGCGCGGGCATCGGGCGAGGGCAACCCGGCCGTGATGGTCGTTCCGCCCACCGCAGTGGCGGCAAACGCGGTCTCGAAGGCCCGGGGGTTTCCTGCGCATTCTATCACGTACTTGGCTTTGATCCCTTGTTCGAGCACCTGTTGAGGCGTGTAGGCTTCGTGGGCTCCGAGGCGCTTAGCGTGCTCAAGCTTCTCCTCAAGGGTGTCGACAGCGACGATACGCGAGAGACCCTGGGAGATCGCCGTGATCAACGCAGCCATGCCGACGCCACCGAGCCCGACGATCATCATGCTGTCTTCGGGTTTAGGCTGGGCAGCGTTCAGCACCGCACCGCCGCCGGTAAGTACAGCGCATCCGAGAACGGCGGCTACGTCCGGAGGAACATCGTCCCCAACCGCGACGGCCGAGGCCCTGTCGACGATGGCATGGGTGGCGAAGCCGGAAACGCCGAGGTGGTGGAAGATCCTTTCGCCGTCCCGGCTCAGGTGCATCGACCCGTGAAGCAGGGTGCCTTCCGAGTTGCTTTTGGATCCCGTAGTACAGGGAAGCCGGCCGTCCTCGGCGCAGTTGGCGCATTCTTCGCAGCGGGGCAGAAAGGACATCACCACACGCTGGCCCGGCCGAAGATCAGTCACCTCCGAGCCGACCTCGACTACGCGTCCGGCCGCTTCGTGTCCCAGCAGCATCGGCACCGGCCGCACCCGGTTGCCGTCGACAACGCTCAGATCCGAGTGGCAGATACCGGCAGCCTCAATTCGGACCAGGACTTCGGTCGGACCCGGTTCGCCCAGCTCAAGCTCCGACAGAGTGATGGGCCTGGATTCGGCGAAGGGGCGGGGACGCCCGATTTCTTCAAGGACTGCACCGGTGATCTTCATTTATCCACTTCTCGTCGCTGTTGCGGTTTGGTTTGCTCAGGTCCCGTCAACGGGGCCGCGGCGGGCTTGAACGTTGCTTCCGCCACCTTATCCGCCAACAGATCCCCCGCGCAGCCGGGCGTTAACCGACACACCTCCGGGGCCCGGGAGGACGGCCGGCTTTACTGGGACCGGTGCTGTCAGTTTTTCAGCAGGTCCGCGTGGTGCTCCGCGACGACGTTCGGGTGGGCCCGGAGCCGGTAGCGAAGGGCGTTGTCCCCGTAAGTTTCCAGAATCGGGCTGTTCGTCGGGTCAACAGACAGGCCGCGGGCTTTGGCCTGGAACTCCGCGCTCACGGCGAGCTGCGGCATGGTCGCATCCAGTGCCGGATTGTAGAAGAACGGCAGGGAGATCCTGTCGGTGCCGCGGAGCGGAGAAATCACGCGGTGCAGGGTCGCCTTCAGGTAGCCGTTGGTGGCCAACTCGAGCATCTCGCCGATATTGACCACAAAAGTTCCGGGCACCTGAGGTGCGTCGATCCACTCCCCCTGATGCTCGACCTGGAGGCCGCCCTTTCCGGGCTCCACCAGGAGGAGCGTCAGCACCCCGCCGTCACGGTGGGAGCCGACGCCCTGCTTCGGGTCCGGATCGGACTCCCCTGGATACCGCACAATCTTGAGCAGCGGGAAAGCGCGTTCGGCGAATGCCGCATCGAAGGTATCCTCGGGCGCGCCAAGGGATACGGCCAGGGCCCGCAGGAGAGTAAGCGAAATGGTGCTCAGGCGTTCGGTCCACTCCGAGACGACCTTCCGCATTTCAGGTAGCGCATCAGGCCACAGGTTGGGCCCCTCAAGCCTCCAGTAGTCAGCGACGCCCGGACCCGGCTCCACCGCGTCCCGCTCAACGCCAATGTCGATCTGCTCGCGCCAGTCCACCGCACCCTCGGTGAGTTCCCCTCCGACACGGGTGTAGCCACGGAACTGGGGGCTGAGGACATTCTCAACCGCCAGCTTCTGGTCTTCAGGCAATTCGAAGAAGCGGCGGGAGACATCGAGCATGGCATCCGTGAGCTCCTGCGGGACGCCATGGCCGGCCAGGTAGAGGAACCCGACCTCGTGCATGGCATTGCGCAGGTCGTTCCGAAACCGGGATGCCTCCTCCGGGCCCGCATCCAGCCGGGAGAAGTCGAGTACGGGCAATGTTTCGAGTGGCAACGTAGTTAGTCCTTTTCATTGAACTTCGCAAGCTGGCGCCTGTATTCGCTTCAATGTTACGTGCCTCGGCATGACGATGAGCATTAAAGGTGTCGGAATAAGACATCCGGACCCCGAATCGATGGCAGTACCGGGCACGCGACCACAACCAGCGCGAGGGCCTCGCACGGGGGGAAAATTGCATCGAGGGACAGCACGGACAAGAGGAGGGCGCATGCATACGATTCCGCGCATCACAGTGGAGGCGCCCGTACTCAGCATTGGATCAGCGCCCTCGGACTACGAGGGGCTGGGCCGCTACGTCGATGCGCTGCGCAGGCGGCAGGGGCTGCACCTCACCCTGCTGCACGTCGGCGTCATGGAGGACTTCTCCCAAGACATCGCGGATTGGACCAAAGGCATCACCAGCACCTCGGCAGCCACCCGTGGGACGGTTGCCTGGTTGCGGGGGCTACCGGTGTTGGGAGGCTTTTCCGGAATGGCCGAACGGCTCATCGTGCTGGGCGGCGGCAGCGTGTGCGGTCTTGAAGTGGATGTCCCCGACCGCGTGCATGACTATCAGGTCTACCTCGTGCAGACGCTGCACGAACTGCTGGGCGGGCTGCTCGTGGACAATGTCGATGACTTTATTCTCAGCTCACGCGCACTCGGTTTCAGGTACCCCCGTTGGACACCCCACGTTGCCGTGGGGCGCCCGAGGGCCCGGCACGATGTCTGGGAGATCGGACCGTTAGCGGTCGAATTCGGCGAGTCACGGATCAGGAACCGCCGGTTCCTCCCGGCCGTCGACGCCGGATGACCCCTTTCGGCGGCTAAGGCGCTTCGGTGGCCGCCGCTCTCATCAAACCGCCGTGGCTTTGACCGACGGTGCAAGAAATTCGATGACTTCATGAGCCACGACCTGCGGCTGCTCGTTGTGCATCGCATGGGCGGTTCGCGGCACATCGCGAAGTACCGCTTCTGGAATCAGACGCGCATAGGCTTCGCTGTGCTGACGGGGAATAATCTCGTCGACTTCAGCTGCCAGCACGAGCGTACGCGCGAGGATGTTCGGTAGCCGACTCGGCAGATTCGGGTTGTACAGGTAGGTGTCGCCCGACGAGAAACGCCCGAATGCCTTCATGTCCCTCTCCATCTGAGCCAATGCCCCAGCTGAGCAGGTGTGCAACACGTAGGCACGCACCGAACAATGCGTAGAAAGCTGGGCAGCTCGGCCGGCAGCTGGGTCGTCTTTGTCGGGTTGGACGATGAGGCCTCGTCCAAAAGTGGAACCGGCGCCGCAACCAGGAGAGGGATCCGGTCCGGTAGAGTCAGCGCAAAGCATTGACCGGGATGGGGAGCACCGATGAGGCTTGAGGGCTGGCACGTAATTGTGCTCCTGGCGATGGTGATGCTGGCCGCCGCCGTCATTGTCGTGGTGACGCTCATCGTCCTCTGGACGGTGCGCTTGGCCAGGAAGCGGGGCCGCGGTGGCCAGGGCCTTCCGCCGAACTAGACCATGACGAACGGCAGCATGAATTCCGTGGCGGCTGCGAGGAGGACCGCAGCTCCGAATCCGGAGTGGGTGCTGATGTACCGGGGCGGCGTGACCAGGAGGCGGATCGCAGAGCTGGCGGGTGTTCCTGCCTCAACCTTGAACCATCACCTTCGTCTTGCGTGCGCCGCGGACCCGGAGCTGCTGCCGGCCCACGAAATGGCCGCCAGGTCCAGGCCTTCCAGAGTGACCGCACAAGGCCTGGAGCGGATGCACGAGCTGGTAGCCCTGGTCCAGGAGACGTGCCGCTACCCGTCCCGGAACGCCACGAGCACCTCGGAGCGGCCCCTGGCCGTATGGCTTCAGCGCCGACGTGGGGACGCTCGGCCCGGCCGACTGCCGCCGGCTCGGCGTCTGGCAGCACATCCAGCGGTTCAAGCAGCGCCGCGGTGAACTCGAGGCTGAGAAGGGATCCGCTCTGGACGCCTCCGCGCCGGGCTGGCGTGTAGGCAGGGGGCGCGGCCGACCGGCCGTGACAAGGAAGGGCGGGAATTCGTGAAATCTGACCAGAGGGCTGTCCGACCGGCCTCGAGATTCTTTGTCGTCCCGGCAGCTGTCCTGCTGATCATTCCTCTCATCCCCTTTACGGTCGTTTCCGCCTTGCTGTCAGGCGCTGCTCTGATCATGGCTCTGCGCGAGCCCCCCGGGCGCGCGAGAATCATCTCCACCGTCGCCGCGGCGCTGTTGTTCGTGGCTGCCATCCTGCTGACGATCATGGCCGTGCCAACCGGGACGACCCTGCTCCACAACGAGGAGGTGACTCCCACGTAGCGTCAATCCGGGGCCACTGGACCCTGGCCGGTTTGAGAGCCAGCAGTGAGCTGGCCACGGCGATTGCTATCCAGAAGGCACTTACGCGGGCGCCGGGACTCAGATATGCTCTGGCGCCTGACGTTGAGGGAGCCCGAGCGCGACAGAGCACGTCAACGGCACAAAACACTGGAGGCGCCGCGATGACAAACGAACGTGCTGTCCTGGTTACCGGCGGCGCCCGAGGGATAGGGCGAGCGATTGCGGAGCATCTGGCCGAGAGCGGCTGGAAGGTAGTTGCGACCTACAAGACCGGCTTTGAAGAGTCGGTAGAGCTGCGGCGCACGCACGGCGTCGAGATACGACAGCTCGACATGACGGACAGGTCCAGATCGCTGGACTTCGCCCGCCAGATCCGGAGCGAATTTTCCTTCGATGCGCTCGTGAACAACGCGGGAATCCTCGAGAAGGAAGCCTTCTCCGCATCCACGCTAGGTGCCTGGGATCGAGCCTTCGAGGTCAACGTCACGGCACCCCTCATCCCTTCCCAGGCACTCGGCCCGCACATGTCGTCGTCTTCCCGGCCCACGAACATGGAGTGCCGTGGTAGGACCAGGGACCACGGCGGCCGGCTCGGCAGGTTCCCCATCACCGGCCCGCCCTCCTCACGCCCCTTGGGCTGGGTCACCCGTGAACCCCACGGCGTCAGGAGGAACCTAGCGGCACCGTCGATTCTGATGTCCCAGAAACCGCCCTCAAAGTAGAGGAAACTCCCTCGCTCCCCTTCCCGTTCCGGCACGGCGCTGAACCGGGTGTCGAAGCTGCCGGCGAGGAACGCAGGCTCGGCATTGGTCAGGAGGAGGAGAAGCTGGTGGTGGTTCGGAATCATGGATGCTCCGGTCGCGTGTGCAGCCGGCCGCCAAACCGCAGCGTATGACTTCGGCGTTCAACACGCCCGGTGTGTCCTGAGCGATCCGTCTCAGGAGCACGAAAAAAGTGACAGCAAGTTGATATTGATAGGGTGAGGGCGTGCCTTCACCGAGCTCGCGCTCGCAGCGGTCCAGGTGACGGACGCGCAGCGCTTCCAGATCGAAGTCCTGGCCCGAGCCGGTCTGGACCTGCGGAGCATCGCAGGTTCCACGTCTATAACTTGGCGCGTGTCTTGATAGCTGTTGATGGAGTGGCAACCCAGGGGTGAGCCGTCATCGTCCGTGACGAAGGGAAACCCGTCCGGCACACCTAGTCTGTCCAGCATGGCCACAACGGCCACCGGCTGGATGGCCTCGCCGCCGGGCAGGTGGAGTTCAGAAGACTGCAATGACTTGCGGTCCACGACAAAAGTTCGCATGCCAAGCATCCCCTCGTCAGCTTTGGCCTAGCCTAGCGAAGGGACCCGCAACTGGGAAGACACCGTATCCGCGGTGCGGATACGGTGTCTGGGGATGAGTCGGAAGACACGCTTCTTACCCAACAAGTGCCCGAGTGTTAACGCCAACCGAAAATAGGGCCACCGACCATCATGGAAGGTGATCAATTTGGATGATTGGGCGGAGATACGCTACCTGTTTTCGACGGGCAAGCACTCGAAGCGTGATATCGGCAGAATCGTGGGAGTCCCGCGCGGGACGGTGGACCGGGCGCTGGAGTCGGATCGGGCGCCGAAGTATCAGCGGGCAGCCGGGGTGTCGAGTTTTGATGCGTTCGCTCCCGGGGCGCGGGAGCTGCTGGTGAAATTCCCGACGATGCCGGCCGCGACGCTGGCCGAGCGGGTGGGCTGGTCGGGGTCCGCGTCACTGTTCCGGGCGAAGGTCGCCGCGATCCGGCCGGAATACGCCGCTGCGGATCCGGCCGACCGTTTGGTCCACGAGCCGGGGTTCCAGGTCCAGTGCGACCCCTGGTTCCCGCATGATCCGTTGCCCGTCGGCGGGGGCCAGGCGGACACGCCCCCGGTGCTGGTGATGACCTCGGCGTTTTCGGGCTTCATCCAGGCCCGGATGCTGCCCTCCCGCACGACACCGGATCTGATCGGCGGGCCCTGCTGCAGGACGCGCCGGCCGTCCCGTCCAGGCTGCTCTGGGACAACGAATCCGGCATCGGCAGGCGCCGGCCCACGGAGCCGGTGGCCGCGTTCGCCGGGTCGCGAAACGCCATCCGCCCACCGCGGGAACTGCAGCACCCAGACTCAACTCGGTGATGTCTTGCAGGTAAGGAAAGCGCAGGATCGAACGCAGCTCTACCACCCGGCCCTTTGCCGACCCGGCCGACACCCGAGCGAATTCCCGCAGAAGGAACGCATTGATGTCCGCCCCGGTCAGATCCGCTGGAGCGGCCGCGCCACAGGCCGAGGACTCCTCGAGCAAGCGGCGTGCAATGTTCTCATAACGCAGCACAGTGGTTGGAGCAAGACCCCGCTCCTGGATCAGCCACGATCGATACTGAGTGAGCAGCGCACCCAACGGCGTCAGCAACGGCGCGGCTCCAGGGGCAACGCCAATCTCCCGCAGATAGCGTAAGAGTGGAACCAACGCGCGAGGGCCCGGGCTCCTGCTTCGGCCAAGCCCTCGCTGGGCAGAAAGGAACGCTGCCATCCGTTCCTCGTCGAGATTCTCTGGCCTCAGCCCTTCGGCTGAAAGCCACAGGCCAACCTGCCCCAAGTCCTTCAGCATGTTTCGGATCGTTCCGGTTGTGTAGCCCCGCTTCGCCAACCATGCCTGATACCCCTCAACTTGCGGCCCCAGCTGGCCGGCTTTCCTTTTCGTTCGCGACACTGCACTTCGCCTCCTTCACGGAAGCACGGTTGCTCCCATGATCAGGCTCCTCGCAAGGAAACTATGCCGATACGGGAACGCCCATCTCGACGCGGAGGCACTGCACCACAAACGTCCTTGCCGGCCGCCCGCAAATGTCGCCGCGAACCTGTTCTTCCAGCTGGTCTCCAGCCGCTACGAACATGCCTCCCTGATCCTGACCTCCAACCTGCCGTTCGCCCGGTGGGGCGACGCCTTCGCCGGACCTGACCATCGCCTCGGCGATGATCGACAGGATCGTCCATCACGCCGACGTCATCAGCCTCAAAGG
>JAODMS010000076.1 GCA_025464925.1 Arthrobacter sp.
TGGAAGGCTCGTTCCTGGAGTACGCCTATTCAGTGATCTATTCGAGGGCACTTCCGGATGCCCGCGACGGCTTGAAGCCCGTGCAGCGGCGCATCCTGTACATGATGAGCGACATGGGCCTGCGCCCGGACCGCGGCCATGTCAAGAGCGCCCGCGTGGTGGGCGAGGTGATGGGCAAGCTGCATCCGCACGGCGACGCCGCGATCTATGACGCCATGGTGCGGATGGCCCAGGACTTTTCGCTGCGGCTGCCGCTGATTGACGGGCACGGCAACTTCGGCTCGCTCGACGACGGTCCGGCCGCCCCGCGGTACACCGAAGCCCGTCTGGCGGCCGCGGCGCTGACGCTGACGGACCACCTCGACGAAGACGTCGTGGACTTCGTTCCGAACTACGACAACCAACTCACCCAGCCGGAGGTGCTCCCGGCCGCGTTCCCGAACCTGCTGGTCAACGGCGCCACGGGCATCGCCGTCGGTATGGCCACGAACATGGCCCCGCACAACCTGGTGGAGGTGATTGCCGCCGCACGGCACCTGATCGGGCATCCGGACGCCACGCTCGAGGACATCATGAAGTTCGTCCCCGGCCCCGACCTCCCCACGGGCGGCCGGATCGTGGGTCTGGACGGCATCCGGGACGCCTACGCCACCGGCCGCGGCTCGTTCAAGACCCGGGCGAAGGTGGAGATCGAACAGCTGTCGGCCCGCCGCACCGGCCTCGTGGTCACGGAACTGCCGTACATGGTGGGCCCGGAGAAGGTGATCGAGAAAATCAAGGACGCCGTGAACGGCAAGAAGCTCACGGGCATCAGCGACATCGTGGACCTCACCGACCGCAAGCACGGCCTGCGCCTGGTCATCGAGCTCAAGAACGGCTTCAACCCCACCGCCGTGCTCCAGCAGCTGTACCGCTACACCCCGATGGAGGACTCCTTCGGCATCAACAACGTGACGCTGGTGGACGGGCAGCCGCAGACCCTCGGGCTGCTGCAGCTGCTCTCCGTCTACGTGGACCACCGCATCAACGTGGTGCGGCGCCGCACGGCCTTCCGCCTCGGCAAGAAGAAGGACCGCCTGCACCTGGTGGAAGGCCTCCTGGTCGCCATCGTGGACATCGACGAGGTCATCCAGATCATCCGGTCCTCCGATGAGGCGGCGGCGGCCAGGGAACGGCTGATGTCCATCTACGATCTCTCCGAAATCCAGGCCAACTACATTCTGGAACTGCGGCTCCGGCAGCTGACCAAGTACTCCCGGATCGAACTCGAAAAGGAGCAGGACGAGCTGCGCCGGGAAATCGCCGAGCTCGAGGCCATCCTCGGCTCGAACGAGAGGCTGCGCGGGCTGGTCTCCGACGAACTGGCAGAGATCGCGGAGAAGTACGGAACCCCTCGCCGCACCGTGCTGCTTGAGTCCGAGGCGGTCTCCCCCACCGTTGCCGCCGCCCTCGCCGCCGCTCCGGGGGCTCGGGGCAAGGCGGCACCGCTGGTGCTGGAAATCGCCGACGATCCCTGCTGGGCCATCCTGACGGCCTCCGGCCAGATTGCCAGGACGGCCAACCAGGACAGCCTGGCGGAATCGGGCCCGCGGACCAGGCACGATGTTTTCCGGTCCGTGGTCAAGACCTCAGCCCGCGGCGAGATTGCCGCCGTCACCTCGCAGGGCCGGATGCTGCGCCTGCAGGTGATGGACATGCCGGTGCTGCCGCCGACGTCGGGAACCCCCAACATGGCCGGCGGCGTTCCGGCCAAGGATTTCATCACGCTGCTGAAGGGTGAATCGCTCGTGGCGTTCGCCCCGCTGGATGAGGTGCTCGCGATCGGCACGGCGCAGGGCGTGGTCAAGCGCGTCCAGCCGGACTACCCGCTGAACCGCGAGGACTGGGAAATCATTTCCCTCAAGGACAAGGACACCGTGGTGGGTGTTGCGGCCGCCGGGTCCGACGACGACCTGGTCTTCCTCACCCGCCAGGGGCAGCTGCTGCGCTTCAGCGCCGCCGCCGTGCGGCCGCAGGGCCGGACCGCCGGTGGAATGGCCGGTATCAAGCTGGCAGCCGGGGACCGGGTGCTGTTTTTCGGTACCGCCGGCGCTGCCGACAGCGCCGCCGTCGTCGTGACCATCGCGGGAACCGACGGGGCACTGCCCGGCACCGCCCCCGGGGCCGCCAAGGTCACCGCGCTGGCCGAGTATCCGGCCAAGGGGCGCGCGACGGCGGGCGTGCGGGCGCACCGCTTCCTCAAGGGTGAGGACATGATTCTGATCGCGTGGGCCGGGCACGGTCCGGCCAAAGCCTCCTCGCTGGCCGGGGTGGCACGGTCCCTGCCCGGGGAGCACGGCCGCCGCGACGGTTCCGGGATTCCGCTCTCCCAGGCCATCGATGCGATCGGGCCCAGCATGTCCTGGGCTGAGGAAGACTCTTCGGCGGGCGTCGCTTAGACTGCTGGCATGCCTATCATCCCGGACGCCAAGGACTGGACCTGGGTGCTGTCGCGGCCCTGTCCGGAGTGCGGATTTGACGCCTCCACTGCTACCCCCGCGACGGCCCCCGGCATCGTTACCAACATGCTCCCGCGGTGGCGGACGGTCCTGCAGCGTCCGGACGTCGCTGCCCGCCCCGATGACCACACCTGGTCGGCGCTGGAGTACGCCTGCCATGTCCGCGACGTCTTCGCCTTGTTCGACCACCGCCTGGCCCTGATGCTCCAGGAGGACGACGCCCGCTTCGACGACTGGGACCAGGACCTCGCGGCCATCGAGAAGGACTACGCCAGCGCCGATCCGGTTCAGACCGGCGCCGCGCTGACGGCCGCAGGCGAGCAGATTTCCCGCTCCTTCGCGGGCATTCCGGAGGAGCAGTGGGGCCGCAAAGGCACCCGCAGCAACGGTTCGGTGTTCACCGTCGTGACCTTCGCGCAGTACTTCCTGCACGATGTCGTCCATCACCTCCACGACGTGGAGCGATAGCGCGTGGGCGGCCGGCGCGGGGGCGGCTACAGGCTCTTGTCCCAGGCCATGCTGCGGTTGACCGCGGTATAGCCCATCTTGGTGTAGAGGGCCAGGGCTCCGGTGGGGTTCTCGGAGTCGACGTCCAGGGAAGCCTTATCCATGCCGGCCGCGGCGAAGCGGCGTATCGCATCGGCCAGGAGGGCCTGGGCAATCCCCCGGCCCCGGAACTCCCGCCGCACACCCAGCAGGTCCGTGTAGCCCTCGCGGAAGCCGCGGGTTCCGGCGCTGTCCGCGTCGTGGCTGGCCAGCTGGTAGCCGGCCACCGTGCCAGTGGCCCGTTCCAGGACGACGCCGCTCAGGTCCGGGCGCGCCTGCGGATCGTTCACCACGAATCCCCAGCCTTCCTCGTCCCGTGGCTCGCTGCCCCAGTGGTCCCGGAAGGCATCGTTGTGCGCCAACCGCACCGCCTCGTGCAGTTCCGGGCCGAAGGTTTTCAGCTCCAGCCCCTCGTCCAGCACGGCCTCGGGCGGCCGGATATCCAGGGGCCGGTGCATCTCGTTGTAATAGCGGACGATCCGGTAGCCGGAACCCTCAAAGAGCGCCGCCTGGTGCGCGTGCTGCTGCTCCATGTGGAGCCGTAACGTGGGCACGGCAGCGGGCGAACCTGAGGCATCCTCGGCGAACCGCCGGCGGGTCCGCTGTTCCATCCAGCGCAGCAGCCCGGTTCCGATGCCGCGGCCCTGCCACTCGGGGTCCACGCAGCCGAAGCCGAGCGCCTTGTCCCCGTCCCGGTTCTTCGTGATCCGGCCGTAGGCCCGGATCACGCCCTGCCCGTCGACGCCGAGAACGGTGTTGGCAGCCACCGGGTTCTTCTTCGATTCGAGGATCTGTGCCAGGTCGGCGCGGCGCTCGAACCAGACGGGCTTTTCGACCGCGGCGGTCCGGGCGATCAACGCGGCCCAGCCGGAGAGGTCGTCAGCTCCTGCGGGCCGCCACGCCAGCCGCGGATCCAGGACGGATCGAGGGCCGGTTTCGCGGTGTCCGTTCATGGGAACAGGCTAACGGCCCGCGTGTTGACGCGCCAGAAGCGGAGGCAGCATGCACCCGCACCGCTTCGCCGCAGTGCCGGCTTTCCCCTATCGGGTAAGGGTGATTGGCTTCATCGGCATGACACACGAGGCCCGTTCCAGAACCACCGCTGCTCCGTCGGCACGGTTGTTCTTGCCGGTGTCATCGCACCAGTCGACGTTGTACGGCGTGGCGGTGATGGCCGCGTCACCGACGGCTGCCTGAACCGGGACGTCAAAGGCGTAGGCGAACCCGCCGGCGTCGTTCATCGGGGCAGTTGCGTCGAGGACCTTCACGCCGGTCGCATCGGTGACGGTCACGTGGATCAAGGCGTTCTGGCCGAACCGGGGATTGCAGTCGGCGTCCGGGGCAGTGACCGTCACCTGCTCGCCGGCTTTCGCACGCGGCGGGTTCACCGAAAACTCGGGTGGAAGGCAGGGCTGCTGTCCTTGACCCGAGGAAAGAGCGCACCCGGCTACAGACGCAACTGCCAGGATGCCGCCAATCGCAAAGGCGACGGATAGACGCGGGGTGGGATACCGAACGGGATACCGGAAAGGGAGCGACATTTCTTCATTATGGTCGGATTTGGCCCTGTTCTCTGCCGAACGTTCAGTGGGCCTGCTTTTGGCCGGTGGAATGGTGCCGGCAAGCCAGCCGTCGAGTATGAAAGCCTGCCAGCAACCCGGAGACTGCGGCGAGGCCTGCTCCGATGCCTGCCAGTGCCCAACCGGTTGCTCCCAGGACATGGAACGCGGTGACGGTGTAAAAGGCCGTCATCGCACCTGCTCCTAATCCAGCAGTGAGCGCGCGTGGCAGGATGTCTGACGAGGACGTAGTGGCTTCAATCCAAAGTGCGGCTACGGAGCCGGCACACGCTGCCAGGCCGACAATGGTTCCGACGCTGAGCCCGATCAGGGCCATGAAGAGGATCTGTCCGCCGTTCATGCCCCAAAGTCCAAACCGCTCCGGATACAGGGCCGCCTGAACGGTGGAAAACCCTGATACGCCCGCGCTGATGCACGCACCCAGCAGGGCTCCGGTGAAGACAGCGCGGACAAAGAGCGGCGAAGTGGGGTCCCGGAAGGCCAGCAACTAGGGCAGTCTTTAATCGGATCGAGCTGCGGACCGCTCACGTTCGAACGGGATCCGGGCTCGATGTCTCAAGGAAGGACGCCATGACAGCCATCATTTTGGAGTGGAACCCCGAGCGCTGGAATGGCTGGAACTACGACGCTGTGGTGGAGCAGGTCGCGGAAACAGGCCAGTTCCTGGACAGGTGGAGTGTCGGCCTCCGCCGGAACATCCGGCCCGGCGCTGACGCGTGGCTTCTCCTCCAAGGCCAGAGCCAGTCCAGCAGGGGGCTCATCGGGCACGGCATCGTCATGTCCGAAAGCTATGAAGCGCAGCACTGTTCGGATCCGGAAGACACGACGAGGTATGTCAGTGTCGCCTTCGATGCGCTGCTTCCGATGGGTGAACAAATACCGCCTTCGGCGCTCCAGGAAGCCGTCCCCGGTGTGCCTTGGAAGACTGGCCTCCGCAGCTCCGGGACAGCTGTGGATCCCGCTGCGGAGCCGGACCTTCACCGCGTCTGGCGCGAACTGGGACCGGAAACTGCATCTGACCCCACCCAGCCTGTTCCTGGCACGTACCCCGAAGCAGCCGTCAGCCGGGTCCAGGTGAACCGCTACGAGCGAAGCCCGGAGGCGCGTCGGGTCTGTCTGGCCTTCCACGGGACCTCCTGCGCGGCGTGCGGTTTCTCCTTCGAGATCGCCTATGGGGAGATTGGCAGAGACTTCATTCATGTCCACCATGTCGTGCCCGTCTCGCAGCTGGGCAGCGCGTACCAGCTGGATCCGGTGACGGATCTCGTGCCGCTGTGCGCCAACTGCCACGCCATGGCCCACCGGGGCGTGAGCACGCCGCGCACCGTGGCGGAGTTGCGCCGTGCCATTGCCGCTGCCGGCTATTTGTCCGGCCAGTCCGTCGACGACAGGACGTTGGAAGCCCAGGACGCGGCACGCCGGATTCTCGGTGAGCAGTGAACTGATCCATTCCCTTCGAAAATGCCCGCTACGGCAGGCCGACGACCGCGAACAGCATGTTGTGGTCCGACGGCATGGCCCCGATGTAGTTTCCGGCGCTGTCGATGGCGGCGACATGCTCGTAGCTCTGGACGCGCATCTTGGAAGTGAAGATGTAGTCGAGGTACGACCCGAGCGTGCCTGGGGCGCCCCTGATGGCCAGGCGACTGTACCCATTGAAACTGTGCACCTCGCCGTTGATGACCTTCTCGGCCGTGGCGTCACCGCTGGCGTAAGTGCTCCAGTAGGTATTGCCGAGCGGGTCGACCAGTCCGGCGCCGACGATGACGTCATAGGCGGAGTTGGAGGGCTTCACGTACTTGCTGGAGTTCATGTCTCCGACCAGAATGACCGGCAGCTGTCCGGCGTTCTCCCGGGCGATGACGTCCATGACCGTTTGCGCCTGCTGGCGGCGCAGCTCGACGTATCCGTCCTCTTTCCTGGCCTCGAGGTGTGTGTCGGCGAAGAAGAAATGCTTGCCGGTGGACAGCTGGACAACCTCCGCCCAGGCCACGTACCGGTCGGTGTCCAACGGGACCAGCTCCGGCAGGATCTTCGAGCCGGAGCGGACGAGGGAGACCTTGTCCGCGTTGTAGAAGATCCGCGTCCCCAGCGAGGCGCCCTGATCGGCGTAGACGCAGCCAGAGGGGCTCTGCGGGTTTACGCAGTTGTTGCGCTTGTCGTTGGTCAGCGCGTAGGACCCGCCTGCGGCGTTGAGACCCTCCCGGAGGTCCTCAAACTGGGACAACCCGCCGGGCCGGTCCACATCTTTCAGCCAGCCCTGGGACGTCTCCTGGAAGCCGATGATGTCCGGCATCCGGGAAATTACGTTGGCGATGATGCCGTTCCGGCGGTCCGTCCAGGGGGCTTCCCCGGCCACGGTATCCGTGCAGTTGGCGCAGCGGACGTTGTAGGACGCCACGGCCAGCGGGCTCGCGACAGGCGCGAGCACCGGGATCTTGGGCGTCCTGGCGGCCAGGACCGGCGAGTAGTCTGTCAGCGTGTTGCCGGCCATGTCGAGGGCGCGGACATTGATGTAGAAGCCGGTGTCAGCTGCCAGTCCTCGGATTTCGGCAGCAGGGCCGGTGAAGCGGTAAGACTTGGCGCCCGCCATGTCAGCGTTCGTGCTGATCCCCACGCGGTACTGGGTGGTCCCGGACACGGCACCCCAGGTGAGGTTCAGGACCGACGGGGTGGCACGGCTCACCGCGAGCCCGGCAGGCGGTAGCGGCGGCGCGACCTTCGTTCTGGCTTGGAGTGCCGGCGAGTAATCGGTGATGGCATTGCCTGCGGCGTCGGTCGCCCGGACCTGGATGTAGTATGCCGAGTCCGGCGTCAGGTAGTAGATCGTCCGGCCGGCCGTGGCCGTGTCCCGATAGATGGCCTTGCTCATGTCCGCAGAGGGCGAGTATGCCACGCGGTAGGCGGCGGCTCCCGCCACGGGCTTCCAGGCCAGATCCAGCGAGTCATGATCACCACCGGTGACGGAGAGACCGGCGGGGGCCGTGATCATCGCGGTGGTCTTCACCATAAGGGACGGCGAATACGGCGATATACCTAGTCCTGCGCCGTCAATGGCACGGACCTGCACGTAGTAGGCGGTCCCCGGAGCCAGGTAATAGATGGTCCTCTTCGGGGCAACCGTGTCGCGGTACGTCGCACCGCTCATGTCCGCGTTGGTTGAGTACGCCACCCGGTATCCGGCCGCCCCCGCTACGGGCGCCCAGCTCAGGTCTGCGCTGTCGTTGTCCACGGCAGTGGCCGCCACGTTCGACGGGGCCAGGACCTTTTTCGCAGTCCTGATGGTCAGCGTGGAGGAGTAGGCGGTGATGCCCGTTCCTGCGGCGTCGACCCCACGGACCTGGACGTAGTAAGCGGTGTCCGGCGTCAGGTAGTAGATGGTCCGCCCGGGCGTGGCAGTGTCCCGGTACACCGCAGCTTTCATGTCGGCGCTGAGTGAGTAAGCCACCCGGTAGCCGGCGACGCCGGGAACGGGCGTCCATGCGATCGTCGCCCTGTCCTCGCCGACGGTCCCGGCGGTCAGGGCCGTGGGGGCGGGCAGCTGCGCAAAGGTCTTGCCGCTGACGGCCGTGGAGTACCCCGTCAGGGTGTTCCCGTCAGCCTTGAGCCCCTTGACCTTGAAGAAGTAGGTGGTCCCCGGTTTGAGCCCGTTCACGGTGCCGGTCAGCCCGGTGAAGGACCCGTACGCGGCGCCCAGCATATCCGCGGTGGTGGCGTACGCCACGCGGTACCTGGCAGCCTGCGGAACGGCGCCCCAGCTCAGGACGGCGGAGGCCTGCCCAGGCTTGGCCGTGAGTCCGGCAGGAGCCGGCGCCCAGGGCGTTCCTGCCGTCGCGGAGGCTGAATACCCGGTCAAGGGTGCCCCGGCCGCGCTGGTGACCTGGACCTGCGCGTAATAGGTGGTCGCGGAGAGGAGTCCTTCGATACGGCCGGCCGGTTCTTTTACCACGGACTCCTTGGCCCCCACCATGTCCGGGCGGTCCGATACGCGCAGCCGGTAAGCCTCGGCGCTGGCCACTTCATTCCAGCTCACGCGCAGAGCGGTGCCCTCACCGACCGCCTTCACACCGGAGGGGATGGTGAATACCGCATTCGGGTCAGGTTTCGTCTTGACCGCAACGGCCGCCGAGTAGGGGCCGAGCCCGTCGCCCAGGGCGCTGATGACCCGCACTTTCGCGTAGTAGGTCGTGCCGGACTTCAGCCCGGTCACTTCTGCCGAGGTGCCGGAATAGCTGTAGTAGACCGCGCCCGTCATCTGCGGGTTGGTGGCCAGCATGAGCCGGTACCGCGGGGCTCCCGCGACGGCGCCCCAGGAGAACCTGGCCGAAGTCAGGGTTTGCGCGGACGAGCCAAGCCCGGAAGGCGCAAGGTACGTGGCAGCGGGGACCGTAATGGGCACCGGGACCGTGGGCGCGGCCGACGCCGGGCCGGTGGCCGTCATCAGGAGGGCAGCCGCCGAGGCGGCGGCAAGGAGCGCGTGGCAGCGCTTTAGTCGAGGGCTCATGAGGAGTGCTTTCGGGCAGGATCGGATCGCGGACTTACATGCGTGGTTGAGGGGAGGGCCTACCCGGTACCCGGGTCGGCAGCCGCTCCCGATGTTTGCGGCTCCGGCCGGCTTCCAAGAAGCCGCCGGAGACTACCTCGCGCCAGGCGCTATGGCCGAGGAATTCGGCGCCTGAGCCGTGGACTACACGTATTTCAGGCTGAGCAACAGCGCCTTCAACTGGGCGTACTGATCGGTGCCCATCCAGGCTCTCGCCGCCTCGGGGGTCGCGAACACCGGCTGCTTCGTGTGATCGAAGAGTATGTAGGCGGTCATGATTCCGTTGGCCAGGGGGATCTGGTTGGATCCCGAACTGGACGCGGTCGGGAGAAACTCGTGGGAAAGCCGGACGTCCATGAAGTAATACGATCCGCCCTCGGGCTGGGGCTGGACTTCATCCATCGCGAAGCCGAACTCCACGGGTTCCTCGGAGGTGATCCCGGGCACGGGAAGGTGTTCCAGCACAGTCCGCTTGACCGAACCGGCCGCGCCGTCGCCGTACATCCCGCTCTGGACACGGGCGACCTCTGCCCCGGACCTGTCGAGCACGACAGCCACCACGGAACCGGCCTTCTCCTGTTCAGTCAGGTACGGGCCCTGTTTGGTCTGGACGCTCCACCCTGCCGGGTAGTTGAAGGAAATGTGCCCGTCCGGGAAGGTGAAAATCTGCAGCGGAGCTGGCTGGGGCATCTCCGGTGCGGGCTCGGCAGGGGCGGGCGCCGGCGTGGCCTCGTTCGGGGCCGGCGCTGATGCAGCTGTGGCCGGTAAAGGCTGCGACGTTGTCGGCGTCGGCACCACGGGCGCCGTGCCGGACGGCTGGGTGCTTGCCTGGGGGCCGGCACAAGCGGTGCCGGCTGCGAGCAGGAGGCCAGCCACGGATGCGGCTGCCGGCGAGCGGCGAGTGGTGCATGTCTTCAAGTTGTCCCCCGGTGAGCGTGTACGGGCGGTGGCCCTGGTTGGAGACTACCGCGCAGGACTCCGCCCCTGCCATGGAAGATGCGTAAAAACAGCGCGACCTGCGGAGATCTGTCGTCTCCTTGTGCTTCTACTGGCTCAATTCGCGGCTGGCGACCGGCGCAGCGGCGGGCCCGGCCTGTACAGGGGGCCGGCCTGTCATTCCAACCCGGCGCGGGTGTCCTCATCCGGGGGACTCCACCACGTTAGCGGGGGTGTGACAGTGAAGCGGCGGCCGGTGATGGACGTAGGAACAGCCCCACGGTCTCGAGGACCTCTTCGGTCTGTTTATGGCGGCGGCTTGTCCTTTCACCACAACGCTCCACGCGACGCAAGAGCTCCCAGCACTGGTGGGATTCGAGCACCTTCATCTCTGGTGTTGAGGCGCCGAGGAAAGCCGGGCGGCTCGCAGAGTGGGGCAGGGCGCTGTGGACGCCCTGCCCCACTCTTGCCGGACCGCCGGTTTCTCGGCATCCCAGTTAGCCCCGTACGGAGCCCTGCAACAAGAGAGTTCCGGGGTTACCCAGGGATGCGGTTAGGGCTGCGTGGAGTCGAAGAAGCGGCGCTCCGCAGGAGTTCCTGTGGCATCGGCTTCGCGGGCCTTGGCCTGGATGAAGTCCCTGTCCTCGTCGGTGAGCACTGTTTCGCCGTGGACGTCAGCGTAGGCGTTTTCGCTGGTTTCCTTGTTGAAAACGGCCGTCAGGGTGCGTGGCAGGACCACGCATCCCGGGTTGTCTATCAGCCACTGCTGGGTGGCGGGATCGAGCCGGTTCCATTGTTCCTTGATGTGCATATCAGTCACTGCTGCCTTTCGGGCGTTCGACGCAAGGACCCGTCAGACGTTTGCTGACAGGGGAATGCGTGTGATGTATCGAGCTGTCCTGGTACGGACCGTCGCGGCCTCCCCCTCGGACCTCAACACACCTGGAGGCAGGACCGAGAGCGGAAACATTCAGAGACGGCCAGGACACCTGGATTGATGCTGAAAAACCACTTATGTCGACGGCGGTGGAACCCCCCTCGTTGTCCGCCGCTCCTATAACTACTCTATGTGTTGCAGGGATGAAAGGACCCTCCGTCACATGACAGACCGCCTGTCAATCCCAACGCACTCCAGCGCCATGTCACGAGTGGACCGTGCCGCCCCGCGTTCCGGCGGCGCGCCGGGCTATCGTTCCGGGCGCTCGCCGTTCGCCAGCCGCCGACGGCTAAGGGGATGGCCACCGGGTTTCCGGTGCTCTTAACATGCCCCCGCCGGAACCGGAGCGGCGGCAGTGGCCGCGGCAGCGCCGAGGTCCAGGCGGCTGTCGCCGGCGCTGATGTCATCCGGGTTGTGGGTCACGAGGACCACCGTCCGGCCCCCCAGTCCGTGCCGCAGTTCCGCCAACATGGCCCGGCCGGATTCGGCGTCCAGGTGCGCGGTGGGTTCGTCGAGCAGGATCACGTCCGCCCCTGTCATGAGGGTCCGGGCGACCGCGAGTCGCTGGCGCTCCCCGCCGCTGAGGAACGCCCCGCCTGGACCGATCCGGGTGTCCAGCCCGTCTTCAAGCCTTGCCAGCAGGGGCCCGAGTCCCACTGCGGCGAGCGCATCCTGCATGTGGTTCTCCGCAGCAGCCCGGGTGGCATCCCGGGGCGAGTCCGCGGCCGCCGCGTGCGTTTCCGGAAGGCCCAGCATCAGGTTGCCGCGGATGGTCGAGTCAAACAGGTGTGCCTCCTGCGGGCACCAGGCGGCACGTCCGCCCAGGAAGAGGTGGCCACTCTTCGCCGGCAGGAAACCCAGGATCACGGCGAGCAGGGTGGATTTGCCGGACCCGGACGCACCGGTCACGGCGAGCCAGCGCCCCGGTTCCGCGGTCGCGGTGAGCCCGGCGAAGACGGCGTCTCCGCCCGGCCATGCAGCGGCGAGCCGCTCCAGGTGGATCCCCGGTGTGCCGCCGGGCCGCGGGGCCACCGGCTCCATCCCGCCGGCAGCCTTCTCCGCCCTTGGCCCCGTCCGGCACTCAAGGACACCGGCCGCACTGATGCGCCGCAGCACGGCACGCAGCGCCGGGTACTGGCGGGCCGCCGTCGTGATGGCCGCGTACGGGTCCACGAGCGCAAGTTGCAGCAGGACGACGACGGCGACCGTCGCCGGCTCGACGTCCCCGCTGAGGACCAGCGGTGCGGCGAGCACCGCGCTGGCCAGGGCGGCGGCGCCGCAGGCCAGCACCGTCAGGCCCTGGCCGAGCCCTTCGGCCCACGCGGAACGCTGGGAGGCTGCGGTCGCGGACCGGTCGGCACGGCCGATGGCGGCAAGCACCGGGGCGGTGACGCCGTTGGCATGCAGGTCGGCGCGGGCGTCCAGGGCGGCCGCGACGTCGCGCAGCACGCCGGAGCGGAGCCGTTGTTCGGCACCGGCCGACATCCGGTCCGCCACCAGCGCCAGCGCCGGGGCCCCGGCGAGGCTGAGCAGCGCCGCGGCGGCCACCGCCGGGAGCGCTGCCGGCAGCAGCAGTCCGATCCCGGTGACCGCGGCGGCAGCGACGGCCACGGCGGTCACCGGCGGCAGGACCACGCGGGGCAGCAGCTCCCGGACGGTGTCCACGTCGTCCACGACAGTGCCGAGGACGTTGCCGCCCCGAAGGAGCCGGCGGAGGGACAGGGCGCGCCGGCTCAGTGACTCCCAGAGCCGGCCGCGGAGCCTGGTGAGGGCGGCGAAGACGGCGTCGTGGAGCAGCAGCCGTTCGGCGTAGCGCAGGGTCGCCCGCCCGACGCCGAAGAACCGCACGCCCACGATCGCGGTGAGCAGGTACAGAATGGGCGGTTGCTCGCTGGCGCGGATAATCAGCCAGCCGGACAGCCCTGCCAGGGCGACGGCGAAGAGCGCCGCCAGGGTGCCCACCGCACCGGCTGCAGCAAACCGGGCCGCCACGGGAGCGAGCAGGCGGCGCAGCTGCACCGCCGCACTGCCCGCGGGTGTGCTGCCTGGGGCCCCGCCGGCGCCGGGGACCCGGGTCCGCAGTTCAGGGCTGCCGGGTCCGCGGACAGCAGCGCAGGCCGTGGCTGCCGCGGCGGGTCCCACACCGGCGGGGCGACGTTCGGCAAGCCGCTCCGGCGCCACGCCGGACTCTGCGGCGTCAAGCACCCCCGGCGGGCTCGATGCGATGTCCACGAGCACATCCGCCAATTCCCGGGTCAGCCGGTCGTGGGCCACGAGCAGCACGGTCACCTTCCCGCGCAGCCCGGCGATGGCGCGGCTGACCAGGGTGGCGGACTCCCGGTCCAGATGCGCCGTGGGTTCATCGAGCAGCAGCACGGTGGCTCCGGCTTCGATCCGTGCCAGCCCGCGCGCCAGCGCCACGCGCCGCAGCTCCCCCGGGCTGAGCTCAGCGGGGGTCCTTGCGGCCAGATGGGCGGCGCCGCAGGCTCCGAGGCAGCGGAGGGCTGCGGTGTCCGCGGCCTCCCAGGCCGCGGCGTCGGCGTCCTGCACGTCAGGGTCCATGGCGTCCCTGCCCCAGATTGGGGCGCCCAGGTACAGCCGGATTTCATCCATCACTGTCGCGGCCACCATCACCGGGTGCTGCGGGACCCAGGCGATGTCCCCGGTGGTGAATCCTTCGAGGCGTCCACTCACGGCGGTGCCGCCGCCTGCACCCACAGTGCCCGCCAGCACCCCCAGCACAGTGCTTTTGCCGGCCCCGCTCGGGCCGTCGAGGGCCGTGATCGTCCCCGGCGCCGCCGTGAAGCTGACCGGCCCGACGGCAGCCTCCGTCCTGCCGCTGTAGCGGACCGTCAGTCCGCGCACGGTGACGGCCGGGGCTATGGCGTTCCCACCCGGAGCGGGAGGCTGGCCGGCGGCAGGGGCCGGCCGCAAGGGTGCGGCTTCGGGCTCCTCAAGGACGGCGGTGGTTTCGGCGAGCGCGGCCCGGCCTTCGTCGCTGGCGTGGTGGGCCGTGCCGAGCTCGCGGAGCGGAAGGTAGCAGTCTGGGGCCAGGATGAGCGCGAGCAGCCCGGCTTCGAGGGGCATGTCCCCGTAGACCAGCCGGACGCCGATGAAGACGGCCACCACCGCCACCGAGATGGTGGCGATGAGTTCGAGTGCGAGGGCCGAGAGGAAGGCGGTGCGCAGGGTTCCCATGGTCCGGGAGCGGTACTCTTCGGAGATGTCTTCCAGGGCCTTCCGCTGGGCGGTGGCGCGGCCCAGGCCCACTAGGACCGGAAGTCCCTTGGCGAGCTCGAGCATGTGGCCGGACAGGCGGGACAGCGCGGATTGGGCTTCCCTGACCCGGTCCTCGGTGTAGCGTCCGATCAGGACCATGAATACCGGGACGAGCGGCACGGTCAGCACGATCACCGCGGCGCTGATCCAGTCCGCGAACAGGATGCGCGCCCCGAGGAGCAGCGGGATGGCCGCGCAGTTGACCAGGGCGGGAAGGAACTGGGTGTAGTAGCTGTCCAGGGCATCGAGCCCCCGCGTGGCGAGGATCGCGAGCCCGCCGTCGGCGGGTCCGGCGGCGCGGGTCCCGCTGCGGAGGGCCCGCTTCAGCAGTTTAGAGCGCAGCTCCTCCTTTACCCCGAACGCCGCCCGGCGGGACGCGACCGCCTGCGCCCATACCGTGAGGGAGCGCAGGAGTACCCCTGCCAGCCCCCAGACCAGCTGTTCGCCCCAGGCGGGGCTGTGCGTCATCAGCCCGGCAAGCATCGACGCCACGGCCGTGCCCATCAGCACGAGGGACAGGGCCTTCAGGGCCGCGAGCAGGCCGAGCAGGTAGAGGGCGGAGCGGGTGGCGGGGCCGGCAGGGAACGGTCTCATGGGCAATTAGTCCTTGGGTGCCAGCGCTTTGGCGGCGATCGCGGGAAGGAAACTGTGGGCCTCGGGGATGTGGGCGGCACTCACCCGGCGCCGGAACACCCAGTAGGTCCAGGCCTGGTAGGCCAGCACCAGCGGCAGTCCGACGCTGGCGACAATGCTCATCAGCCCCAGGGTGTAATCCGAGGAGGAGGCGTTGGAGATCGTCAGGTTGAAGTCCGGGTGCAGGGTGGACGGCAGCACCACGGGGAAGGCTGCGCCGAAGATCGATGCACTGCCGAGCAGGAGGAACACACCGAGGGCCAGGAACGCCCTGCCCTCCGCGCCTTTGCGGGCGAAGGCCCACGCCAGTGCGGCGGCGGCGACGGCACCGGCCACGGCGGCGACGGTCCAGGCCTCGCCGCTGAGCAGCTGCAGGCTCACCGCCCAGGCCGCGAGCGGCAGGAGCAGCACGGGCAGCAGCCGGACGAACCACCGGCGGGCCCGGTGGCGGACGTCGCCGTCGGTCTTCAGGGCCAGGAAGGCCAGCCCGTGCAGGAGGGAGAACCCGACGACGGCGAGGCCGCCGAGCACGGCATAGGCGTTGAACCAGGCGAACGGGCCGCCCTCGCGGTCGCCGTTGGCGTACAGCGGCAGCCCCGGGGTGGTCAGCGCCAGCAGGCCGCCGACGCCGAAGGCCGCCACGAGGGAACCGGCCGAGATGGCCCAGTCCCAGCGGGCCCGCCACCGCGGGGTGTCCACCTTGCCCCGGTATTCAAAGGCGACGGCGCGGAAGATCAGGGCGACGAGGACCACCAGCAGCGGCAGGTAGAGCGCCGAGAACAGCGAGGCATACCAGAACGGGAAGGCCGCGAAAGTGGCGCCGGCCGCGGTCAGCAGCCAGACCTCGTTGCCGTCCCAGACCGGGCCGATCGTGTTGAGCAGGACGCGGCGCTCGGTGTTGTTCCGGGCGAAGCCCTGCATCAGCATCCCGACACCGAGGTCAAAGCCCTCCAGAAAGAGATAGCCCGTCCACAGCACCGCGATGGCGATGAACCAGATGGTGGGAAGCAGTTCCATGCTGAGTATCCTCTGCGTTTCTTGGGTGGCGGATGCTTAGTAGGCGAAAGCCAGGACGTCGTCTTCCGGTTTACCGGACCCCCGGGGGCCCTCTTCCGGGGTCTGGTCCTCGTTCTCGTCTACCGGGGCGTGCGCGAGCTCCGGCATGGCCGAGGCCACCCCGCCGCGGATGTACTTGACCAGTAGCTTGACCTCGACCACCAGCAGCAGCGCATACACGGCGGTAAGCACCAGGAGGGAAGCCAGCAGCTCGCCCGCGGACACTCCCGGGGAGACGGCGGCAGCGGTGAACAGAAAGACCTGGTCGATGCCGCTGGGATCCGGGTTCGGGGCGACGACGAAGGGCTGCCGGCCCATCTCCGTGAAGATCCAGCCGGCGGCGTTCGCGCCGAACGGGGCCAGGATGCCGAACACGGCAAGCCGCATGAGCCCGCGGGAGGCCGGGACGGTTCCGTTGCGGGTGAGCCAGAGGGCCGCGAGGGCCGCCAGCGCAGCCAGTCCGCCGAAGCCGATCATCATCCGGAAGCCCCAGTAGGTGACCTCCATGACCGGCACGTACTGGATCTCCTGGCCCGCCCGCTCCCCGTAGACGGGGTTGTCCGGCAGGTGCGTGCCGTAGTCGGCCTTGTACTGGTCCAGAAGGCTGTTGACACCCTTGACCTCGGTGGTGAAGTCGCCCTTGGCCAGGAAGGACAGGATGCCGGGGACCTCGATCAGGGCTACGATGTCGTCGCAGTTCCTGGAGCCAAGGTTGCCGACGCTGAGGATGGAGAACCCTGTCGCTTCATGGCAGGCGGCCTCCGCGGCGGCCATTTTCATCGGTTGCTGTTCGAACATGAGCTTGCCCTGCAGGTCGCCGGTGAGGGCGGTGCCGGCGAAGGAGATCATGGCGACGACGGCGCCGATCCGAAGTGAGCGGATCCAGACGGCATGGTCGGCCCGGTCCCGCCCCGGCACGGTGGACTCGCCGGGGAGGACCTTGCCGTCCGCCCCGACGGTGTCGATTCCGTCGTGGCGGCGGCGCCACAGGTGGTACCAGGCGATGCCGAGCAGGAAGGCGCCGGCCACGGCGAGGGCGCCGAAGAGGGTGTGCGGGAAGGCGACGAGCGCCGTGTTGTTGGTAAAGACCGCCCAGGCGTCCGTCATGACCGGCCGGCCGTCGATCATTTCGATGCCGACGGGGTGCTGCATCCAGCTGTTGGCCACGATGATGAAGTAGGCCGAAAAAACGGAGCCGACCACGGCAATCCAGAGGCAGGCGAGGTGGATGCCGGGCTTGAGCTGTTTCCAGCCGAAGATCCAGAGTCCCAGGAAGGTGGACTCCACAAAGAAGGCCAGAAGCGCCTCCATGGCCAGCGGCGCCCCGAACACGTCGCCGACGAACCGGCTGTATTCACTCCAGGCCATGCCGAACTGGAACTCCTGGACGATGCCGGTGGCGACGCCCATGATGAAGTTGATCAGGAAGAGCTTGCCCCAGAACTTGGTCATCCGGAGATACTCCGGTTTGCCCGTACGGTGCCAGAGGGTCTGCATGACGGCGACGACGAGGCCAAGACCGATCGTGAGGGGCACCATCATGAAGTGGTAGACCGTGGTGATGCCGAATTGCCAGCGTGCGATTTCCAAGGCGTCCAAGGCAGTCCCTACTTTTGGCTAGGATCCAACATTTTCTACGTTACGTAGAAAAGCTACTTCTACAAAGTGTAGAACGAATTTCCGCTCCGCCGAAACCCACGCTTCTCCCCGGCGGCGCGGTGCCGGCACTGCGCCGCCGAAGAACCCCTGCCGCACTGCCCGGGCGCCTGGAACGCCAGCCCGCGCTCCCCCGCCCTGCCGGAACGGCCTTGTTCTACCCCATGTAGAAAGAACGCGGGAAACGCGGTAAATTAGTTCCTGAAGCAGTCATACGCCGCCCGGCAGCAGCATTCCTCCGGAACGGCCGGCAAAGAAGGATGTAAGGAATGGCAAGTCTCGGTGAACTGGAACGGGCAGTGATGGATCTGCTCTGGGCAGGCCAAGAGGCCGCCACCGCCAACACGCTGCGTGACCTCCTCGCGCAGAGCACCCGCCCGCAGGACGGCACCGCCGGGCATGAGGGCAAGGACCTGGCGGTCACTACCGTGCTCACCGTGCTCTCCCGCCTTGAGCGGAAAGGCCTCGTCGAGCGCGAACGCGGCACCAGGCCGCACCGGTACCAGGCTGTCTCCAGCCGGGCGGACCACACCGCGGAGCTCATGCATGAGGTGCTCGGCTCAGCGCCGGACCGCGAAGCCGTGCTGGCGCGGTTCATTGGTTCCGTCACGGACACTGAAGCGGAAACTTTGCGCAAGCTCCTGGGCGGCAGCTAGCGCCCGATGTTCTGGACCTCATACTTTCTGGCGGTCCTGGCGATAGCACTGGCATGGCCGGTGCCTATCCTGCTTTCGCGTGCGCAGTGGCCGGCACGTTCGCCTTTCACGGCGATGCTGCTCTGGCAGACGATCGCGCTGGCCGGCGGCCTGTCCATGATCGGCGCGATGCTGGTCTACGGGCTGGAGCCGATCGGAGACAACCTGCTGGCCGGACTGACGGCACTGGCCGGAATGGCCTTCCATGACGCTCCCACCACGGACCTGGGATTCTGGCACATCTTTGCGCTGTCGGCCGCAGCGCTCCTGACGGCTCACCTCGTATTCACGCTGTTGCTGACCTACTTCAAGATCCAACGGCAACGACGGCGGCACCGGGAACTGCTGGACCTGCTCGCATCCCCGTCCGCTGACGGCGCACGGACCATGGTGATCAACGTGGATTCCCCGGTGGCCTACTGCCTGCCCGGCGGCGCCCGGTCCGTGACGGTCCTTTCCGATGGGTTGATGGCGGCGCTTGAACCCGCGGAACTGCGTGCCGTGCTGATCCACGAGAATGCCCACCTCAGCCAGCGGCATCATCTCCTGCTGTGGGCCTTTGCCGCCTGGCGCCAGGCGCTGCCGTGGCTCCCGACCACCCGGCTGGCGCAGGAAGCTGTCAGCTCCCTGATCGAGATGCTCGCCGATGATGTCGCGCTCAGGACTGAGAGCAGGTCCACGCTGATCAAGGCAATCGCCATCGTGGCAAGCGGTTCCCCGGGTGCTCCCGAAGGCCGGCTGGCGTTCGGCGACCCCGGTCTCTCCGAAATCGATCCGGGCCTTCCCGGTGCCACCGGAGGGGCCGGTTCCTCCCGCACCACGGCCTCCCGCGTCAGCCGCCTGCTCTCCCCGCAGCCTCCGCTTCCGGACGCGCTGCGCGCCGCCGTCCTTGCCGCCTGCCTCCTGCTGCTCGCACTGCCGACGGCGCTGCTCATTGTCCCGGGCCTGCTCGGCTGAACCTGCCCCTGGATTTCCGGGCCGTCGAACGCACCACCCTGGAACGGGTCGTGCAAAAGCCGGGCCGCTCCGCCTGAACGGCCGAAGCGGCCGGTTCCACCTGCTTGCCGACCAGGCGGTCACTTAGTCAGCTTGTTGGCCCTGTACTCGGCGTCCACAGTGCCGGAGCCCTGGGTCTTGTCGGTTCCGTTGGTCGCCGAGGCGGTCATCCCGAAGGTCAGCGTTGCGTGCGCGATCGCGTCGGCCATCTGCTCAAGCACCGTGGTGTTGACGTTGGCGAGGGTGTCGCAGGCTTGGTGGTAGCAGGCGTCATGTGCCGCACCCGCTGTGCCTCCGAAGATTGCCGCCTCTTCGGTTGTCTTGATGCCGTCCCCGCCGGTGAACAAGCCGCCGGCCGGAATCCCGTTCTCAATGAAGCCGAAGTAGTCGGAGCGCCCGTCGAACACCGTCGGCGCTGTCGGCAGATTCTGGGACTTGAAGTAGCTCCGGAAGACCTTCTCGATGACGGCGGAGCCGTTGGGACCCTTCTCGCCGAACGCCGAGCCATCGCCGTCGTAGATGTACCGGACGTAATTCGGCGAGCCGACCATGTCGAAATTGAGGTTGATTGCGTGGTCCTTGATCTGGCGGGCCGAAAGTTGGGACACGTAGTGCCCCGAGCCGATGAGCCCGGCCTCTTCCCCGCCCCAGAAGGCGAAGCGGACCCTGTTGGCCGGTGTCTGGCCGGTCGCCTTCAGCTGGATGGCCGTCTCCAGGATGGCGGCCGTTCCGGTGCCGTTGTCGTTGATGCCGGGCCCCCCGTCCACGGAATCCAGGTGCGCGCCCACGACGACGGTGCGGTCCGCACGTCCGCGGGTATCCGCCAGGACGTTGAAGGACTCTATCGGGGTGACGGTGCCGCTGACGGCAAGGTGCACGGTTACGCCGTTCAGCCCGGCGAGTTCGGCGCCGGTGTCGAAGCCGGTGCTGACCGCCGGGATAGCGGCCTGGGGTGTGCCGAGGGTCCCGCCGAACAGACCCATGCGGTCGCCGCCGATCACCAGGTTGCCCTGGTTAAATATGATGACACCGGCGGCACCGGCCGTGGCCGCATTGTCCGCCTTGACCCGGAAAGAGCAGGTGCCGCGCTGGATCAGGGCGATGTTGCCGGCCGTGAAGCGGGCGAAGTCAGCGGCCTCACAGCCGCTCGTGGACACCCGGTCGCCGCCCGCCAGGTTGATGTCCACGGTGGTCAAGGCGGCGGTGACAGTACCGGAACCGGAATAGGACAGGTCCAGGAAGCCGCCCGTGGCGTTGTAGGGATAGCCCCGCGGCGATGGCGACAGGCGCTCGAGCGAGGCCGAGACGGTGTCATAGCGGTCGTAGGAGAACGGCTGGCGCACCGGGGTGTAGCCGGCGGCCCGCAGCTTGCCTTCGATGTACTGGGCGGACGCCTCGTAGCCCGAAGTGCCGCCCGCGCGGTTGCCACCGTTGGCCTCCGCGACGGATTGGAGCGCGTCCAGATGGTTCATGATGTTGCTTGCCGACACGGCAGCGCGCAGTGCGCCCGATTCCGTTCCGTTGCCAGCAAGGGCAGGCGGCGCAAAGCTGGCCGCCAGTCCGATTAAGGCGGCGATGGCCGCGCGGCGGATACTCCGGCTTTGCTTCATTGGAATCTCCTGGATTTCTGCTGCGGAATCCGGATCCGGGCGCCATCGCCCAGCTCGGTGGGATGACGCTATCGGAAGCGCCTAGGGGCGGGATAGAGCTCTAATGCCCCAGCGCGGCAGCCGCGGCAGGAGGAAATTCCGGGTGCGCCCCGTGCCTTACGGTCAGGCATCGATCCGCTCCCGGTCCAGGCTTGCGGCACCGGCGATTATGAAGTCCTTGCGAGGCGCAACGTCGGAGCCCATCAGCAGGTCGAAGGTCTCCTCGGCCTGCTTCGCATTCTCGATCCCGACCTTGCGCAGGGTGCGGTGCCGGGGGTCCATCGTGGTCTCTGCCAGCTGCTCCGCGTCCATCTCACCCAGGCCCTTGTACCGCTGGATCGGCTCCTTGTACCGCTTGCCCTCCTTGGCGAGCTTCGCCAGGAGGACGTGAAGTTCCGCCTCAGAGTAAGTGTAAATCATCTCGTTGGCCTTCTGGCCGGCGTTGACGACCTCCACCCGGTGCAGCGGCGGAACGGCGGCAAAGACCCGCCCCTCGTCGATCATCGGGCGCATGTAGCGGAAGAACAGGGTCAGGAGCAGGGTCCTGATGTGGGCGCCGTCGACGTCGGCGTCCGTCATGAGGATCACCTTGCCGTACCGGGCGGCGCCGATGTCGAAACTCCGGCCCGAGCCGGCCCCCACCACCTGGATGAGGGCAGCACATTCGGTGTTGGACAGCATGTCCCCCACCGAGGCCTTCTGGACGTTCAGGATCTTGCCGCGGATCGGAAGCAGCGCCTGGAAGTCGGAGGAACGGGCCAGTTTGGCCGTGCCGAGGGCCGAGTCACCTTCCACGATGAACAGTTCGGACCGGGCGGTGTCGTCGGTGCGGCAGTCGGCGAGCTTGGTGGGCATGGAGGAGGTCTCCAGCGCGTTCTTGCGACGCTGGGTTTCCTTGTGCACCCGGGCCGAGATGCGGGACTTCATTTCGCTGACGACTTTTTCCAGCAGCAAGGCGGACTGGGCCTTGTCGTTGCGGTTGGCCGAGGTCAGCTTGGCGTTGATTTCCCGCTCCACGACCTTCGCCACGATGGCGCGGACCGCGGAGGTGCCCAGGATTTCCTTGGTCTGGCCCTCGAACTGTGGCTCGGCCAGCCGGACAGTCAGCACCGCCGTGAGGCCGGCGAAGATGTCGTCCTTTTCAATCTTGTCGTTGCCGGCCTTGAGCTTACGGGCGTTCGTCTCCACGGCCTTGCGGAACGTCTTCAGCAGCGCCTGCTCGAAGCCGGACTGGTGGGTTCCGCCCTTGGGAGTGGAGATGATGTTGACGAAGCTGCGCACAGTGCTGTCGTAGCCGATTCCCCAGCGCAGCGCGACGTCGACCTCGCAGTCCCGCTCGACCTCGGCCAGCTGGCTGTGGCCCCTCTCGTCGAGGACCGGGACGGTTTCCTTGAACTTGCCGGCGCCGTGCAGGCGCCAGACATCCGTGACCGCGGGGTCGGGGGCGAGAAAATCAACGAATTCGGAGAGGCCGCCGTCGTGGTGGAAGACCTCCTCATGCGGGCCGGACTCCCCCGGGCCGCCGGCGACCCTGCGTTCGTCCCGGACCGTCAGCTTCAGTCCGGGAACCAGGAACGAGGTCTGGCGGGCCCGCGCGGCGAGCTCGTCGTAGGAGAACTTGGCATCGGGCGTGAAGATCTGCCGGTCCGCCCAGTAGCGGATCCGGGTTCCGGTGACGCCGCGCTTGGCCTTGCCGACCACGTCCAGTACGGAACCGTCGATGAAGGGCTCGAAGACCGACGCCGGGTCGGGCCGGGTGCCCGCGTCCTTGAAGCGGCCGGGTTCACCCCGGCGGAACGACATCTTGTAGGTCTTGCCGCCCCGGTCCACTTCGACGTCCAGCCGGGCGGACAGGGCGTTCACCACGGACGCGCCGACCCCGTGCAGCCCGCCCGAGGCGGTGTAGGAGCCGCCGCCGAACTTGCCGCCGGCATGAAGTTTGGTGAAAACCACTTCGACGCCGGTCAGCCCGGTTTTCGGTTCGATGTCCACCGGGACGCCACGGCCGTCGTCGTGGATCTCCACCGAGTTGTCCGCGTGCAGGATGATCTTGATGTCGTGGCCGAAGCCGGCCAGGGCCTCATCCACGGAGTTGTCGATGATCTCCCAGAGGCAGTGCATGAGTCCGCGGGAGTCCGTGGAGCCGATGTACATGCCCGGGCGTTTGCGGACGGCCTCAAGGCCTTCCAGCACAGAGAGATGCCGGGCGGTGTAATCAGAACTGGGTGCCACTAGTCGTGAACTCCTTAGGGAACGGAAAAGTTAGAGCATTTAGGCGCTCTTCCTAGGTTAGTCGGACTGCCGCCCCGCAACGGTTTGCCACTCCCGCAGGCCTCCTCCCGCGGGCCCGTTATCGAGCCGTGATACGCGGACAGCGAAAGTGGACCATCCTGGCCATGGGTTGGCCGCGAATGCTGGTTATATGGATGTATCGAACTACGAAGGAGGCCGAACATGACAACAGCAGTTGCGGACCGCACACTGACCACCGTGGACCGGTGCGATCGTTGCGGAGCACAGGCATATGTCCGGGTTGTTCTCGGAGCCTCCGGCGGTGAGCTTCTTTTCTGCGGCCACCACGCACGCGCCGTAGAACCGACACTCAGGCCGCTCAGCTCAGACTGGCACGATGAGACCGGCCGTCTCCACGAGAAGGCGCCGGTTCCGGTCGATTAGACCGCTCGGTGTCAGCCCAGAGCCTGTGAACAAGGCGTCGAGCCTGACCTGACAAGAGCCTGAGACCAGAAACCAGGGCCCCTCCGTTCGGAGGGGCCCTGGTTTTTTGTCGTCCGCCGTGTGTCGCACTGCCCGTGCCTGAGCGCCCGCATCCGTGCACGGCGGCCGAAACGGCAGGGGCCACCGCCGGAAGAGATCCGGCGGTGGCCCCTGCTGGAAGTGCCGTTCCTAGTCCAGGTAGTCGCGCAGCACCTGTGACCGTGAGGGGTGCCGGAGCTTGGACATGGTCTTGGATTCGATCTGGCGGATCCGCTCACGCGTGACGCCGTAGACCTTGCCGATTTCGTCTAAAGTCTTCGGCTGTCCGTCGGTCAGGCCAAAGCGCATCGCCACCACACCGGCTTCGCGTTCGGAGAGCGTGTCCAGCACGGAATGCAGCTGTTCCTGCAGCAGGGTGAAGCTCACCGCATCCGCCGGCACCACGGCCTCGGAGTCCTCGATGAGGTCGCCGAATTCGGAGTCGCCGTCCTCGCCGAGCGGGGTGTGCAGGGAGATGGGCTCGCGGCCGTACTTCTGGACCTCGACAACCTTTTCCGGAGTCATGTCCAGCTCGAGGGCCAGCTCCTCCGGGGTGGGTTCGCGGCCGAGGTCCTGCAGCATCTGGCGCTGGACGCGGGCCAGCTTGTTGATGACCTCCACCATGTGCACGGGGATGCGGATGGTGCGGGCCTGGTCGGCCATGGCCCGGGTGATCGCCTGGCGGATCCACCAGGTGGCGTAGGTGGAGAACTTGAAGCCCTTGGTGTAGTCGAACTTCTCGACTGCACGGATCAGGC
>JAODMS010000089.1 GCA_025464925.1 Arthrobacter sp.
GAATCGAAATCTTCCCCGAAGCGAAAGTGGACGACGGCGTGCTGGACCTGCTGATCCTGGCGCCGCGCGGACGGCTCGGCTGGCTGGGAGTGGTGGCCGGAATTTTCGGCCGGAACAAAAGCGAGACGGAATCCGTGGAGTACTTCCAGGGGAAATCGGCCGAAATCATCCTGGAACAGGAACAGGAATTTCAACTGGACGGCGACCACCTCGGCACCGGCACCCACCTGGCCGTGAGGGTGGAACCGGACGCACTCAGGGTCAGGATGGCGGTTTAGGCAGGCTCCGCTTCGGCGGGAACCGTCCTTCGGGAACCGGTCCCCGAAGGACGATCTTTAGGGCCGGGTGCCGGGTCCGCACTTCCCCCCGCACGCTCCGGAGCGGCGAGCTGGGCCAGCAGGTCACGGATCTCGGCCAGCAGGGCGGTGTCCGCCGGCAGCGGCTTCTCCTCAGGCTCTGCGGTGGCCAGGCGGTTCCTGACCATCCGGTTGAGCCTGTTCATGGGCGTCACAAAGATGAAGTACACCACCGCCGCGGTGATGAGGAAGGTGACGAACGCCGTGACCAGACCGCCGATGTTGACGAAGGTCTTCTCGTTGCCGGGCCAGACGTGAAAACCCAGGCCTCCGGTATCAACGCCGCCTGCCGCCGCAATGATCGGGTTCACGATGTTCGCGGTGAAGGCGCCGACCAGGGCCGTGAAGGCGGTGCCGACGACGACGGCGATGGAAAGTTCGATCACGTTGCCGCGAAGGATGAAATCCTTGAATCCTGTGAGCATGGGGGACCTCCGGGGTGCCGTTGCTATGTGTCTCTGCAGTTCGTTCTTGCTTGAATCAACCGGTAGACGCTACCACCCTGCACGCGGACCCGATTCCGCTCAACGGAGCACGATGCCGGAACCGCGGGCGCTGCTGGATAAAATCCACTCTGGATGCCGGTGCCGCCGTCACATTCCGGCAGCAACGAAAGGCACCCGCCCGTGAAGATGCTCGCCCAGATGTTCACCATGACGCCTGGCAACAAGGACCACCATGTTGCGCTCCGCTGCGCTGTCGGCGTCTTTGTTCCCCTGATTACCCTGGTGCTGCTGGACCGCATTGATCTTGCGATTTTCGCCTCCTTCGGCGCCTTCACAGGGATCTACGGCCGCAATGAGCCGCACAGCCGACGATTCGAAGCCCAGCTGCGGGGCGGGTCGCTGATGCTGGCCGTCGTCCTCCTGGCTGCCCTCACAGCCCGCACCGGGGAGGCCTTCGCGCTTTCCGCGGTAAGGACAACCTGGAGCCAGGTCCTGGCGACTGCCCTGGTGGCGGGCGCCTGCTCGCTGGTCGTCGCCTGGTGGCGGCTCCGGCCCGCGGGCTCGCTGTTTCACATCTTCGCCTTCGCGGCCATCGCGTCCATCCCCCACCAGCCGCCGTTGTGGCAGTGCCTGCTGGCGACGGCGCTCACCGCCGCCTTCTCCCTGCTGGTCGGAATGTCCTCGCGCGCCGCCAAGAGCCGCCGCACGCCGTGGGTGCGGCCGGAACCGGCGCGCCTGACGGCCGGGGAGAGGCGGGCGGCCCGGCTCGAAGCCGGAGGTTACCTCGCGGCGTCCGGCCTGGCCGGAACCCTGGCGACCCTGGCCGGCGAGCAGCTGGGCTTCGGCCACAACTACTGGGCCATGGTGGCCGCCGTGGTCCCGCTCGTCGGGCACACGACCCGTCACCGTGTGAGCCGCGGCGTGCAGCGCATCATCGGCACTGCCTTGGGGCTGGTGCTGCTGGCAGGGATCCTGCTGTTGCAGCCCGCACCATGGCAGATGGTGCTGGTGATTGCGGCCTGCCAGTTCGGTGCCGAACTGTTCATCGCCCGCCAGTACGTGCTGGCCCAGGTGTTCGTCACGCCGCTGGCGCTGAGCTCGACACTGCTGGTGGCGCCCACGGCGCCGGAAATCCTCCTGCGCGACAGGTTCCTGGAGACCGTGATCGGCGCCGGCGTCGGCATCGCCGTCGTGCTGGCCCCCTCAGCCTGGCGTCGTCTCCGCGCCCGGCAGGTCAGGCAACCCGCCGCCTGACGGACGAGATATCCGCGGGGAACGGCTACCTCGCTGCTTCCGCCTCCGCCGTCGGTGCGGTGTGTGAGATCCGCTGGGGCACGATTGCCAGTGCGGCCACGGCAATCACGGCAGCTGCGGCAAAGGTGTAGAAACCCCACGGGTAGGCGATGCCGGCAGCCACCAGGGCGCCCGTCACGGCGGGACCCAGAATGGCGCCCAGCCGGCCAACCCCGGCGGCGTAGCCCAGTGCGGTGGCTCGCAGACGGCTGGGGAAGAGCTGGCTGACCCAGGCGTAGACGAGAACCTGGGAGCTGAATACGAAGACGCCGGTGACGAAGACGGCTGCGTTAAGGAGCAGCTCGTTCTGGAGCTTGATGCTCAGAACGGCGAGGAGAACGGCTGACAGCCCGAACCACAGCAGGACCACTTTTTTCGCGCCGTGCTTGTCGGCGAGGATGCCGGCGATGACGAGCCCGACCACGGCGCCCACATTGAGCACCAGGAGCTGGGCGATGCCTGCGGCGATGGAGTAGCCCGCGGAGGCCATGAGCTGCGGAAGCCAGGTGTTGAGGCCGTAGACGAGCAGCAGCCCCATGAAGGAAGCGATTCCGACTCCGACGGCGACCAGGGGGTAGGGCTTCTTGGCAAGGTCACGGAAGCCGGCTGTCTCCACCGGATCGTTGGCATGGCGGACCGGCGGCAAGGATTCGGGCAGCTTGAACCACAGGAACGGCAGCAGGGCCAGCCCCGCCAGGCCGCCGAGGACGAACATCATCCGCCAGTTCGGGATCAGCAGGAGTGCCAGGAATGCGGTGAGGACGGCGCCGACGTGGTAGCCGGTCATGGTCCTGGTGGTGGACCGGCCGGCGGAGCCCTCCTGGGCGGCGTAGTCGTTCATGTAGGACAGCGCCGCGGGCAGGCAAGCGCCAAGACCCAGGCCGGCCAACAACCGGAAGATGCTGAACACCAGCACGTTGGGGGCGATCACGACGGCGAGGGTGAACAGGGAGAACCAGGCGACACAGGCGATCAGCAGCCGCCGGCGGCCAAACCGGTCCGAGAGCGGGGCGATGAACAAGGCACCCAGGCCCACTCCGACGAGGGAAATGGTGGCAGCCAGGGTGGCTCCCACGGCGTCGAATCCGAGTTCATGGCTCTTGATCAGCGTCGGGATGACAGTGCCGAGCACCACCAGGTCGAAACCATCAAGCACCATGGCCAGCCAGCAAAGCCATACGGGCCAGCGGGAAGAGCGGTCAGCGGACGTCATTGGCATTGCAACCTCAAAGATAGGGCTCGGCATCGAGCGCGAAGCTGGGTGCCGGAGCGGAGGGTTCCGATGCGCGGCAGGGCACCGCTGCGGCTTCCGACATGAGATTTGTATCACTGGCAGGTGTAAGCTGGAACACCAGCAACCGTTCAACGGAATATCGCACTGCCGCCGCTCGCGGCCGGAACCTGGCAGGAGGAAGGAATCGTGGCCAATTCCGCCTCCGGAGATTCTGTGGTGGACCGAGTGGTCCGCGTGATCGAGGCTTTTCCGGAAGGCGTCACGGTCCTGCAGCTGTCGGAACTGGCCGCCCGGGCACGCCTGCCGGTGACGACGGCCCACCGCTTGGTCCGCCAACTCGCCGGCCACGGGCTCCTGGAACTTGGAAGCGGAGGCACTGTCCGGCTTGGGCTCCGCCTGTGGGAGCTCGTCAACCGGAATTCCCCCACCCTGGCCCTGCGGGAGGCGGCCATGCCGTTCATGGAGGACATCCAGCAGGTGCTGAACCAGAACGTGAACCTGGCCGTGCTGGACGGCTGGGAGGCGCTCTTCGTCGAACGGCTCTCATGCCGAGGATCCGTGGCAAACCGGGCACAGGTCGCCGGGCGGATGCCCGTGCACGTGTCCTCGGCAGGCCTGGCGCTGATGGCCGGCCAGCCACCGGCCGTCCGGACGGAGTATCTGCGCCAATTCCGCGACCCGGCCGGAAAGCTGGGCGCGGACGACCTCCGGACGCTGCTCCAGGATTCGGCAGGCAACGGCTACGCC
The DNA here is from genome assembly GCA_025464925.1 of Arthrobacter sp. Next base: position 4,077 of record JAODMS010000089.1, read on the forward strand.
CAGCTGGCGGGCGTCGTCGACCCGGACACCTGGGGGATCGCCGTGCCGGTGCTGGATGCCAGGCACCGCACTGTAGCGGCGCTCGGCGTCGTCGTGCCGCTCCGCGAGATGCGCCTCCAGGCGCTGGTCCCGGCCCTACAGACCGCGGCGCGCGGAATAGGGCGCCGGCTGCAGAACACGGACAACGCTGCATTCCATTGAGCGGAATGCAGGTAAGACCCGTCATGCCGTCGGCCGCACACTGGAGCCAGAGACTCCCACCGACCCGCAACGAAGCGAGGAACACATGGCGAACCGCCACGTCATCACCACCCGGGTCGCCATCCTGGGCGCAGGACCCGCCGGCCTCATGCTGTCGCACCTGCTGGCCAAGGCCGGGATCGAATCGACCGTTCTCGAGCTTCGCAGCCGCCAGGACATCGCGGGAACCGCCCGTGCCGGGATCCTGGAGCACGGCTCGGTCAAGATGCTGGTGGACAGTGGAGTGTCGGACCGGGTGCTGCAGGACGGCGACCGCCACGACGGGATCGAACTTCGCTTCAACGGCGAAAGCCACCGGATAGATTTTCAGGACCTCGTCGGGGAGTCGGTCTGGCTCTACCCCCAGACTGACGTCTTCGTGGACCTCGCCGCACGGCGTGAGGCCGACGGCGGGGACGTACGGTACAGCGTCACCGACACCACGGTCCACGACATCGAAGGCAAGCCGAAAGTCTGGTTCACGGATGCCGAGGGGTCCGACTTCGAGCTCCACGCCGACTTCATCGCCGGGGCCGACGGCTCACGAAGCTACTGCCGTTCCCTGGTCCCGGAGCCGGCGCGGAACCGGTACTTCCACGAATATCCCTTTGCCTGGTTCGGCATCCTGGCGGAGGCACCGCGCAGCTCCGACGAGCTGATCTACGCCAACTCCGAGAACGGTTTCGCGCTGATCAGCCAGCGGACCGAAACCGTGCAGCGGATGTACTTCCAGTGCGACCCCTCCGAGGATGTGCACAACTGGAGCGATGAGCGCATCTGGGAGACCTTCCGCAGCCGCGTCAACGGCAACGGCTTCGAGCTGAAGGAAGGCCCGGTGATCGACAAGACAGTCCTGAAGTTCCGCAGCTTCGTGCACGCCCCGATGCGGCACGGCAAGCTCTTGCTGGCCGGCGATGCCGCCCACACCGTCCCGCCCACCGGGGCGAAGGGGCTGAACCTGGCACTCCATGACGTCAGCGTGCTGTTTGAAGGCCTCGAAAGTTTCTATTCGACCGGGTCCACGGCGCTGCTGGACGGCTACAGCGACCGTGCCCTGGACCGTGTCTGGAAGGCCCAGCAGTTCTCCTACTGGATGACGTCCATGCTGCACAACGCGGCCGGGGCTGACGATTTCGCCCGTGCCCGCCAGCTCGGCGAGCTCAATTCGGTGGTGTCCTCCCGGCACGGCCGCGCGTACCTGGCCGAGGCGTACACCGGCTGGCCGGCGGGCACCAGGGGCGGAAACTAGGCGCTGCGGACGGGCTGCTCGGCCAGCGTTGCGGGCGCGATAGGCGTCGCCGGGGTAGCCTTCTTCTTGCCCGAGCGGCCGTAGACCAGATACATGGTCACCCCGGTGATGACCATGAGCAGCACGGTGTAGACGAAGGTGTTGGAGACGCCGTCCACACCTTCCGCGCCGTCAGTATTCGCCTTGATCACCAGCCCTAGCGGCTGGAACAGGGGGTGGGCCAGGAAAATGGCGGTGTCATAATCGTCAAGCATGCTGTTGAAGTTAAGCGCCGTGATGGCGGCGGCGGCCGGCAGGACAATGGGCAGCAGGATGCGCCGGAAGATGTACAGCGTCTTCGCCCCCATGATGCCGGCAGCCTCTTCCAGCGACGAGTTGACCGAGGCAAAGGATGCCTTGAGCATCCTGAGCGTGAACGGGATCTTGACAGTGACGAAGGCGATCAGCAGGATGACGGTTGTTCCGGTCAGCACCGCGCCGCCGACCAGCGGATTCGGATGGTCGTAGCTGAGGATGAGCCCCAGGGCGAGCAGGGCCGAGGGCAGAATCCACGGAATGTGGAGCAGGTACTCGAACAAGGCGGTGACCCAGTTGCGGTATTTCTGCAGGAGCCTGGCCACGAACAGCAGTCCTGCGACGGCGATGACGGCGGCCAGGGCGCTGTAGGCGATGCTGATGATGAACGGGCGCAGGCCCGAAGGCTGCGTGAGCACCCGGATGTAATTGTCCAGGGTCAGGCTGCCCGGTGAGAGCTGACCGCTCTGGATCGCGGCGCCATCGGCGAAGGAGTAGAGCACGATCAGGACCACGGGCAGGGTGTACACGGCGAACAGCAGGTACGCGACGGCATGGACGACGGCGTTGGCCACCGGGTTGGTGATCTGCTGTTTCTGCAGGCCGGCGGAGACCTTCGAGACGGAGAAGTACGTTCCGCCCTTTTCCAGCCGCGTCATGACGGCCAGCATCAGCATGGTGGCCAGGCCGAGGATGACCGCCAGCAGCGCGGCCAGGTCCCGGGAGGTCGGGCTGTTGGTGAAGGTCAGGATCATCGGCGTGATGGTCTGGAAGTCCCGGCCGCCGAGCACCTGGGGCGCGGACAGGGCGCCCAGGCCGGTCAGGAAGGACAGCACCGTCACGGCGAACAGGGTCGGTTTCAGCATGGGCAGGACGACTCGCCGCAGGACGGTCCAGGTCGAGGCGCCCATGTTCTTGGCCGCTTCGATGGTCTGGTAGTCCACGCCTTTCAGGGCGTTGGTCACGAACAGCATGTGGTTCGTCGTGGTGGCGAATGTCATGACAACCAGGACGGCGAAGAATCCGGAGAACCAGCCCGGATCCATCCCGGGAAACATGGACAGCAGGTACCCGGTGACAATGCCTTTGTCGCCGTAGATGAACTTGTAGCCGGCTGCCAGCACAATGCCGCCGTAGATGAAGGTGGTCGCGTAGCCGAGGAACAGGATTCGGGAGCCGCGAATCTTGAAGTACTGGGTGACCAGCACGATGAAGATGCCCACTACGTTGACCGTGATGGACAGTGCGACAGCCAGCAGGAAGCTGTTGCCCAGTGATTTCATCGCCCGCTGGGAGGAGAGGAGCCTCTCGGCTGCGCGGCCTGAGAAGTTGCCGTCCGGGAAGAACGTCTGGATCAGGACGTTCGCATTGGGCCAGACCAGGAAAGCCGCGATGAACCAGGTCAGCGCGACCCCGACGATCAGGACGGCCGGCGAGCGGAGCATGCTGCGGGTGCTGGCACCGTTCGACCCGGCGGTGCTCACGGGTGGATCGCTTCCTGCAGCCGGTTGCCGAGGGAAGCGCCGGTTTCCGGGTCGTACTGGAGGACGTGGGAAGGCTGGACGTAGACCGTCGCCGGGCTGCCCGGATCGGGATGGACCCCGCCGTCCTCCTTGACCAGCAGCCGGATGTCGGAGCCGTGGCAGCGCACTATGTACCGGCTGTGCAGCCCGTGATAGGTCTTCGAGACCACGGTTCCCTCCACGGGGACGGCCGAGCCGTTCCCGCCGGCGGGTTCGAGCGACGCTTTTTCCACCCGCAGGTAGGAGTTGGCCGCAGGATCGAGAACGTGCCTCGACTGCCGGTTCAGTTCCGCCACGAACTCGGCCGTGAGCCGGGAGCTGTCCCCGATGAAGGTGCAGACGAATTCGGTGGCGGACTCGTCGTAGATGCTTTGCGGCGTGCCGACCTGTTCCACCACCCCCTTGTTGAAGACCGCAACCCGGTCGCTCATCGCCAGCGCCTCGTCCTGGTCGTGGGTGACGTAGACGGTGGTGATGCCGAATTCGCTTTGCAGGTCCTTGAGCTGCTGGCGCAGCTGGTGGCGGAGCTTGGCATCCAGATTGGAAAGCGGCTCATCGAGCAGCAGGATCTTGGGCTGCAGTACCAGCGCCCGGGCGACGGCAACGCGCTGCTGCTGCCCGCCGGAGAGCTCCGAGACGTTCTTGCTTAACTGGTCCTCGGAGAGGTCGACACGCTGGGCGATGTCGCGGACCAGCCGGTCCGTCTCCGCGGATTTCTCCTTGCGCACCCGCAGGCCGAAGGCGATGTTTTCCCGGACGCTCATGCTGGGGAACAGGGCGTAGTTCTGGAACACCATGCCGATCTGCCGTTTGTCGCTGGCCAAGCGGGTCACTGCCTTGCCGTCGACGTAGACGTCGCCGCCGGAGGGTTCAATGAAGCCCGCCAGGGTGCGCAGGGCTGTCGTCTTTCCGCAGCCGGAGGGACCCAGGAGAGTGAAGAACTCACCCGGCTTCACCTGCAGGTTCAGTTCAGGGATGGCAGTGAAATCACCGAAGGTGACCTCGATGTTCTCGAAACGGATCATGGCAACCTGTCATTCTTGGCGGCGGAAAGTGATGGCCCGGGCTGGAACCGCGGGCCTGCAGCCGGCACGGCTGCAGGCTGTACGGCGGATCAGCTCATGTATTCCAGTTCGATCTTTTCAACCCACTGGCCCATGTTTTCCTGCACGAAGTTCCAGTCGATGTCCTGCTGCTTGAGCGTATTGAAGAACTCGACAACCTCGGGCTTGGCCTTGGTGACGGCCGCCTTGTTGACCGGCATGGAGTTGAACTGCTGCGCCCATTCGCCCTGGGTCTCGGCGCTGCCGAACCAGTCGATGAACTTCAGGGCCTCGTCCTTCTTCTCCGTTCCCTTGACCAGGGCGACCTGCTCAATGGCCAGCGGCACGCCCACGGACGGCATCACGGTCTCGACGTCGACCTTGAACGACTTCTCGCGCTCGGTGATGATCGAGGACGGCATCTGTCCCATGTCCGTCTCCCCGGCGGCGATGCGGGCGAAGAGGTCGGTCTTGGCCACCGCAGGGGTGCCGTTCTTGAAGTACTCCTCGATCTGCTTCCAGCCCTCATCGGAGATGCCCAGATCGCCTGCGTCGTCCTTGTACCGCGTCAGGATGCTGGCGAAGACCAGCTGCGCGGTCGCCGTGTTCAGCCCGGTGACGCGCTCGTAGCGGCTCTTGAATTCAACCTGGGACCACTGGTCGGTACAGTCCTTGGGTGCTTTGTCCTTGGAGAACTTCGCGGTGATGTAGCCGAGGATGATCGCCTGCTGGACCAGCGGCCAGTAGGCCTTGCTGTCGGCCTTGTCGCCCTTGGCGGTGTCGACTTCTGCGGACCAGGCGGGCGTGAACGGCTCAATCGCCCCGGCGGCCTTGATCTGCTCGAAGTACATGTTGTTCAGGCCGAACGCGACGTCCGCAATAGGGTTGTTCTTCTCGGCAATGAGCTTGTTGGTGGCGTCCGCGCCGCCGGCGCCGACGATTTCGATCTTGAAGCCGGCTTCCGCGGCCTTCGTCGTGAGCCATTCGCCACGGCCTTCGCCGTTGGAGTTGGTGTAGACGATAAGGGTTTCACCTGTTGGCGGTCCGGAGGGGGCTGTGGCGGCGGGTCCGGCAGCCGTTCCGGAGGGTGCGGGGGCCGCGGCGCCCGCACCGCAGCCGGCGAGCAGGGTGGCGGCGACGGCGGCGGCAACCAGGGTTTTCAATCTGCGCACGAATTGACTCATTTCTGAACGGGACCAGTGTTGCGTCCGGCCAGCCTATAGCGGCAAGTACCGGAACGGACCGTTAATGGCTATCGATTCGATAAATAGCATGGCCGCGAGTCCCGAGTCTGGCCGGTGCGTTGGAACAAATGGTTCCCGGGGTCTTAACGCGCCGTGAACATCCGGCACGATTCGGGGTGCAGCGAGCGCCCATCGGCCGGCCGGGCGGATCAGGCCCGCCGCGGTCCGCCGGGGCCCGTCGTAGAATCGGTCCATGGACGCTCTAGCCGTCGTCGGAGGCGGCATCGCAGGGCTCGCGCTTGCCGCGCGTCTTGACCCTACCCGGTTCCAGGTGACGGTCCATGAGCGGCGGCGGGAGATGCCGTCGGCGGAGACGTCGCTGGCCATGTGGCCGGAAGCCCAGCGGGCCCTTGATGAGGTGGGGATTCTTCCGGCGGTCCGTGCGGTCGGCTCCGGCTTCGGCGGTATGGCGCTCAGGGACGGATCCGGAAACGTCTTGCTGCAGGCCCAGCCGCCGGGCGTGATCGGGGTTTCACGCGCGGACCTCCTCCGGCTGCTGGACGCAGCCGTGCCCGATTCGGTTATCAGGGCATACGGCCCCGTGGCGTCGCTGCCCCCGTCAGTCCTGGTGGTCGGGGCCGACGGCGTGCACAGCATGGTCCGCCGGGCCGTCTGGGGCGAACACGCCAGGGCACGGCTCAGCCCGTACCTGGCCCTGCGGGGCATCCTCGACGAGCCTGTGCCCCGGAACGCCGGCGGCGAGTACTGGGGCCGCGGCCGGCTGTTCGGGATCACCCCCGCCTCCCGTGGCCGGACCTACTGGTACGCCTCCTACCGGTCCGACCTGGGCCCGAGCGGCATCGACGTCGAAGAGGCCCTCGAAGCCACACGCGAGCGGTTTGCCGGCCAGGCCGCCGGGATAAGCCGCATACTCCAGGCGGCGGCGCCCGAGGGGACGCTTGCGCAGCGGATCTGGACGGCACCGTTCCTGGCCGGCTACGCGCGCGACGGTACGGTGCTTGTGGGGGACGCGGCCCATGGCATGACACCCAATCTGGGGCGTGGCGCCTGCGAGGCATTGATCGACGCGGTCACCCTCGCGGATCTGCTCAACACCCGGCCGCCGCGAGAGGCCCGAGAGACATACAGCAAGCGGAGACTGCTGCGCAGCCAGGCCCTGCGGGTGGCGTCCTCCGCAATGACGCGGCTGGCGCTGGCGGAAGCTTCCCAGCCGCTGCGGGACGCGTTGCTCCAGTTCGCCGGGCGGTCGAAGCGTGCTGCCGCCGAAGCCTGATTTCTTAGTCCTCCCCGGGGGTTCCGGTCAGGTGGTGCGTGATCATGTTCCGGACCGCCGGTCGTCAGGCCATCGCGGTGTGCGCGGCGCTGTGCGAATCAATGGTCTTGGCATAACAGTACGAGTGCTCCATCCCGGTGTAAGGCCCAAAGTTCGGTACCGGCTTAAATCCTGAGCTCTCGTAGAAATTCCTTCCGTCGGGCTGGGCCGAGCCCGCCTCCGCGGAGAGGGAGGTGATGCCGAGGGCGTGGGCGTGCGCTTCGAGCGCCGCCAGGATCGAGCTCGCGACGCCGGAGCCGCGCGTGTAGGGCAGCACATAGAGCCACTTGATCTCGGCAGTGTCCTCGTCCAGGAGCCGGAGTCCGCCGCAGCCCACGGGCTGGCCGGAGGCCTTGTCGTGCGCGACAAGGACGACGCCGCTGTCGGCTTCCGACGCCAGCGGTCCCGGCTCGCGGTCAGCGGTGCCGAAGCGGGCGTCCAGTTCCGACTGCTGGGCTGCGCGCAGGCCCGCACCCACCGGGTTGTTCCAGGTGACCTGCCTGATGTTGAGCCGGGGATTGGTCTGCATCGCTGCCTCGATTCGCCGAAGGATTATGCAACTCAAGGGTATCCAGCGGCGGTTTCGGCCGTGTTTCCTGCTTGTAATGGTTCGGAGAACTGTTCCCGGCCCCGGCGACGCGGCCGCGCCGCCCAGGCTGTTACACCGAGCGGCCGGTGGGGTCCTCCGCCGTCGGGTCCGCCAGGACCAGGCCGCCCACCGGGCTGTCATCCCAGTGGAGGAGCCGCCAGCCGGCGTCGGGGTCGCCTTCCAGCGCGACAATGCCGGTGTTGGCGAGAACATGCCGGGCGGCGAAGCCGGGTTCGACGTTGGAGGCCCGCAGCCCGGCCCAGACGCGGATCGCGGCGCCGTGGCTGACGACCGCGACCGTGCCCTCCGTGCCGGTCCGGCCGCCCGCCGCAGCGGTGGCAGCGGCGATCCCCGTGATGGCGGCATCGAAGCGTTCGAAGAAATCATGCCCGCTGGGACCGGCGGGCATCCGGCGGCCCAGCTCGCCGGCTGACCACGCAAACACCGTCCCCAGATACCGCAGGTGCGATTCATGGTCGGTGCGCTTCTCCAGCGAGCCTGCCTCGATCTCCCGCAGCCCGGCGAGTACCTCGACGCCCAGCCCCCGCAGTGCCGCCAGGGGCCGGGCCGTGATCTGGGTGCGGACCAGCGTGGATGCGTAGAGAAGATCGATGCGCTCATTGGCCAGGGACCGGGCCAGGGCGTCAGCCTGCCGTTCTCCGAGTTCGGTTAGCTCCGGACCCGGATGGGCGGTATCCAGCTGGCCGAGGACATTCCCGGGCGTCTGGCCGTGGCGGATGAGCAGGAGCCTCACCTGAGGTGGTCCACCAGCTTGTCCGCGATGCCGGTGTACCTGCCGGGGGTGAGCGCCAGCAGGCGGGCTTCGGCATCCCGGGACAGGCCAAGGCCCTGCACGAATTCCCGCATCCGGGCGGCGTCGACGCGCTGACCGCGGGTCAGGTCCTTGAGCCGCTCGTAAGGGTTTTCCATGCCCTCGACGCCGGCGATAGCCTCGGCCCGCATGACCATCTGGATGGCCTCGCCCAGGACCTCCCTGTTCGTGTCCAGGTCGCCGGCGAGCACTTCCTCCGCGACCTTCCGCCGGTCCAGCCCCTTGGCCACATTGGAGATGGCCAGCTGGGAGTGGCCGAAGGCCACGCCGATATTGCGCTGGGAGGAGGAGTCGGTGAGGTCGCGCTGCCAGCGGGAGGTGACCAGGGTGGAGCCCAGCACGTCCAGCAGCCCGGAGGAGATCTCCAGGTTGGCCTCGGCGTTTTCGAAGCGGATCGGGTTGACCTTGTGCGGCATGGTCGAAGAGCCGGTGGCGCCCTCGACCGGGATCTGGACGAAATAGCCGATGGAGATGTAGCTCCACATGTCGGTGCAGACGTTGTGCAGGATCCGGTTGAACCGCGCGACGTCGGCGTAGAGCTCGGCCTGCCAGTCATGGCTTTCGATCTGCGTAGTCAGGGGGTTCCAGCTCAGGCCGAGGCCTTCAACGAAGGTTTTCGAGACGTGCTGCCAGTCCGCGCCGGCTACGGAGACTGCATGGGCGGCGTAGGTGCCGGTGGCGCCGTTGATCTTGCCGAGGTATTCAGTCCGGGCAATCCGGTCCAGCTGGCGGTTCAGCCGGTGGGCCATCACAGCCAGTTCCTTGCCCAGGGTCGTGGGGGTGGCCGGCTGTCCGTGGGTGCGGGAGAGCATCGGCACGGCGCGGTTGTCCTCGGCCATCTTGCTGATCTGCGCCACCAGGCTCCGAGCGGCAGGCAGCCAGACGTCCTCCACAGCACCCTTGATGCCGAGGGCGTAGGAGAGGTTGTTGATGTCCTCGGAGGTGCAGCCGAAATGCACCAGAGCCGTGAGGCGTTCGATTCCGATGCTCGGCAGGCGGCGTCCGATGTAGTACTCCACAGCCTTGACATCATGTACCGTGACCGCCTCGATGTCCGCCAACTCGGTGACGGACTCGGCGTCGAATTCGGTGACGACGGCGCGCAGTTTCTCCTGCTGCTCCGCCGTCAGCGGTCCGGCGCCCGGCAGGACGTCATTGCTGGTCAGGTGGATGAGCCATTCCACTTCCACAGCAACACGGTCGCGGTTCAGGGCGGCTTCGGAGAGGTAGTCGACCAGCGGCGCGACGGCCGGCTGGTAGCGGCCGTCCAGCGGGCCGAGCGCGATCTGGCGTGATGACGCGGCGAGGGCCAGGCGTCCGGCGGGCGTGCGGGTGGCGGCTGTGGCGGCGGTTTGAGGCATGCCCCGATTCTTTCACGAAGTTCCGCCCGGCCTGAAGCGCACTTGCCCGTAGGACCTCGCCGCCCTGCCCCGCCATGCCCTCCGGTCCGCTGTCCACATAGCTGTGCAGACGGCTTCAGTACAAGCTCCTGGGCCCCTAGCGTCGGTGTCATGAGCATCGGGACGACGAGCAGCGCAAGGACAGATCCGGTGGCAGGATCGGTCACTGCTGCCGCGTGCGCCTCGCGCAGCTACGAGGTCCAGCAGTTGGCCGCCCGGGTAGCGGCCTGTGCTGAACGGACCGATGCTGCGCTCTCACACCTGGTCCGGCTGGAGCTTCAAACCTGGCAGTCACCGGCCGGACGCGCCTACCGCACGGCCCTTTCCTTGCAGGCGGCTTCGTTGCGGAGGAGCCGGAACGATTTGCAGGACGCCGCCGCAGTGGTGCTCCGGCATGCCCAGAACGTGGTGCTGTCCTCAGGGCGGCCGGGCTACTGATGGCGGAGGCTTCCCCCGCCGGCTCCGGAGGAGCCCCGCGCCCGTCACCGCCGCCTGCCGACGGCATGCTGCAGATCCGTGGCGGGGTGGGTGGCCTGAGTTTCCAGTTCGAGGAGCTGCTGGCTGGCGCTGCAGCCCTGGACGGCGTGGTGAGGCAGTTGGCATCCGTGGAGGCGGAGGCGGAGGCGGTCCGGCGTGCCCTTTTCTCCTACCAGTCTGATTCCTATCCCAGCGGCAGCAACGCGATCGTCGCTGTGGGGGAGGGCGGCCAGGCGCTGGGCCGTGTCCGGGCAGAGCTGGAGCGGCTCACCCGGGAAGTCCGGGCGAGCCACCGGGAATATGAATTCACGGAAGCCAGGAACGCGCTCCTCCTGCGGATGGGAGTCTACGGCCCGGGAGCCCTTCCAGGGCCGGGAGTCCTCGGCGTACCGCCGTCATTCGGTCTACCGCCGGTTCGGGTGCGCGACGTGGTGGAGTACGGGATCGCCGGGGCACCCGCGAAGCTCGCGCTGCTCCTGGGCATTTCGGCGCCGCTGGCCGGGGGAATGGGAGCAACCAGTGGGACCGGGGACGCCCGGAGGATCATTCGCACCTTGGCGGCAGCGCCTGGACTTGAGTTCCTCAAACCCCGCCCGGTTCGGATCGCCGCCCGGGAAACCGCCGTCGTCGACGCTGACCTCTCACCGGCGGGGCTGCTGCTGCGGGCCGAGGCGGTGGGCCGCACTAGCGGAGACATCGAGGTTCTCCAGCTCGGCGACGGGGGCCACCGTGCATGGGTCGTGGTTTTTCCGGGCACCCAGCTGGGCGGGCCGTCCGAGGGTACAAACCCCTTTGATCCCGCCGGCATTGCCGAAGGCCTGGGATATGACTCCGAGGAGACCTCCGCGGCCATCCTGCAGGCCCTGCACGAGGCAGGAGCGGGGGCCGGAGAGCAGCTTGCAGCCGTGGGCTACAGCCAGGGCGGCATCCATGCCATGAACCTCAGCCAGGACAAGGCGATCCTGTCCGAGTATGATCTCAAATTTGTGCTGACCGCTGGTTCCCCGGTGGGCGGCATTGAGCCTGCCCCGGGGATCAGCACCCTTCATCTGGAGCACGAACAGGACTGGGTGCCCGGGGCCGACGGGCTGCCCAATGCCGACACAAGGGACCGGGTGACGGTGACGCTGACCAACCCGCTCGATATTCCGGCCTGGAAGGACTTCGGCCTGGGCCCCGGGCACCGCCTGGGAAACTATGCGGCCGGGGCCGAAACCATCGCCGCGAGCGGCGATCCCTCCCTGCAGGCCTCCGCGGCCGCGCTGGCAGCCGTGGTGGGTGCTGGCGGCGCCGCAACCGCCACCCGTTTCTCCCTGAGGCGGGAAGCGATGCCGGCACACCGGGGAGCGATCAGGGCACCGGGTCCGCGGCACCCGGCTGGACCGCCCGCCCAGCGCCGGCCCGATAGCCAGCCCCAGCCGCAGGGCCCGTTGGCCTAGCGCCTGCGGGCGCCCGGCAGCCAGCTGGTCAGGAGCGAAATGATCGTGATGATGATTGCCCCGAACACGGCAGTCCAGAAGGAGTCGATGGTGAAGTGGACGGGTGTCTGGCTGCTGATCCAGGAGGTCAGGTAGAGCATCCCCGCATTGATGATGATCGTGAACAGCCCCAGCGTGAGAATGGTGATCGGCAGCGACAGCAGGCTGACCAGGGGGCGGACGAAGGCGTTGACCACCCCGAAGATGAGCCCGATGAAAAGATACGCCAGAATGATCCCGATGGTGTCCGTGCCCTGGGTGACACCGCTGTCGGCCACGGCTGCCGTGGTGGCGGACGTGGCGATGTCCAGCCCTGGAAGGATCCAGCCGGCAACCCAGAGGGCCAGCCCGTTGAGGATTACCCGCACTATGAAGGAGAACATGGCCTCATGCTTCCATATCCCCATCCATTGCGGCAGGGACGGCGAAGTAGGCTAGTGAGCATGACTTCATCTGAGACCCTGGCCGGGGGAATCCGGCCGAGGCCGGTGGTGGGCCGGCTTCCCCGTTACGCTGCCGGCAAGCCGCCCCTTCCCGTTGACGAACTGGTGAGCTACAAACTGTCCTCAAATGAGAACCCGCTCCCGCCGCTTCCGGCAGTTGTGCAGGCCATCGCGTCCCAGACCGACTTCAACCGTTACCCGGATCCGCTCAGCAGCAAACTGCGCGCCGCGCTCGCAGATTTCCTCGACGTTCCCGCCGAAGACATCGTTACCGGCGCCGGAAGCCTGGGTGCACTGAACCAGCTGCTGGCCACTTTCGCCGGCCAGAACGACGACGGCAGGGCCGACGAGGTCATCTACGCCTGGCGGTCATTCGAGGCCTATCCGATCTGTGTCGGCCTCACCGGCGCGGAGAGCGTCCGGGTTCCGCTGACCGGCGATGGCCGCCACGATCTCGACGCGATGGCGGCGGCCGTGTCGGCCCGCACGAGGATGATCCTGCTGTGCACGCCCAACAACCCGACCGGCCCCATCCTCACCACGGAGGAAACCGAGAGCTTCATCAAGGCCGTGCCCTCCGACGTCGTGGTGGTCATCGACGAGGCCTACCAGGAGTTCGTGCGCGCCGTAAACGCCGTCGACGGCATCGAGATGTACCGGAAGTACCCCAATGTCGTGGTGCTGCGGACCTTCTCCAAGGCGCACGGCCTGGCGGGACTCCGGGTGGGCTACAGTGTTTCCCGCCCGGAGCTCACGCAGCACCTGCGTGCGGCCGCTACGCCGTTCTCGGTGTCCCAGGTCGCCGAAACCGCCGCTGTCACGTCGCTGGCGCATTTCGGGGAGGTTGTAGAAAGGGTACAAAGCCTGGTGGACGAACGGGACCGGGTCACCGCCGGGCTCCGGGAGCTCGGCTGGTTTGTGCCCGAAGCCCAAGGGAACTTCGTCTGGCTCAATCTGGGTGCTGACAGCGCGGAATTTGCCGCGCTGGCGGGGGAGCGTGCCCTTTCGGTGCGGGCGTTCGGGGATGAAGGTGTCCGGGTGAGTGTCGGTGAGAGCGAGGCCAACACCCGCTTCCTCGAGCTCTGTGCAACCTATACAAAACCGCCACAGCGTTCCTAGCGCTTAACGTGGAGCCCGCAGGCAGGTTCCTGCGGATACAGTAAGGACCAGTAAGCCAAAGTATATGCCGGACCGGGAATGCATTACCGGTCCGGCATATATCCCAGCGATTGCAGCGCATTCGGATGCGGCAAGCAAGGAGACGGTATGGGCGCCACACATCTGCCCTCTACCGAGTTCGACGGAACCGAGATGGACGACCGGCTGGAGGCGGAGGCCGAAGCCCACCTGGGCGATCCTGCCGTGCCGATGGTGCAGCTGCTGGGCCCTGACGGGACGCTCGGCGCCGACCCCGTCTTCTCGGAGTACGCCGAGCGGCTGGACGCCGAGAAACTGCGCGGGTTCTACGCCGACATGGCTGCCATCCGGCGGTTCGACCAGGAGGCCACCGCGCTGCAGCGGCAGGGCCAGCTGGCGTTGTGGGTCCCGCTGACAGGCCAGGAGGCAGCGCAGATCGGGTCGGGCCGGGCCAGCCAGCCGCAGGACTACATCTTTCCCACTTATCGCGAACACGGAGTGGCGCTGACCCGGAACGTCGACCTGGCCGAGCTGCTCCGTCAGTTCCGCGGCGTCTCCAACGGCGGCTGGAACCCCAAGGACACCAATTTCCACCTCTACACGCTGGTCCTCGCCGCTCAGACCCCCCATGCGGTTGGCTACGCCATGGGCATCCAGCGGGACCAGAAGCTGGCGGCCGCAGCTGCGACGGCGGACCAGACAGCAGCGGACCAGGCAACTTACCCGACTGGAGGTCAGACGACAGCCCGCCCGCCGGAGCCGAAGGCCGCCGTCATGGTCTATTTCGGTGACGGGGCCAGTTCCGAAGGCGACGTCCACGAATCCATGGTGTTCGCCTCGTCCTACAACGCCCCCGTCGTGTTCTTCTGCCAGAACAACCACTGGGCCATCTCCGTACCGAGCTCGGTGCAGACCCGGATTCCGCTGTCCAACCGCGCGAAGGGCTACGGCTTCCCCGGTATCCGGGTGGACGGCAACGACGTGATCGCCGTCCACGCCGTCACCGAATGGGCGCTGGAACATGCCCGCGAGGGCAAGGGCCCGGTGCTGATCGAGGCCTTCACCTACCGGGTTGGCGCCCACACCACGGCCGACGATCCCACAAAGTACCGCGAGTCGGCCGAAGAAGCCCGGTGGCGGGCCAAGGATCCGCTGGAACGCTTGGAGAAATACCTCCGCACCGCAGGCCTGGCCGACGACGCCTTCTTCGAGCAGGTCAAGACCGACGGCGATGAACTCGCCGCGTATGTCCGCAAGACGACCTACGAGCTCGAAACCCCGGACATCCGGACCGCGTTCGCCAACACCTACGTCGAAGCGCATCCGCTGGTAGCCGAAGAGCTGGCCTGGTTCGAGCAGTACAGCGCAGGATTTGCCGACGAGGCGCCCGCCGGCCAGACGACCTCGGATGGAGCCGCCCACTCATGACCACCATGACCATTGCCAAGGCCATCAACGAAGGCCTGCGCGCGACCCTCAGCAACAACCCGCGGTCCCTGCTGATGGGGGAGGACATCGGGCCGCTGGGCGGCGTCTACCGCGTCACGGACGGGCTCATCGCTGAGTTCGGCCCGGACCGCGTGGTTGACACGCCGCTGGCGGAGTCCGGCATCATCGGCACCGCGATCGGCCTGGCCCTGCGGGGCTACCAGCCCGTGTGCGAGATCCAGTTCGACGGCTTCGTCTTCCCTGGCTTCAACCAGATCACCACCCAGCTCGCAAAAATGCATGCGCGCAGCAACGGCACCCTTACCGTCCCCGTCGTCATCCGTATCCCGTACGGCGGCGGCATCGGCTCGATCGAGCACCACTCGGAGTCGCCGGAGGCGCTGTTCGCCCACACTGCCGGACTGCGCATCATCACACCGTCCAACCCGCACGACGCCTACTGGATGATCCAGCAGGCCGTCGACTGCCAGGACCCCGTGATCGTCTTCGAGCCCAAACGCCGCTACTGGCTCAGGGGCGAGGTCGACACCGAATCCCCCGGCACGGCTGCGGATCCGTTCAAGGCCCACGTCCTGCGCGAAGGAACGGACGCGACCGTCGTGGTCTACGGACCGCTGGTGCCGGTGGCCCTCGCCGCGGCCGATGCCGCCGCGGAGGACGGCCACAGCGTCGAAGTGATCGACCTGCGCTCCATCTCCCCGATCGACTTCGACACCGTCACGGAGTCCGTCCAGAAGACCGGGCGGCTGATCGTGGCCCACGAGGCACCCACCTTCGGCGGGATCGGCGGCGAAATCGCCGCCCGGGTCAGCGAGCGGGCGTTCCACTCGCTCGAGGCTCCCGTCATCCGCGTGGGCGGATTCCACATGCCTTACCCCGTGGCCAAGGTGGAGGAAGACTACCTGCCGGACATCGACCGCATCCTTGAGGCACTGGACCGTGCCCTTGCTTACTGATGGCCCAGCGTACTGACGACGACGTTCGAAACCGAGGACTCCATGGCGCTTAACAAGTTCAACCTTCCCGATGTGGGCGAAGGGCTCACCGAGGCGGAAATCGTCTCCTGGAAGGTCAAGGCCGGCGACACCGTGGCCATCAACGACGTCCTCTGCGAGATCGAGACCGCCAAGTCCCTGGTCGAGCTGCCCTCGCCGTTCGCCGGCACCGTCACGGAGCTGCTCGTTTCCGAGGGCGTGACGATCGACGTCGGGACCCCGATCATCAGCGTCACCGACGCGGCCGCCGGGACAACCGCGGCCGCTCCTGCTGCTCCCGCCGCCGCCGGGCTGCCGGGAACCCCCGCACCGGCCGTCGAGGCGCCCGCGGAGGCACCCATGTACGGAACGCTGAAGGCGGGAACGCCCGACGCCGGTGAGTCGACCGGGCGGCCCGCCGGCGGGCCACTGGTGGGGTCCGGCCCCAAGGCCGATGCCGTCAAGCGCCGTCGGCGGGTTTCCGCCGCCCCGGCGGTTTCGCCGAACCCGGTTGCCGGAAGGAAAGGCATCGTTCCCGGACCGGCCCCCGTCCTCCAGCAGGCCGGGAGGAAGGCTCCTGGCATCGGGAACGCCCCGGGCCCGGAACGCCCCGCCCCTGCCGGCAACCTCGAGCGCCCCACCCTCGGCGGAGCCATCAGCGGCCTCGTCAGCAGGGTCCTGGCGAAGCCTCCCGTGCGCAAGATCGCCCGGGACCTGGGCATCGACCTGGCCGACGTGGTCCCCACGGGGGCCCGCGGCGAAGTCACCCGCGAGGATCTGGTGAGTTACCAGGCCCAGCGCGACGCCGAGGTGGACAAGGCTGACATGTTCTGGGGCAAGTCCGGCCGCCCGCAGGCGCAGCGGATAGAGCGTATCCCCGTGAAGGGTGTCCGCAAGGCCACGGCGAAGGCTATGGTCGAGTCCGCCTTCGCCGCTCCGCACGTCAGCATCTTCGTGGACGTCGACGCCAGCCGCACCATGGAGTTCGTCAAGCGACTCAAAGTGTCCCGCGACTTCGAAGGCATCAAGGTTTCCCCGCTGCTGATCCTCGCCAAGGCCGTCATCTGGGCCGCGGCGCGCAACCCCAGCGTCAACGCCACCTGGGTGGACAGCCCGGACGGCGGCGACTCCGCCGAGATCCATGTCAAGCACTTCATGAACCTCGGTATCGCCGCCGCCACCCCCCGCGGCCTGATGGTGCCGAACATCAAGAACGCCCAGGACCTGTCGCTCAAAGAACTGGCCCTGGCCCTGAACGAGCTGGCCACCACCGCCCGGGCCGGCAGGACCCAGCCCGCCCAGATGCAGGGCGGCACCCTCACCGTCACCAACATCGGCGCCCTCGGCATCGATACCGGCACGCCGATCATCAACCCCGGCGAGGTGGCCATCGTGGCCTTCGGCACCATCAAGCAGAAGCCTTGGGTCCTCGACGGCGAAGTCATTCCGCGCTGGATCACCACCCTGGGCGGTTCCTTCGACCACCGCGTGGTGGACGGGGACCTCTCGGCCCGCTTCATGGCCGATGTCGCCGCCATCCTCGAAGAGCCGGCGCTGCTCCTTGGCTGAAACCTCCGGAGGCTGCGCTATTGGTATTTCAGACGTCCTAATGACGCTGAAATAAGTATTTCCGCTTACTAATCGTGGATCCCGATGGAGGCACGACATCTGCTACTCCCGGTTCGCCCACCGAAATGGCGGCGCGCGTCGAATCCGCACTTAAGCCCGCCGGACGGCGCTAGAGTGGCACCAGCCGCCGCCCGCCGGGCGGACGCGGATCAAAGGAGATATGCGTGTTCTCGAGCCCGTTCCCCGACGTGGATGTTCCGGATCTCAGCCTCTACGACTACCTTTTTGGTTGCCTGGAGGAGGCGGACCTGGACCGGATCGCCGTCGTCGACGGCACGAGCGGTGCGGAGACCAGCTACCGGACTCTGGTGGGGCAGATCGATGCGTTTGCCGGCGCCGTGGCCGCCCAAGGCCTGGGCGTCCGCGGCGTGGCGGCAATCCTGTGCCCGAACATCCCCGCCTTCGCCGTGGTGTTCCACGGACTCCTGCGGGCCGGCGCCACCGTCACTACCATCAATTCCCTGTACACGGCGGACGAGATAGCCCTCCAGCTCACTGACGCCGACGCGGGCTGGCTGTTCACGATCTCGGCGCTGCTGCCCGCCGCCCGCGAGGCTGCCACGCGGACCGGGATCCCGGCACGGCGGGTGGTGGTGCTCGACGGCGCCGACGGCCACCCCTCGCTGCATGACCTGCTCGCCGCAGGTGAGCCGGCCCCGGAGGTCACGTTCGATCCGGGCACCCATGTCGCGGTGCTGCCGTATTCCTCGGGTACGACGGGCCGGCCCAAGGGCGTCATGCTGAGCCACCGGAACCTCGTCGCGAACGCGGAGCAGTCCCGCGGCCTGCTCCGTGTCGGCCCCGAAGACCGTCTGCTGGCTCTCCTGCCCTTCTTCCACATCTACGGACTGACGGTGCTGCTGAACCTGGCCCTGCGCCAGCGTGCCCGCCTGGTCACGATGCCTAAGTTCGAGCTCGCCGAGTTCCTGCGGATCATCCAGGACCACAGGTGCAGCTACCTCTTCATCGCTCCGCCAGTGGCCGTGGCGCTGACCAAGCACCCGATGGTTGCGGAGTACGATCTCAGCTCCGTCCACACGACGCTGTCCGGTGCGGCACCTCTCGACGGGGAACTAGGGGCCAGGCTGGCCGAACGGCTCGGTTGCCGGGTGCTGCAGGGCTACGGCATGACCGAGATGAGCCCGGTATCCCATCTCATCCCCCGCGATGCCCTGAAAGTGCCCGTCAGCTCGGTGGGCTACACCGTCCCCAACATGGAATGCCGGCTGGTGGACACTGCCACAGGGGAGGAGATCCCGGTCCCCGCCGTGGGCACCAGCGCCCCGGGCCATTTGCTGTGCCGGGGACCGAACGTGATGCTCGGCTACCTCAACCGGCCCGAGGAAACGGCGGACACCCTTGATGCGGACGGCTTCCTGCACACCGGCGACATCGCCACCGTCCGGGCCGACGGCGTCGTGGCCATCGTGGACCGGCTCAAGGAGCTCATCAAATACAAGGGTTACCAGATCGCCCCGGCGGAGCTTGAGGCCCTGCTGCTCACGCACCCCGGCATCGCTGACGCAGCGGTGATCGGAACGACCGACGCCGACGGGCAGGAGGTGCCGATGGCATTTCTGGTGCGCCAGGCCGGGGATGAGGGCGGACGGCTGGATGAGTCCGGTGTGATGGATTTCGTGGCGGCGAAGGTGGCGCCGTTCAAGAGGATCCGCCGCGTCGAGTTCATCGATGCCGTGCCCAAGTCCTCCTCGGGCAAGATTCTGCGCCGCATGCTGAAGACGGCCGAGCCGGTGAAGCCCTAGCGATCCTCCTCCTAGTCGGAGGTGTCGGTCTTGGCGATGTAGACGTCGCAGGGAGCGTTGTGGGCAACACTGCCCGCAACGCTTCCCAGAACCCGGCCGATCCCGCGCATGCGCCGGTTGCCAACCACGATCATCTGGGCGCCGGTGCGCTCCGCTTCTTTGATCAGGGCCTCCGCCGGCTTACCGCGTGCGGCGGCATAGGTGACGTTGGTGCCAGCGGAGCGGAGGCCTTCGGCAACCCGCTTCGCGACCTTCTCGGCATTGCCGGCGTCGGAAACGATCCACTTGTCGCTGCCGCTGCCGTAGAACTCGGTCCGGTCGCTGTCGAAGGCGCTGACCACATGGAGGGTTGCCCCCAGCGAAGCGGCCAGGTCCCGCGCAGTCTGCGCGGCCCTCAGCGCAGTCTCGCTGCCGTCGACGCCTACAACAATAATTCCGGTCATGGTCATGCTCCTCTGGGTCAACGCTCGTCTTCCGCCGTGCACCAACGATGATTCAGGCTACAGCGCCGCGATGGCTTCCCGCAGGACCGGTGCCAGGCGGCGGACGCCTTCGCGGATGGATTCCGGCGGCACGCCGCTGAACGCCAGCCGGATCTTGTTGGACGGTTCATCCGACGGAGTGAAGGCTGCTCCGGGAATGAACACCACTCCCGCGTCGATAGCCTTCCTCAGCAGGGGGTAGGTGTCCACGCCTTCGGGCAGGGTTACCCAGACGAAGAAACCGCCCTCGGGCCTTGTCCAGCTCAGGCCCGCGGGCATGAACTCGTCCAATGAGGCGAGCATCGCGTCGCAGCGCTCCTGGTAGAGCCCCCGGTACGTCTCGATCTGGCCGCGCCAGTCGTAGTCGCGCAGGTAGGCGGAGACGAGCATCTGGTTCAGCGTCGGCGGGCACAGGGTGACTGCCTCGGAGGCCAGATAGTAGCGGCGCTGCAGGTGCGCCGGGACGAGGGCCCAGCCGATCCGGAGGCCCGGGGCGAAAATCTTGGAAAAGGACCCCATGTAGATGACATCGCCGGGATTGGCGGCCCGCAGCGGAGTCAGCGGCTTGCCGTCGAAGCGGAGGAGTCCGTAGGGGTTGTCCTCCAGCACCAGAATATTCGCATTGCGGCATATATCAACCACCTGCTGCCTGCGTTCGGCGGACAGGGTGATGCCCGACGGATTGTTGAAGCTGGGGATCGTGTAGAGGAACTTGACGTTCCTGCCCGCGGTCTGGAGGGCGGCGATCCTTGCCTCCAGCAGATCCGGGATGATGCCGTCTTCGTCCATCGGTACCGTGGCGACCTCCACCTGGTACGCCTCGAAGGTGTTGAGGGCTCCCACGTAGCTGGGGTCCTCCACCAGGACCACGTCGCCCGGGTTGCAGAAGACCTTGGTGGCCACGTCCTGGGCGGACTGCGAGCCTGCGGTGATCACGACGTTCTGCGGTTCCGCGTCGAGGATACCTTCCGCGGCCATAACCTCGCAGATCTGGGTCCGCAGCTCCTCCGTGCCCTGGCCCCCGCCGTACTGCAGGGCGATCATTCCCTGTTCGGCGATGATCTTGGCCGCGGTCTGTCCGAGCCGTTCCAGCGGGAGCGACTGTAGATAGGGGCTTCCACCGGCCAGCGACACAAGGCCGGGGCGCATCGAGATGTCGAAGACGTCGCGGACCGCTGACTGCCTGATGTTGGCCGCGCGCTCCGAGAACAGGAGTTCGTGGCGGTGGGCGGACGTAGCCGCGCGTTCGATTGCATCGATTGCCTCGGCCGGAAGTACTGCTGCGGCGGCGTCAAGTGTTTCATGGGTCACATTGGATAGGATACAACCCTGTTGTCCGAGGGGAAACATCTGATTTCCACCGTCTCCGGGGGCCGGTTTCGACGCACGACGCCCCGGCAGGGTGGAGGGTGCGGGGCGTCGGCGTGAAGCCGGGAGGGCCGGCAGGCTACGCCGCTTCAACCACCCGTGCCGCGGCCAGGGCGTCGAAGACGCCCTTGATCTGCTCCACAACTTCCGCGTCGTCCTTCGGGTGGACCTCGGCGAAGCGGACCATCGAGCCGGGGACGGCAAGCTTGACGTCTTCGAGTACCTCGGCGCCCGCGATACCGACGGCCTTGCGGGCCTCGTCCTGGGCCCAGACGCCGCCGTACTGGCCGAAGGCGGTGCCGACGACGGCGGTCGGCTTGCCGTTGAGGGCGCCGGTACCGAAGGGCCGCGACAGCCAGTCGATGGCGTTCTTAAGGGACGCGGGGACCGTGCCGTTGTGCTCCGGGGTGACCAGGAGCAGGGTGTCGGCGTCGTTGGCTGCGGCGCGCAACGCTGCGGCCGCGGCGGGGACCTGGCCCTCGACGTCGATGTCCTCGTTGTAGAACGGGATGTTTCCCAGGCTGTCGTGGATGACGACCTCAACTTGCTCCGGCGCGTTCAGCTGGATGGCTTCGGCCAGTTTCTGGTTGGTGGAATCGGCGCGCAGGCTGCCGACGAGGGTGAGAACAGTGTTCTTGGACATGTTTACTCCTATGCATGGCGCCGCGGAACTCCCGGCGGCGGGCGGAACGTGGACGCTTGTGGCGCCTTTACTTCTGCTAAACGGACTACGGTCCGGTTAATATTCCCCGGGACTACACTGAGCGGTGTGAGCCTCATCCCCATTCGCTCCGACGCGCCCCGGGGCGCCCGACCTAGTGCGCCGGCGGGCGCGGAAACCGAACGCCGAGATGCCGCACGGAACCGGGAACTCCTGCTCTGCGCCGCCCGGGAGATTATCGAGGACTGCGGCGCGGCCGGCCTCACCATGGACAGGCTGGCGCGGCGCGCGGGCGTCGGCAAAGGCACGGTGTTCCGGCGGTTCGGAAGCCGCGGCGGGCTGATGATGACGCTGCTCAGTGATGCCGAGGCGGAATTCCAGGGACGGTTCATGTTCGGGCCCCCGCCGCTGGGTCCCGGGGCTCCGCCGCTGGAGAGGCTCATCGCGTCCGGTGCGGAACGCATCGCTTGGATCCTGGAGTTCGGGGAGCTGGCCCGGGCCGCCAATGCATCCACCCACAACAGGTTCGACGTACCGGGGGTCATGCTCTGGCACCGGCACCTGGAGGTGCTGCTGCGCGAAGCCGGCGTCACGGCGGACCCGTGGCTCATGGCAACGGCGCTGGGTGCGAGCCTGGAACCGGAACGCCTGCTGCATGTCGTCGGGAAGAACGGGGTGGCGCCGGAGCGACTAGCAGAGTCCTGGCGCGAGCTGGTCACGCGCATCGTAGGCGGCGCGTAGGCCACCCGGGACCGCCCGGCGCTGCCCGTTCCATCCCTTCCAAGGAATTCCGCATAACAATCTGGTAGTGGGCCTCCCGGTTGCCGCAGGGGGGAGCCCTAGTTGCACTCATGATGTGGTACTTTCCTGTGGAATGTGGTCCGCAACATAGCCGCTCAGGGCTCCGCCGAAAGGCATGCGGGCGGCCGGACCGCCGCTGGCCACCGCCCCGGGGCGGTGGCCAGATCCCCGCCGGACGGGGACGACGGAAGGACCGAAGTTGTGAATAATGTAATAACCGGGGCGTGCAGGCGGACTGTCCCCACCCGACCCGCGGTGCCCGAAACGGAAAAGACAACGGCGATCCAGAACTAGTCGACCCATGCTCCGATATCTCGCAAGGCGCGCCATCACGTACGTGTTCATGATCTTCCTGACCACCAGTGCGGGGTACCTTCTGGCTGTGAGCACCCTGCAGCCGGCGCTGCTTGAGCAGGAGCGGATTCCGCGGCCCACCCCCGAACAGGTGGTCAATTCCTTCCGGCTGAAGGGCCTGGACCCGACCCTCAGCCCATGGGAACGTTACGTCGACTGGCTCACGGGGGTCCTCACCCGGTGGGATTGGGGGCGGAGCCCCGATGGGGCCTTCATCAACGCCGAGTTCGGCGACCGGGTGCTGATCTCAACGCGCCTGTTCCTGGCCTCGATCATCCTGACCCTGGTCATCGGCGTCGCCCTTGGTGTCTACACCGCCGCCCGGCAGTACAAAGCCTCCGACCGGATCATCACCTCCTACAGCTACCTGATGTACATCGTTCCGGCGCCGATTGCGTATTTCCTGGTGCAGCTCGGGGCGATCAGCATCAACGACACGGCTGGTGTACGCATCTTCTTCGTTACCGGTAGCTCCACCCCCGGCCTGGAAGGGAACGGCTGGGCGCAGTTTGTCGACCTGCTGGCCCACTACGCGGTGCCGACCTTCGCCATCACGATCGCGGGCTGGGGCGCGTATCAGATTGCCCAGCGCCAGTACCTGCTGGATAACGTCAATGCGGACTTCGTCCGGACGGCGCGGGCCAAGGGCCTGACCCGCAACCAGGCGATCACCCGGCACGCCCTGCGCGTGTCCTTCATCCCCGTGGCGCAGAGCATCGCGTTCACCATCCCGGCCATCTTCGCCGGCGGCTTCTTCGCGGAAAAAATTTTCGCCTGGCACGGCATCGGGTCCTGGTCCATCGACTCGATCGCCAGGCAGGACGTCAACGCGGCGACGGTGACCCTCGCCTACGGCTCCGTGATCTTCGCGATCGGAGCCATCCTCGCGGACCTAGCCACCACACTGGTGGACCCGAGAGTGCGGGTGCAGTGACCATGACGAACCTGTTTCCCATCGATCCCGCCGCCATCGTCGAAGAGGCCAAGATCGAGAACGATGACGTCGTCATCGCCAAGTCGAGGATCATCCTCCGGCGCTTCCTGCGCAACAAAACCGCCGTGGCAGGCCTCGCCATCTTCGCTGCCCTGACCCTCTTCTCCTTCATCGGCGGCTATTTCACCAGCTGGGACAAGGAGACCATCGACCCCTTCAACATCGGCATGGCACCCTCCGCGGAGCACCTGCTGGGCACCTCCCAGGCCGGGATCGACCTCTATGCCCTGACCGTGGAGGGCACCCGGATCTCGATCCTCATCGGCCTCGTCGTCGGCCTCGTGTCGGTGCTGATCGCCGCTGTCTACGGCTGCACGATGGCGTATTTCGGCGGCAAGGTAGACAAGGTCATGCTGTTCATCCTCGAAGCCCTGATCATGATGCCGGCCCTGCTGGTCGTGGCCGTGGCCACCAGCGGCGGCGGAAACGGCCTGCGGAAGGACCTGCCCAGCTGGCTGCTGCTGATTCTCGTCCTGCTGTTCTTCAGCTGGATGGGCACCGCCCGCCTCATCCGCTCCCTGTCGATGTCCCTCATGCAGCGCGACTTCGTCAAGGCTGCCCAGTACATGGGCATCCCGGCGCGCCGCATCGTCTGGCGGCACCTCGTCCCGAACATCGGCTCGCTGCTGGTTCTGGACATCACCCGCGGCGTGACCGGTGCCATCCTGGCCGAGGTCGCCTTCTCCTTCATCGGCATCGGCATCAAGGTCCCCGACGTCAGCCTGGGCGTGCTGATCGGACAGGCCACCTCCCAGGTTTCCACCTTCCCGTGGATGTTCTGGGTCCCGCTGGCGGTCATGTTCCTGCTGACCGGGTCGCTGGCCATGATGAACGACGGCCTGCGCGACGCGTTCGATCCCAGCTCCAGCTCCATTGGCAGCGCCAACACGAGCAATGCGAAGAAGACCCTAACGAAGATCAACAAATGAGCAGCGAAATCACCGCCAACACAGCCGCGGCGGCCGCGGGCACGGCAAAAAACACCGCCCAGCGCCTGCAGGTGGCCGGACTGCATGCAGCCACGGATGCCGTGCTCTCCATCCGGGACTTGAACGTCCGCTTCAACACGGAGAACGGCGTGCTGCACGCCGTCCGCGGTGTCGACTTCGAGCTGCTGCCGGGCAAGACCCTCGGAATAGTGGGCGAATCCGGCTCCGGCAAATCCGTCACCTCCCTGGCCATCATGGGCCTGCTGCCCTCCACCGCGGAGATCACCGGCTCCGTCCGCCTGCTCGGAACGGAACTGCTGGGCCTGGCGGACAAGGCCATGTGCAAGTACCGCGGCAACGAGATCGCCATGGTGTTCCAGGATCCGCTGTCCTCGCTGACCCCGGTCTACACGGTCGGGAACCAGATCATCGAGGCCCTGACCGTCCACAACCCCACCATGAGCAAGCAGGCCAAGGAGGCCCGCGCCGTCGAACTCCTGGGCCTGGTGGGCATTTCCAGCCCCCGGGATCGGCTGAAGGCCTTTCCCCACGAGTTCTCCGGCGGCATGCGCCAGCGCGTTCTGATCGCCATTGCTATCGCCAACAATCCCCGGGTGCTCATCGCCGATGAGCCGACGACGGCGCTGGACGTCACCATCCAGGCGCAGGTGCTCGAGGTGCTGCGCACCGCGCAGGAGGAAACCGGTGCCGCCGTCCTGATGATCACGCACGACCTCGGCGTGGTGGCCGGCATGGCTGACGACATCATGGTCATGTACGCCGGCAAGCCGGTGGAGACCGGCACCGTGGACGACATCTACTACACGCCCCGGATGCCCTACACGATGGGCCTGCTCGGGGCGGTGCCCCGCGTGGACGCGGCGAAGAAGGTCAGCCTTGTTCCCATCGAGGGCATCCCCCCGAACCTGATCCGCACGCCCACCGGCTGCTCGTTCGCGCCGCGATGCCCCCTGGCCGGTGATGCCTGCCTGGCCGGTGAACCGGCGCTGAGTCCGGTACGCGCCAGCGACAAGCAAGGCGGCGAGGCACACAGGGCCGCCTGCATCAAGACCGACCTGCTGGACACCCACGAGGATGTCCATAAGATCTTCTCGGCTCCGCCCGTTCCGGTCTCCCGCTTTGACGCGATCCCCAGGGAGGAGCGGAAGGCCGTGCTGGAACTCATAGACGTCAAGAAGCATTTCCCGCTCACGAAGGGCGCCCTGATCAAGCGCCGGATCGGTACGGTCAAGGCGGTGGACGGGCTGAGCTTCGATATCCGCGAGGGCGAATGCTTCTCGATCGTGGGCGAGTCCGGCTGCGGAAAGACCACCACGCTGCTGGAAATCATGGAATTCCACCAGGACCAGGACGGCGAGGTGATCATCGGCGGGCTGAGCAACAAGGCGGCCGCCGACGGCAAGACCAAGGCCGCCATGCGCAAGGAACTCCAGATGGTGTTCCAAGATCCCACCGGCGCCCTGGACCCGCGCTTCACGGTCTACGAAGTCCTTTCCGAGCCGCTGGAAAATCTGGGGATCGCCAAGCCGGCCATCCGCAAGCGGATTCTGGAGCTGATGGAGCTTGTCGGCCTCCCACCGGACCACGTGAACCGCTTCCCCAACCAGTTCTCCGGCGGCCAGCGCCAGCGGATCGGGATCGCCCGCGCGCTGGCCGTGAACCCCAAGCTGGTGGTCCTGGACGAGCCCGTCTCCGCCCTGGACGTGTCGGTCCAGGCCGGCGTCATCAACCTCCTGGACCACCTGCGCGCCGAACTGGGCCTGAGCTACCTGCTGGTGGCGCACGACCTCTCGGTGGTGCGGCACATCTCCAACCGCGTAGCGGTCATGTACCTGGGGAAGATCGTGGAGGTCGGTGCCGTGGACCGGGTGTTCGGGAACCCCCGCCACCCCTATACCCGCGCGCTCCTCTCCGCGATCCCCGTGCCGGACCCCCAGCTGGAACGCACCCGTGAACGCATCATCCTGCAGGGCGACCTGCCCTCGCCGCTGCAGGCACCCAAAGGCTGCAACTTCGCCACCCGTTGTCCTGTCTTCGCGGCGCTGCCGCCGGCCAAGCTGGAAAAATGCCTCACCCTGGAACCGCCCCTGGAACCAGCGGCATCCGCAACGGACCAGCAGTTCGCCTGCTTCTTCCCGGACGGTGAACTGGATGAGGACATGCTGGTTGTCCACGAACCGGCGGACAACCATGCGCCCTAGGATTTCTCGACCCACAAGCACCACCACTCGCACCAATGAAGGGAAAACCATGAGGAAACTGAACAGGATCGGCGGAGTCGCAGCAGTTGCTGCGGCCCTGGCGCTGACGGCCTGCGGCGGTGGCGGTGCCAGCGGCCCTGAGACGGCCAAGGGACAGGAATCGGGAAGCGACCTGTCCAAGCTGATCAGCATCCACGAGAAGCCGGCAGCCGACCTTCAGCAGGGCGGCAAGGTCACCCTTGCGCTGGGCAACATCGGGCCCGACTTAAACGGGTTCTCCAACAACGGCAACAGCGCGGACAACTCCGCCCTGCAGGTTCCCATGAACCCCGTCGGAATGAACAGCGGCGGC
>JAODMS010000114.1 GCA_025464925.1 Arthrobacter sp.
TTGCGGGATTCCGCGACGTCGGGCCGGACTTCGTCGTAGTCGGTTGCCACGGGAATATTACTCGTTTCATCTGGAGGTGGTGTCGGGACTGGACCTTACCGGACCATCAGTCGGGTCAGAAAACCAGTCAGGTTAGAGACCAGGAATTCCGAATCACGGGTCGCGCACTTAATGCCTTTGGATATCGCTCCGCACCCCGTTCATCTCCGGCCTGGTCAACATTGTCCCCGGCGGCCGGGAGCAGCGCTGCCGAAAGGCCCGGCCTGATGAGCCATGGGACCGGCCATTACCGAGTGCGCCTTTCGAATAGGATTAGGGACAATGGCTCGAGTCGGCATTGGGGGACAACGGCTGAATTACCGGCAAAAAGGACCCCCATGGCCCGCGAAGTACGTGTCCAGCTCATCGATGATATTTCCGGCGAGGACGCCGACGGAACCATCCGGTTCTCCATCGACGGCGCCGACTACGAAATCGATCTCACGGCAGATCACGCCAGCGAACTGCGCGGGATGCTGGAAAAGTACGTCGCCCATGGTCGCCGCCTCCGGGGCACGGCAGACCGCCGGGGCGCACGGAGCGTGCCCGCGGGCCGTGAAGAGACCCAGAAGATCCGGGACTGGGCCAGGGCCCACGGATATAACCCCAGCGCCAGGGGACGGATCAGCCAGGACATCAAACAGGCCTACGACGCCGCCCAGGCGTAAAGAGACGACCCGCTCCGCCGCCAATGACCGCACCCGGCTCCGGACCCGGGCTCACATATGCGCTGTTATCGGCGTTTGGCTCAGGTGGCGGCGGCTTTCCGGCGTCGTTTAGTCACCTTGGCGGCCACCCACCAGACGATGGCTAGGGCCACGCCGGCGATCACGGCTTTTTGAAGGATTCCGGCGTACTGCTCGACCACATGCCAGTTCTCGCCCAGGTAGAACCCGGCGAGGACAAATACCGTATTCCAGATCAGACTTCCCCCGAGCGTCAGTAGCAGGAATTTCCACACGCTCATCCGCTCGATCCCTGCCGGAATGGAGATCAGGGACCGGAACAAGGGGATCATTCGGCCGAAAAAAACCGCACGGTACCCGTAGCGGTGGAACCAGTTTTCGGCTTTGTCCACATCTTCGACATCCACCAGGGGCAGTCTGCGCGCGATGGCCCGCATCCGGTCCCGGCCTAAGAGGGCGCCTATCCCATAGAGCAGCCATGCTCCGAGCACTGAGCCGATGGTGGTCCATAGCAGCGCCTCGACCAGGCTGAAGCTACCCCGGCTGGCTGTGAAGCCGGCCAGCGGGAGAATGATCTCGCTGGGCAGAGGCGGGAAAAGGTTCTCGAGTGCGACGATCAGTCCGGCACCGGGCGCGCCGATTCGCTCCATCAGCTCCACTGCCCATTGGGAGACGCCAGTCAGACCTGCTGCTGCAGATGAGCGTTCGGGCACAGAAAAAGGCAAAAAAGTTTCCATCATGGTCTCCAATCTGCCCCAGCGGGCAGTTATAGGGGGATTGTCGCCGGGGAGGGGCCGGCCGCCGTGGCGGCGTGAGGATGCGGCTCAGGACGTGCCGCGTGCCGGTGGCCGGGTGGCTGTGTTTGTAGCCTGCGCCTAGGTCAGACTGACGCGGATGGATACAGCTTTGGTCCCGCGTCAGCCTGGCTTTCCTACGCCAAAGCCGTCGTGGGCGCGGCGGTCCTGGACGCCCGGCTGTTGTCGCGGATCTGGCCCACGAGTTCCTCGAGCATGTCCTCCAGCGTGACGATGCCGTAAGGTCGCCCGCCTCCGTCGGCGGCGAGGGCCAGGTGGGCTCCTTCGCGCTGCATGCGGCGCAGGGAGACACGGAGGCCGTCGTCCAGACGCACCCGGGGCAGATCCCGGATGAAGTCTGTCGGCAGTGGCCGATCGCGGTCCGCGGCGCCGAGGCCGAGGAGGTCCTTGACGTGCACGTAGCCTGTGAGTTCACCGGTCGGTGCCTGAACGGGGAAACGGGAGAAGCCGTTGGCGGCAATCTGTTCGATCTGGTCCGGGGTGCATCCGTGCGGCAGCGTGGTCACCTTATCCAGGGGAATCACGATACTTTCCACGGAGCGTTCCTCGAAGGTGAGGGCTCCGAGGAGGAGGCGTTCGTCCTGTTTGTCCAGCAGGCCGCCTTCGCGGGATTCCTCGACCAGGCCCGCTACTTCGTCCCGGGTGAAGGCGCTGGCCACTTCGTTCTTCGGCTCGACCTTGAACAGGCGCAGGATCCCGTTACCCATGGAGTTCATCAACCACAGGAGCGGCTGCAGGATGCGCACGACGACGACCAGGACCGGGCCGAGGACCAGGGCCATTCGTTCCGGGCCGGCCAGGGCGATGTTCTTCGGTACCATCTCGCCGAGCACGACATGCAGGTAGGTCACCACGCTCAGGGCGACGGCGTAGGCGATCGGGTCGATCCAGCCATCCGGGACGCCCCATGCTTCAAAGGGTCCCTCCAGGGCGTAGACGACCATGGGTTTGGTGACGTAGCCGAGGGCGAGAGAACAGACGGTGATGCCGAGCTGGGCGCCGGCCATCATCAGAGAAACGTTCTCGATAGCCCACAGGGTGATCCGGGCGGACCGTCCGCCCTGTTGGGCCAACGGCTCGATGATGCTTCGCCGCGCGGCGATGAGGGAGAACTCTGCCCCGACGAAGAAGAAGTTCGCGGCGAGCAGGACGATGGTCAGAATGATCCCGGCGGTATCCACTAGCGTTCCTCTGTTTCGTCGTTGCGGGGGCTGGCAGTGGCCAGGATTTTGGCGATGCGTGCCCCGTCCATTTCCTCCACGCGCAGCTCAACGGTTGCCGCCGGGTGGCCGTGGGACTGCTCCGTGGCGATCTCGATGGCATCGCCGGGCCGGGCGATATGCCCCAGCTCGAGCGTGACCAGGCCGGCCAGAGTGTCGTACTCCGTCCCCTCGGGTACCGTGTGGCCCAGGATCGCTGTCGCCTCGTCGGGGCGCAGTGCGCCGTCGAGACGCCAGAGACCGAAGGGCAGCCGTTCGCTCGTGTCATCCTGAGGGTCGTGTTCGTCCACGACCTCGCCGACCAGTTCCTCGACGAGGTCCTCGAGGGTGATCAGTCCGGCGATGTCGCCGGTTTCATCGATCAGGACCGCCATCTGCAGCCCGCCGGCTCGGAGCGTGTCCATCAGGTCATCGAGCTCGACGGTGTCGGGTATGAGGGTGGGTTTGTCCATGACATCAGCGAGAGCTGTCTGCTCGCGGTCGGAGAAGGCCACTGCCAGTCCCCGTCGGACGTGCACGATGCCCAGCACCTCATGGGAGCCGGACTTCATCACCGGGAACCGCGAATGCCCGGTTTCGGCGGCGGTCTGCAGCATTTCCCGGACGCTTTGCTCCGGGGCCAGCGTGACCATCCGAGTGCGCGGTGTCATGGCATCGTGAGCGCGGCGGGACCCGAAGGCGAATGACCGCTGGACTAGGTCGGCGGTCTCCTCGGGGAGGATGCCCTGCCGGGCCGAGTGCCGCACGAGGAAGGCGAGTTCCTCGGCGGAGCGCGCCGAAGCGAGTTCTTCCTGAGGTTCAATGCCGAGGGCGCGGACCAGCTTGTTCGCCGTGCCGTTGAAAAAGCGCAGCAGCGGCCCCGTCGCGGTACTGAAGCCCCGCTGGAAGCCGGCGGTGGCCCGCGCGGTCGCCAAGGGCTTTGCGATGGCGAGGTTTTTCGGTACGAGTTCGCCGAAGACCATGGTCAGCAGTGTTGCCAGGATCAGGGCGAGGATCACCGAGGCAGAGCGTGCCACTGGGGCCGCGAGGCCGGCGTCCATCAGCGGACCGAGGATGAGGGCGGCGATTGCGGGCTCGGCCAGGAAGCCGATGCCGAGGTTTGTGAGAGTGATTCCCAGCTGGGCACCCGACAACTGGGTCGAGAGCGTGTTCATCGCCTTGAGCACGCCCACGGACTTCTTGTCGCCGGAATCGGCGGCTTCCCTGACCGTGTTCCGGTTCACGGTGATCAGCGAGAACTCTGCGGCGACAAACAAACCGCAGCCGACGATCAGTAATAGGCCGACAAGGATTGAGGCTACTTCCACTTGCTACACCCCCCGCTGCTGTCCAGGGCGCTCTCGCGCATCAACGGGGGGCACGGACTGTGCCCCGGACTGTCACCGGGAGTAGACATCGGTTCCTCTCAGGGGATCCAGATACAGAAAATGTCCGCGGCCTGCCGCCGTGGACACCATCAATTCTGCCAGCAGATGGTGTCACCGCAAAAAATGCCAGGCCTGAGTTTCCCTTGCCCGCGAGGTTTTCCTGTTCGTGGCAGGGTTGCCCCTAGCGTCCGGTCTGGAGAGACGGGCATGGACAGCGCAGGCCTACGCCGGCTGACTCAAGGAGCGAGGCCCGGATTTCACCGCGGGGATCAAGACGGCAGCACTGGATCCGTTCCGCGGCTACGCGAACGCGATCCGTGATGAACTGCCCGAGGCCAACACTGTCCTGGATGCGTTCCATGTTGTGAAGCTGGGATCGGCCATGGTCGATGAGGTCCGCCGGCGGGTCCAGCAGGACACCTGGGGCGCCGGGGCCACAAGGGCGATCCGCTTTACGGGATCCGCCGGACCCTGCAGATCGGCGCCGATACACCTGACCGACAAGCAAGCGCGTTTGGATGCGAAGCTCGCCGCCGGGGACCCGAACCACGAGGCCACCTTGAGGCCGATGTCGTCGAGTTCTCCCTAGGTGGTCCCATGTAGCTTGAGCCTGAGTCCAGTGGTTGATGTACTGTTTGAGGGCAGTTCCGGCAGGTCCGGAAGAATTCGCCGCGAGCGGCAACGCCGTGCGACCGGGTGGCCGCGCGCCAAATCAAGGAACGCCATGACAGTCAACAACGCAACGCCCGGGTCTGCACAGACGGCAACGGCATCCCCGGAGGCTTCGCCGGGCATGCCTCTTGGCGCCCGGAGGCTTCTGATCATGGGTGGCCTGTGCATCCCCGCGGGTCTGCTTGGCGGCTCGTATCTGTTCGGGCTCCAGCTCCTGGCCCTGGCTGGCGTCACCCTGGTCGCCGTGGCCCTCTCCTACCGGTTCGGTCGAATCTGGTTCTCGCCCTTGTCCTGGGTAACGGCTGCTGCCGGCGCTCTCTGGGTGGCCCTTACGGCGGCCTATTATCTGGCGATCATCGTCGCGGCAGATGCCTCGGCGCCGCTCCCCGGCTACGCTCCCGTGCTGTTCGACGCCGGGGCGGTGTGCGTTGTGGTGATGGCGGTCGCGGCCGGAGCGGGTCTGGTCGTCCGGATGATCCGTGCGTCCCGGCTGTCCGCCCGGGCGTCCTGACACGATCGTTTGCCGCGATGGCGGGGCAAAAGGGTTTGTGGCCCGGACGCTGGGGATCCGGGGCCACAAACCTTTGGTCAGGAACCTGCGTTCTTGCCTCTGGTGCGGATGAACAGGGTGATCGCCAGGGCCGCGGCTAATACGGCCGCGGCGGTGCCCAGGGTGAGCGGGGCGTTGCTGTTATCGGGCGGGGGCACCGGCTCGAACTCTGTCGACTGGGCGGCCGCAGGCGTTGCCGGCGCCGCGGGTGTCGCCGAAGCGGGCGGGGTTCCGGCTGCCGGCTGGACGGTGAAGGAGTATTTGCCTTCGATGGGGTGTCCGTCAGATCCGACGGCCCGCCACCGCACCGTGTAGGTGCCGGCATCTCCCGCAGTGATTTTTGTCGACAGCGTCAGGCCGTCGACGGTTACTTTGGCGTCGCTGACGGTCTTCCCTGCACCGTCCGTGACGGTCAGGACGCTGGTGTCCAGCTGTCCGGAGTCCAGCGGCGGCTCTGACAGGGTCAGTGAGACGGTATCGGGTGCGGCCGTCCGGACGGCGTCCCGGGCAGGCGTAGTCGACGCGAGGCTGTCGTGCGCCGTGGCCGGTGTGGCCGTAACGGCGGCGGGGATCAGGATCGCGGCGACGGCTGCCAGCCGGAGGCGCGCCCTGAGAGTCAGGCGTTTTTGTTGCAT
>JAODMS010000118.1 GCA_025464925.1 Arthrobacter sp.
GCCGGCCACGCTGCGGGAGTTGCCACCGGGAGCTTCCCTGGGTGGTTGAAGCGGGCGACGACGACTTCGGCGAGATCGCCGAACGGTCCGGCGTTCCGGTACTGGTGGACTTTTGGGCGGTGTGGTGCGGACCCTGCCGGATGGTGAGCCCCGTGCTGGACCAGTTGGCACACGAACGCGCGGGGCAGATCAAACTTGTAAAGGTCGATGTGGACCACTCCCCGCAGCTCTCCGCCAGATTCGGCATTCAGGCAGTGCCAACGTTGATGGTCATCGTCGACGGCAAGATCGTCGCGAGGCAGGCCGGCGCAGCTCCCGCGCCGGTGCTGAGGTCCTGGTTGGAGGGGGCCCTCACGAAGTAGCTCAAGAACAGCGGACGCCGGCGGGCGGTTTCCCGCCATCGTCCCTTATGGGCCGCGGGTGTCCCCGCTTCAGATGGTTGAGAAGAATCCCGTAGTCTGACCGATTCAATGAGAAAACTGACAGCTATGTTAAGACCGCGTCACCGAGTGATGGCGGATGGCAGCTGTGGCCCGGTCAGGTCCAATTTCGTTTTGCCGTCCGGGCAGCCAGGAAGCTCCGCGGTGCCAAGCAGCCTTCCCCCATAAGTGAGGTCGGTGTCAGCAGACACGCTGCAGAATTGTCGACTGATGGTGGCTGCTTCGAATCGAACCACGGCCTTATTACCGGGAAGAAAGGCAGTCAGAGTCTTGTCATCGCTAGAAACCACGTAGCCAAGGTAGTCGTCGCTGTTGATCGTCAGGCGTTGGGGCGGCAGCCAATGACCTCCCAGGAGTGTCGCCATTGTCAGAATGAGTGTGGCGGCCGTGTAAGTGAGGCATTGTATCGATTTTGCGTCATAGGGAGTCCAGGTGCCCGGCGTGGCGTTGGCGGCGCCAAAGACGAACGCTATCAACGGGGTGCTGAATCCGATAATGGCGGTAATTCTGTCCAGTTGAAGGACCAATGGTCCACCCAAGAGCAGTCCCAGAAGAACCACGGGAGTGTAAGTAAGAA
Source organism: Arthrobacter sp. (assembly GCA_025464925.1). Next base: position 1,018 of record JAODMS010000118.1, read on the forward strand.
GTCCGAACTTAACGTCGGTGGGCCGTCGTCTCTTGGTGAATAGACTGCCCAGCCAATGAAACGGCTATAGAGCATGCCGCACTCACCATCGGGAGTATCTCGATGAACAGGACTGACCGAATGATGTGAGTGTTGTCCCAGAGACCAGAGCGGCCGCCACATGCGGGTCCGCACCAGACACGAGGAGAGCCCTGAAGCTGAAAACAAATCCGCCCAGGACGGCGCCCACGGCTGCGAACTTCCCAGCTGCAGACAACAGCGAGCTGAGTGTTGGAACAGATGCGTCGGCTGTGGGGGCACGATGATCAACCACCGGCCGGGAGGCTGACCCGGTCGGAGGCCGGCGGGAGACTACCCACCGCTATTGGAAGTTACTAGGAACTCGCGGGATATTCGTGTGCGCTGGACGCGCCTCCGCCTCCCGCTATTTATCCCCATCCGAGGATTCTATGCTTTGCGCAACAAACCGCGCGCAACAGACAATGAGATCCTTATCGCCGTGGCGTTTAGCCGGGGGAGCGCCCACACCTTCGGCAAGGGAGCCGTCCTGAACGTCGTTAGGGACTCGGCGCTCGAATCAGATTCGTCCTTTGGGGGCGGGCAGCTCGGGGTGCATCCCCAGCACCATGTCTAGGGCGTCCAGACTACAGGGGGCGGGCATGATCCCTGCTCACGTCCCGGTCTTTCCGGTCGCAGCCATCGGGGTGGGCAGCGGCCAGCGTCTTCCTCTTGCCTTCTTCATGGCCGGCAGGGGAACGGCGAACTCGGACCGGGGTTCGAAGGCCTGGACGCGCGGAGTGTTCCAATCCCATGCGCTGACGCTCATCCAGCCTTGGCTACCTGACCGCCCCGCTCAACGTGGCGGTCTTCCGCCCCGCTGTGAGAATGTCCGCATGCTCACATTCCTGGAGACGGAGCGGCTGGTGCTGCGGCAGTTCAATCGCGACGACGCGGACCTGCTGGTGGAATTGGACGGGGATCCGCGCGTGATGCGGTACATCACGGGCGGCGCCCCCACGTCCCGGGGCGAGGTTGAAGGCGAGCTGCTTCCGGCGTTCCTGGGCTACTACCGCGACTTCCCCGGCTACGGGTTCTGGGCCGCGATCGAGAAGACCACCGGAGATTTCCTCGGCTGGTTCCACTACCGGCCCGCCCCCGGTGATCCACGCGATCAGCCCGAACTCGGCTACCGGTTGCGCTGCGCGGCCTGGGGAAAGGGGTATGCGACCGAGGGGTCCCGTGCGCTGATCGCCAAGGGGTTCACCGAGTTCGAAGTGGAACGGGTCGTTGCTTCGACCATGGCAGTCAACACCGCCTCGCGAAGAGTGATGGAGAAATCCGGGATGCGTCTGGTGCGGGCCTTCGTCGCGGACTGGCCGGTGTCGATCCCGGGCGATGAACACGGCGACGTCGAGTACGCGATCAGCCGAAGCCAATGGGAGCTAACCCGGGCCGACGTCATGGTCGGTGCCCCGCCGGCACCCGCCGGCCCGGCTAAGATCTCTCCTGCACGGCCGCAGGCCCAGGACGATGACCGTCACTCCGGCACCGGCTGATGATGGCCTGTCACCCCGGCCCTCCCGGGCCAGTACATGAGCGTGGAGGGCCAGCTTCCGGACGGCCTTCGCCAGATGCGCCCAGGACGCGCTCTCCGCCGGCGCCGGCACCGGCCCTTACCTTTAGGGCCAAGCTTGATGACGGCGCTGAGGTCCCCGGGAGTGCACAGAAAAGTGCAGCCGGAGACATTTGGAGCCCTCCAACTGGTAAGGCGAGATCACGCGGAAGGACGGCGACGGACCGGTCATCCTCGCCTCCGCAAATCCGCAGGTGGGAGGCGGTTTTGTTGCCCTTCGTCCAACCGGCCCTGGATCTTGCAGCCAATCCACCAACGACGATACGACGCGGGTTTTCCGCTGAAGACAGCGGCATGGGGGAGTGGCTTGCTGACGTGGAGCCGCAGCCCGTGAATGATCAGCCTCGGAGGTACTGGCGCAGGCCGGGAATGGCGAAGTCAACCTTTCCGTATCCGGCTGAGTCGATCAGGCCCGCTGCTATGAGCCGGTTCCGGTACTTCGACACCACATTAGGTTTGGACCTGATGGCCTGCCCGATCTGGGCGGCGGTCGATGGGCCATCCTGCCCGGCCATGGCATTGAGGAACTCACGGTCCTTGTCGGAGATGTCCGACAGTGCGGACTCGACGACGACCAGCGTGTTCCGCCGCTGAGCGGCAGCGATGGCAGTTTGGACATTGCCCTGGTCTAAGGCCCAGCCTGCCTTGGCGGCTTCCATCCAGAGGTAATAGCCGACGAGCTGGATCAGGAAGGGGTAGCCTTCAGTGGCTTCCGCCGCCTCACTGAGCAGAGCTGGGGAGACCTCCATTCCGCCCCGCCGAAAAGCTCCCGGTAGGAGGCAGCGACCTCGGCGGTGGCGGCCTCGTGAAGGTTTATCCGGTCGGCACGGCGGAGGAAGGTGGCCACACCTTCCTTGAGCAGATCAGACACGGCCGAGGGGAGGCCGGCAAAGATCAGGCTAATGGGCAACCCATCACGGATGAAGTGCTGAACGTCGGAGGCCAGCTGGGAGATTTCAGCCCGGTTAACCGCGTGGATCTCGTCGATCGTGATGACCAGGCCTGTACCTTTTGCTGCCAGCAGGCGGAGCAGCTCCTCCCCGCTTCGGTGCCAGTCAGGAACGCGCTCCTGGGGGAGCTGGGTTGTCAGCCCGAACCCTGCCGCGGAGAAGGCAGTGATCTTTCGTGTGGGCGGACCGTCGCCGAACTCGTCCACCAGACGAAGCATGTCATCGCCGATCCTGGCCAGGAACCCCGGATGGGCCGTACGGGAGATTACGGCCCAGCCATGATCCCTCGCGATCTCCTCAGCCGCGCTCAACATGACCGTCTTGCCGATACCTCTGGCCCCGGTAATGATGCCAAGAAGCCCCGGCGCGCCCGAGCCCTGTCGCAGGCCGTACTCGAACTCGTCTAACAGGCCGGCCCGCCCAATCAAGTCCGGTGGGGTGGCTCCGGCCGTAGGTTTGAAAGGGTTCTGCACCGATGTCTCCAAGGTGAAACTAGGTGAAACTGGTGAATGTGGTGAAACTAGCGCCGGCATACCAGGGCGGACGTGCGGATGAATGGCCTCCGCGCGGGCTTGCCAAGACCAGTTGTTGAGGCGCCGGCGTTTCAGCTCTTGAGTCTCAAATCAGCCCCGGATTTCGCCGTTGAGGTCGACGCCCACAGTTAGGCACAACACCAGAGTTGAGGTGCCTGGTCCAGGCACCCATAAGTTGCCTCAGGCAACTAGCTTTACATAACGTCCGTTATCGGCGCTAGAAAATTGACCGGGGGAGGCTTCGAGGAGCCAATCCTGGGCAGCCCAGCGGGGCGCGGACATACTGCTCAACACAAAGGTTCTCGGTGCGTCAGGCAACCGGACGTGCCCGCGCCGATGGGGGTCTCCCCGGACAGCCGCTCATGGTCAAATAGGAGGGTTGAACCGGTTGCCCGAGTCCGACCGCGGCCTCGGCCATATGGAAGGAAGCACATGACTGATAGGCAGGAACACCCCCCGGTCCCCACCCCCGGCAGCGCCCAGGGTCTGGACAGCAAGGTTGAGGGCGGATGCCCGGTGGCGCCTGGCAGCGTGACCTCGCACGGCAGCGAAAGTGAGAACCCGGCGATCGACTCGCCGCAGCCCAAGGCGCACCGGCCGCGGACTGTCGCGGACTGGTGGCCCAACCAGCTCGACCTCACCGTGCTCCACACCGATCACCCAGCAGGCAACCCGCTCGGCCCCGCATTCAGCTACCGCGAGGAATTCCAGAAGCTCGACGTCGAGGCGCTCAAGCAGGACATCATCCAGGTCCTGACCACCTCCCAGGACTGGTGGCCCGCGGACTTCGGCCACTACGGCGGCCTGATGATCCGGATGAGCTGGCACGCCGCCGGCACCTACCGCGTCCACGATGGCCGCGGCGGCGCAGGGGACGGCAGCCAGCGGTTCGCGCCGCTCAACAGCTGGCCGGACAACGCCAACCTCGACAAGGCCCGGCGGCTGCTATGGCCGGTGAAGCAGAAATACGGCCAAAAGCTCTCCTGGGCCGACCTGCTCGTCCTCGCGGGCAACGTCGCCCTCGAGTCGATGGGCTTCAAGACCTTTGGCTTCGCATTCGGCCGCGAGGACGTGTGGGAGCCCCAGGAAATTTTCTGGGGACCCGAGGACACCTGGCTCGGCGACGAACGCTACATCGGCGAAGGCCGGATGTCGGAGGAGGTCGGCTCCACGGAGATGGGCCTGATCTACGTCAACCCCGAGGGTCCGATGGGCAATCCGGACCCGCTGGCGGCCGCGGCGTTCATCCGCGAGACCTTTAAGCGCATGGCCATGAACGACGAGGAGACCGTCGCGCTGATCGCCGGCGGCCACACCTTCGGCAAGACCCACGGCGCCGGTGACGCCGACGCGCACGTCGGCCCCGAGCCGGAGGCCGCCAACCTCGAGACGCAGGGCCTGGGCTGGCTCAGCACCCACGGAACCGGCAAGGGGCCGGACACGATCACCTCCGGCCTGGAGGTCACCTGGACAGATCGGCCCACCGAGTGGAGCAACCGCTTCTTCGAGCTCCTGTTTGGGCACGAGTGGGAGCTCGTCAAGAGCCCCGCCGGCGCCCACCAGTGGGTGGCCAAGGACGCCGAAAAGATCATCCCGGACGCCCACGATCCCGAGAGGAAGCACCGGCCGACGATGCTCACCACGGATCTCTCGCTGCGCGTCGACCCGACCTACGAGGAGATCTCGCGGCGCTTCCTGGAGAACCCGGACGAGTTCGCGCTGGCGTTCGCCAAGGCCTGGTACAAGCTGTTGCACCGCGACATGGGCCCCGTCGGCCCCCACATGCTCGGACCGTGGGTCCCCGCTGCCCAGCTCTGGCAGGACCCCATCCCGGCAATGGACCAGGAGCTGATCGGCGAGGAGGACATCGCCTCGCTCAAGGCCCAGCTCCTGGACTCCGGCCTGCCCGTCTCACAGCTCGCCAACACGGCATGGGCCGCCGCGTCCACTTACCGCAAGACCGACAGGCGCGGCGGCGCCAACGGGGCCCGGATCCGGCTGGAGCCCCAGCGCGGCTGGGAGGTCAACGAGCCCGAACAGCTGTCAACGGCGCTGCAAGCGATCGAGACGGTCCAGCAACAGTTCAACTCCGCCCAGACCGGGGGCAAGAAGGTCTCGCTGGCAGACCTGATCGTCCTCGGCGGCTGCGCGGCCGTGGAGAAGGCCGCGCGGGACGCCGGCTTCGCGGTCACCGTGCCGTTCCGGCCCGGCCGCACCGACGCCGCCCAGGACCAGACCGACGTCGAGTCGTTCCAGTACCTGCAACCGCGGGCGGACGGGTTCCGCAACTACGTGCGCCCCGGCGAGAAGCTCCCGCCGGAGACTCTCCTGCTCGACAAGGCGTACCTGCTGGACCTCTCCGCACCGGAAATGACAGCACTCATTGGTGGCATGCGTGCCCTCGGCACCAACGTGGGCGGAACCGCCCACGGCGTCCTCACCGACAGGCCCCAGGTCCTGACGAACGACTTCTTCGTCAACCTGCTCTCCCCGGGCACCCGGTGGAAGGCCTCGGAGGCGGAGGAAAACGTCTACGAGATCAGCGACCTCGCCACCGGCGAGCTGAAGTGGACCGCCACACCGGTGGACCTGGTCTTCGGCTCCAACTCCCAGCTGCGTGCGATAGCAGAGGTCTACGCGAGCGACGATGCCGGGGAGAAGTTTGTCAACGACTTCGTAGCGGCCTGGGTCAAGGTCGTGGAGCTCGACCGCTTCGACCTGGACTGACCGGTGCCTCCGGGCCGGCTGCAGATGCGGCCGGCCCGGAGCAGCCCGACGACGGCGTCTCGGGATCGTGGCGGTGGATCCTTCAGGTCCCTTCTTCCGCGCGCAAAGACAGGGAGCAGTGCCAGACGTGACCGTTGGCGACCTCGACGCCGAGCACGTCCTCTGAGCCGGTCCCCGCATGATGCCCTCGATTTTGCGGGCGCCTTCGGCGATACGCAGAACTTGGTGGAACTGTCCCCGGTGAGCCGGTCAGGCGACTCGGAGACGATAGATCTTCGGCTTCCCGATCTTCTTCGACGCCGGCCTCGTGGTCATGCTCCCCGTGGTCTTCGCTGTAGCCCACCGGCTCGGCGGCGGAGTGCTGCGCTACGGCCTTCCCGCCGCCGGCGCGTTCTCCGTGATGCACATCTTCCTGCCGCCGCACCCGGGCCCCGTCTCGGCGTCGGCCTTCTTTGAAGCGAACATCGGCCTGGTCACCATCGCGGGCCTCCTCACCGCCATCCCCACCTGGTACGTCACTGCTTACCTCTACGGCCTATGGACCGGCAAGCGCATGCAGCTCCCGGTTCCGGAACTGCTCGGCCACGCCAGCGCCGAAGCTGAATCACACCCGCCGCGCTTCCGCATGATCATCGGACTGCTGCTCCTGCCACTCGTGCTGATCTTCATCAATACCGGCCTCAACACTCTGGCCGCCTCCGGTGTCCTGGCGGAATCCGTCAAGGACGAACAGTGGTTCCAGGTGCTGCGTACCCTGGGTGAGACCCCGGTGGCACGGCTGATCGCAGTGCTGGTGGCCATGTTCGTTCTCGGCGCCCGCCGCGGAACCACCAACGGCGCACTGGAGAAACTCCTTGAATCCTCGCTTGGCCCGGTCTGCTCCGTCATCCTCATCACCGGTGCCGGCGGCATGTTCGGCGGAGCGCTCCGGGCGTCAGGCATCGGTGACGCACTGGCCGATGTACTGGGGAACCTGGGTATCCCGCTCCTCCTCGCCGGCTTCCTGATCTCCTCGATCCCGCGCATCGCCCAGGGCTCCGCCACCGTCGCCCTGACCACCACTGCCGGCCTCATCGCTCCGGCCGTTGCGACGGTAGGACTGAACGGCATGCAGATCGCCGCCCTGGTCATCGCCGTGGCCGCCGGTTCCGTCGTGGTCTCGCATGTCAACGACTCCGGATTCTGGCTGGTGGGTCGCTTCTTCGGCATGGACGTCAAGACCACGCTGGAAACCTGGACCGTGATGGAAACCCTGATCGGCACCATGGGCTTCGCCATCGCCGCGGCCATCTTCGGCCTCGCCGGACTAGCCGGTTAGCGCTCCGTTTCGACAGGCTCAACCAGCGGGCGGGGTTCGGGGGTATTCGGCGCGGCTAAGTCCCCTGCTTCCTCCGCGAGCCTCAAACGCCGCATCGGCCTCCCCCTGCCGGTCGCTTGCGGAACAACTAACAAGACAAAATGGACGCACAGGTGCTGTTCACGCGTACTTCTCACTGTCGTGTCTCGTGTCCCTCGGCTTACGCGCCAAGGGACACGAGACAGGGCTGTCTATCAGCCCGCTCTAAACACTTTTAGCGGGCCCCAATGTGCGGAGCGGCTGCCAAGAACGGCGAAGGTCCGTTGCCGCCGGTTAGGCGTGGCGGCCCAGTAGCGGAGGGACGTAGTGTTCGGCCACATGGGTGAAGTCCGGGTCTGGCCCGACGTTCTGGGAAGCCAGTTGGTGTAGATCGTTGGATGCCGGCATCGTTGAGCCAGTCAAAACCTGCTGGGCTCCAGCTCCGACGACTTCACGCGGACACTCTAGTGGCGCTGATCCGCGACTATATCCGTGAGAAATGCTTGAGCCGCATTTGACTTCCAGAAGACGACAGAATAATCGTTATCGGCCAACAAGCAGCAGCGCGGGGGCGATGCCAGAGGTGGGCGGAGATGTTTCACCGCTGATCCTGTTCGGGTGGACGGCCCTGTTCACGCCTGAGCTCCAGCTCCACCTGTGCTAGCCCGAGCGAGTAATGCTGGCCCGGCCAGCAGGTCCTGGAACGAAGGACTTTGCTTTCATCCATTGGAATCCCGCCTCATCCTCGCCAGGTAGGCGCGTCATGATAGAAGCCACATTCCGGCGCAGCCGGCCAATTGGAAAGTAGGAAGCATGTCCCTCAGCGTGGAGGAAATGAACCAGCGGTTCTCCTCTCGGGCGACCAGGCGGTCAGGCTCCTCCTGAGGATCGACGACTCCCACTGGTACGCCATCGAAGCATCCGGGCGCCAGGTCCGGGCCCTGGCCCGGATCGGACCCCTTCAGCAGGCGGTAGCGACAGTGGAAATCGACCCAGCCCCCGGCGCACTTCAATTGGAGATCGCCTGCAACGACTCACCCTTGGCCGGCCAACCGGGCAAAAACGCAGGGCCGGACGAAGTCACACTGGGTTTTCGACAGCCTGGCCAGCCGACGACGCTCGCCCGGATGGACGGCCGGTACCTGTCCACCGAAGTCGCAGGAGGGTTCACCGGCCGCGTCATTGGCCTGGCGGCTACCAACGGCACAGTTGTCATCGAACGGTTCGAATACAACGATCGCGATTAGCACTGCTTGAGTTCGTCCATCTCCGGGAGTCGCCCGCCCTGGTCGGGGCGGCTTCCGACGGCAGCCCCGCTGGCGAACGGGACCGGAATGAGCTGATTGTCCCTGCTGACATCCGCTGGCGCTGCGACACGATGAACGACGCCGCCCGAAACCTGCAACGTCAAGTCTGTCAGAAAGTGCCATCGCGGCTGCCGGACAGGTGCTTATGCCGTTTGGACCCGGGCAGAACCCTGGGTAGCAAACTCACAAAACTTATATAAACTCACAGCGTCCGAGGAAACTCACAGGATACACAAGTACTCACAGGAGCCCGGTAATGGAAAACCCTTTCCGCCCCTCAGCCGGGGCGACGCCCCCGGAGATCCTGGGCAGGGCCGGTGTGCTGGATGAGTTCCAATACGGCCTCCGGCTGGGATCGGGCGCTCCGGGCCTGTTGACCATCTTCACCGGCACCCGCGGAATCGGCAAGACCGTCATGATCGGCGCCGCCCACGACATCGCCCGCGAACACGGCTGGGCCGTGATTTCCGAGACCGCCACCGCCGGCTTCATGGGCCGCATCGGAGAGTCCATGCGCCATCTCGCCGAAGAGCTGGGCACAGGCCCGGTGAACCGCCGCATCACCGCGATCGCCGCCGCAGGCTTCAGCATCACCACCCAGCTCCCGCCCGAACGCCAGGTCGCCTGGCGGACACTGGGAGAGGACCTCCTCAGACTCTTGGACGAACACGGCAACGGACTCGTCATCACCGTGGACGAGATCCATGCCGCCGACCGCAGCGAACTTGCCCAACTGGCCGCCAGCGTCCAGCACTTCATCCAGGACCGGCTCCCCATCGGCCTGGTCTTCGCCGGGCTGCCCGCTGCCGTGTCCGACCTGCTCAACGAGGGGGTGGCCACCTTCCTCCGCCGGGCGGACAAGATCGACCTCCACGCCGCCGCTGTGCGGGAAGTAGAGGAGTCCTTCGCCGGCACCTTCGCCGGAGCAGCCTTTACGGTCTCCCCCGATCTCGTCCGCCGCGCCGCAGAGGTCACCGGCGGGTACCCATTCCTCATCCAACTGGTCGGATACTTCCTGTGGAAGGAAGCGGAAAACAACCAGGGCAACCTCACGCCCGAAACAGTCGAACGCGCCATCGAGGCGGCACACCGTCGCAATGCACGCACCGTCATCGAAGCAGCCCTCGCCTCTGCCTCCCCCAAAGACCGGGACTTCCTTCACGCAATGGCAGAGGATGATGGACCTTCTGTTGCCGGAGACATCGGCCGACGTATCGGGGCCAGGACAAATCTCGTGGCCAACTACCGCTCGAGACTGCTGGCAGCCGGCCTCATAGAATCCACCGCCCACGGAAAGGTCGACTTCGCAATCCCGGGCCTACGCCAACACCTTCGGGCACAAGCCAGACCCCGAAGCCTTGGCACGGCAGGCACCTGACGGCGTGTGGAATGACCCCGGGGAGGCGCGGGAGAAGGCGGCCTATCGGACGGCCCGCCTGGACTCAGCACTGTAACCGCCGGGTCCCCTGCCTGTTCGAGTAGGGCGAAGAGTCGTAGTTCATCGCCACGGCGCGACGCGAACGGATTCCAATAAGATGGACTTCCCATAGAGGCAGGCGGCCGCCCGCTGGTTGCCGTAGCCACTCCTGGTCCCGGACTTCCCGCTGAACCGCCTTTCAGTGTGGCGTTGGGTTTAGTGGATGTGGCTTCCGCCGTTGATGTCGATGGTGGTTCCGGTGAGGTAGGCGGATTCCTCGGAGGACAGGAAGGTGATGACGGCCGCGATTTCCTCGGTGCTGGCGTTGCGGCCAACGGGGATACCGGCGTTGATGGCCGCTTCCTGCTCCTCCGTGCTGCCGACCCGGATGTTGGTGTCCACCGCACCGGGTGTGATGGCGTTGACGGTGACGCCCGTGCTGCCGATCTCCCGGGCCAGGGCCTTGGTGAAGCCGAGGATGGCGGCCTTGGCGGCCGAGTACGGGACCTTGCCGAAGACGCCGCCGCCGCGCTGGGCGGAGACCGAGGACATGTTCA
>JAODMS010000125.1 GCA_025464925.1 Arthrobacter sp.
GCGGCCCCGGCTGACCTGACACGACGCCCGATTGTTCGACTATCTGTTCGGATAGGGATATGCTTTTTATGAGCGTTATCCACATGGGTGGCTCTCCCGGCAACTTTTGTCGGAGGGTGCCGGTAGCGTCAGTGATGACAGACGAAGGGCCTACACGGCCACTCCACAGCGAGAAAGTATTAGAGGTGTGAATCATGGCCGCAGCCCCGGATCGCCAGAAGGCGCTCGACGCAGCGCTTGCCCAGATTGACAAGCAGTTCGGCAAAGGCTCGGTCATGCGCCTCGGCGATGAAGTCCGTGCGCCCATCGAAGTCATTCCGACCGGCTCCATCGCACTGGACGTCGCCCTGGGAATTGGCGGACTGCCCCGCGGCCGCGTCGTGGAGATCTACGGTCCGGAATCCTCAGGTAAGACCACGGTGGCACTGCACGCGGTGGCCAACGCCCAGCGCCTGGGCGGCATCGCCGCCTTCATCGACGCCGAGCACGCCCTCGACCCCGAGTACGCGGCCAAGCTGGGTGTGGACACGGACGCACTCCTGGTTTCGCAGCCGGACACGGGCGAGCAGGCCCTGGAGATCATGGACATGCTGATCGGCTCCGGATCACTGGATGTCATCGTCATCGACTCCGTGGCCGCGCTGGTGCCCCGCGCTGAAATCGAAGGCGACATGGGCGACAGCCACGTCGGCCTGCAGGCCCGGCTGATGAGCCAGGCCCTGCGTAAGATCACCGGCCGGCTGAGCCAGACCAAGACCACTGCCATCTTCATCAACCAGCTGCGCGAAAAGATCGGCGTCTTCTTCGGCTCCCCGGAAACCACCACCGGTGGTAAGGCCCTGAAGTTCTACGCGTCGATCCGGATCGATGTCCGCCGGATCCAGACCCTCAAGGAGGGCGCTGACTCGGTCGGCAACCGGACGAAGGCCAAGATCGTCAAGAACAAGATGGCACCGCCCTTCAAGATCGCCGAATTCGACATCATCTACGGCCAGGGCATTTCCCGCGAGGGCGGCATCATCGACATGGGTGTCGAGCACGGCCTGATCAAAAAGTCGGGTTCCTGGTTCACCTACGACGGCGACCAGCTGGGCCAAGGCATGGAGAACTCCCGTCGCTTCCTGCGCGACAATCCCGAACTCGCTGCCGAACTCGAGCGCCTTATCAAGGAGAAGCTCGGCGTTGGCGTGAAGGCGGCGCCCGAGGCCGAGGCATCACCGAAGCTGAAGGCCGTTGACGGCATCTAACGGCAGGATGCGGAAGGCGGCAGGATTCCGCCCGCGGAATCCTGCCGCCGGCTTTGCCGACAGCGAAGGAACCGGCGGCGCGGCGCCTGTCCCCGCGCCGTCCCCGGAGCCGGACCGGGATGCCGACCCGGCGGCGGTGGCCCGGTCCATCGTGTTGCGTCAGCTGACGACTTCCCCGAAAAGCCGTTTGCAACTGGCCCGCAAGCTGGCCGAACGCAATGTCCCGGAGGATGTCGCCGAGACCGTGCTGGACCGTTTCGAAGAAGTGGGCCTTATCGACGACGCCGACTTCGCGGATATGTGGGTGCGCAGCCGGTCCCAGACCAGGAAACTCGCCAAGGGCGTCCTGCGGCGGGAGCTGGCGGACAAGGGGATCGACCCGGACACCGCGGCCGGCGCCCTGGAGCAGCTCAGCGACGAAGACGAAGAGGCTGCCGCGCGCGAACTCGTCCAGCGCAAGCTCAGGGGCACCGGTGGCTTCGAGGACCGCGCGGAGCGGGACAAGATGACGCGCCGGCTGGCCTCCATGCTCGCACGCAAGGGTTATCAGCCCTCGCAGGCCTTCCGGATTGTCGGCGAGGTTCTGGATGCTGCCCGCGACGCGGCGGAGTCGGACCGCTGAATCCGCGGCCGCGGCGGCACGCCACGCGGCCGCGGTGCCGACCCGGTACCCTTAACAGGTGAGTTTGACCATTCCTTCCCCAGCAGCCGGCACCATTCCTTCAGCAGAGACCCCGCCGGCACCCGGCACCGTGCCAGTACCCGATGCGCCGCAGCCGCGCACCTACCAGGTGCGCACCTTCGGCTGCCAGATGAACGTGCACGATTCCGAACGCATGGCCGGCATGCTGGAGGCGGCCGGCTATGTCCCGGCCGCGGGGGAACTGGCCGACGTCGTGGTCTTCAACACCTGCGCCGTGCGCGAAAACGCCGACAACAAGCTGTACGGCAACCTTGGCATGCTGGCGCCGGTCAAGGCAGCCAACCCCGGCATGCAGATTGCCGTGGGCGGTTGCCTCGCCCAGAAGGACCGCGAAGCCATCCTGAAGAAGGCGCCGTGGGTGGACGCCGTCTTCGGGACGCACAATGTCGGCGCCCTGCCGGCCCTGCTCGACCGGGCACGCCACAACAACGAGGCGCAGCTGGAGATCCTCGAATCGCTGGACGTCTTCCCCTCCACGTTGCCGACCAAGCGCGACTCGGTTTACTCCGGCTGGGTGTCCATCTCGGTGGGCTGCAACAACACCTGCACCTTCTGCATCGTTCCCGCCCTGCGGGGCAAGGAGAAGGACCGGCGTCCGGGCGACATCCTGGCCGAGATCCAGGCCCTCGTCGATGACGGCGCCATCGAAGTGACGCTGCTGGGCCAGAATGTGAACTCCTACGGCGTCGAATTCGGTGACCGGCAGGCGTTCTCCAAGCTGTTGCGGGCCTGCGGGGAGATCCCGGGCCTGGAACGCGTGCGGTTCACGAGCCCGCACCCGGCGGCCTTCACCGACGATGTGATCGACGCCATGGCGGAGACCCACAACGTCATGCCCCAGCTGCATATGCCTCTGCAGTCGGGCTCGGACAAGGTCCTCAAGGACATGCGGCGGTCCTACCGCTCCACCAAGTTCCTCGGCATCCTGGACAAGGTCCGCGAGAAAATCCCGCAGGCCGCGATCTCCACCGACATCATTGTCGGCTTCCCCGGCGAGACCGAGGAGGACTTCCAGGCCACCCTGGACGTGGTGGAGAAGTCCCGCTTCGCCACCGCCTTCACTTTCCAGTACTCCAAGCGGCCCGGCACTCCCGCTGCCGACCTGCCGGACCAGCTCCCCAAGGCCGTGGTCCAGGAGCGCTTCGAACGCCTCACTGCCCTGCAGGACCGGATCGCGGCCGAGGAAAACGCCCGCCAGCTGGGCCGCCGCGTGGAGGTTATGGTGACCGCCCACTCCGGCCGTAAGGCCGAGGAAACCCACCGCCTCTCCGGCCGGTCCCAGGACCAGCGGCTGGTGCATTTCTCCGTGCCGGCAGGGGCGGAGGCGCCCCGGCCCGGCGACCTGGTGACGGTGACCATCACGGAGGCTGCGGCCTTCCATCTCGTCGCGGACCCGGCGTCGGCGCAGGACTACAGCCTCCGCCGCTCCCGTGCCGGCGATGCCTGGGACCGGTCCCAGGCCGACTCCTGCGGCGCTCCGGCGCCGGGCGCCGCCACCTCCGGCGCCCGGGGCGTCTCCCTCGGCATGCCTGTGCTCCCCGTCCGCGGCCGCTAACCCTGTGGCAGGTCCGCAGCACATGCCCCCGGTCGTCGCCGTCGTGGGGCCGACGGGCTCCGGCAAATCCGATCTCGCCGTCTCGCTCGCGCTGGAACTCGGCGGCGAAGTCATTAATGCAGACTCCATGCAGTTCTACCGCGGCATGGACGTCGGCACCGCCAAGATCTCCCTGGCCGAGCGCAGGGGAGTGCCGCACCACCTCCTCGACACCCTGGACGTGACCGAGGAAGCCAGCGTCTCGGACTTCCAGCAGCAGGCCCGGGCCCTGAGTGCCGACATCAACAGCAGGGGAAAGCGGGCCATCCTGGCCGGCGGCTCCGGACTTTACATCCGCGCCGCCCTCGACGTCCTGGACTTTCCCGGCACCGACCCCGCCATCCGCCGCCGCCTCGAGGCGGAGCTCGAAGCCGCAGGGCCCGCCCCGCTGCGGAAACGGCTGGAAGGCGTCGACCCCGTATCCGCCGGGAGGCTCGGCGATGCCCGCCGGCTAGTCCGCGCCCTGGAGGTCTTCGAACTGACCGGGCGCCCCTTCAGTTCTTTCATGCCCACCCGCGAGTACTTCCGGCCGGCGGTCCAGATCGGGCTGGAGGTGGACCGTGATCTGCTCCGGGAACGGCTCGCCCGGCGCGTGCACACCATGGTGGACCGGGGCCTGCTGGAGGAGGTCCGGCGGCTCGACGCCAGAGGACTCCGGCGCGGCAAGACCGCCCCGCGGGCTCTCGGCTATGCCCAGTTCCTCCGGGTTGTAGACGGCGAAGCCGAGGTGGAACAGGCCGTGGCGGAAACCATCGTCGCGACCCGGCAGTTCGCCCGCCGCCAGCTCACCTGGTTCCGGGCGGACCCGCGCATCACCTGGCTGGACTGGGAGGATCCGGAGCTTACGGCCCGCGCCGCGGCGTTGTGCGGCGCGGGCCTGCCCGGACCCGGCACGGCATAGTGAACCCTGGCGTTTTTCCGACCGCTGCCGGCGGAACGGTAGCCTTGAGGAATGAACGAAACCCTTGCTGTGGCCGCAGACCGTAACTCCGTCGGCCTGAGCGGACTCAAGTTTTCCAAAGGCCACGGAACGGGCAATGACTTCGTGCTCCTTGCCGACCCCAACGGTGCCCTGTCCGTCACCGCGGAGCAGGTCGCGGCACTCTGCGACCGCCACCGCGGCGTCGGCGGCGACGGGCTGATCCGTGCGGTGCCGTCCCGGCTGCTCCCGGAAGGGGAGGAGCTGCTGACGGCGCACCCGGAGGCCGAGTGGTTCATGGACTACCGCAACGGCGACGGCTCGCTGTCGGAGATGTGCGGCAACGGTGTCCGCGTCTTTGTTCACTTCCTGGTCGCCGAAGGCCTCGTCGACCTGCCCGCCGGGGAATCGCTGACCATCGGCACCCGCGGCGGCGTGAAAACCATCGTCCGCACGGCTGCCGGCTACGCCGTCGACATGGGCCCTTGGGAATTCATTTTCCCGGGCGAGGCCACCGCACGGGCCATGGACTCACTGGTCAGCGCCGAGGGGCTGGAGGTCGCCCGGCCCGCCCTCTCGGTCAGCATGGGCAACCCGCACACCGTCGTGGCGCTGGCCGAACTGGCCGAGCTCGAGGCCACCCGATTGTTCACCGCACCCCTGGTCGAGCCCACCCCGCCGCACGGGACCAACGTCGAGTTCGTCGTCCCCTCCGAGCCCCTGGTCCACGACGGCGTCGGAACCATCACCATGCGCGTACATGAAAGGGGCGTGGGGGAAACCCAGTCCTGCGGCACCGGAGCCTGCGCCGCCGCCGTCGCCATCCGCCACTGGGCCGGCCAGGCCGCCCCCGATGTGTGGAACGTCCAGGTTCCGGGCGGTGTCGTCGGCGTGAAATTCTTCCTCGGCAGCGGAGGAGCCGAGCATGTCGAGCTCAGCGGGCCGGCCGTGATCGTCGCTAGCGGGACGCTTTCCTGACCCGCAGGATCCGGAAGGACTTGGACGTGCTCTCCCGGGTCACCGTGAAGCTGCTGTCCAGCTCGGCCGCCAGCCAGCGCTGAAGCGAATCCGAGCCCAGGTTCTTCTGGACCACCAGCCACGCGGAGCCGCCCGCGGCCAGCCGCGGCAGCCACAGGCGCAGCAGGGCATGAAGCTCGTCCTTGCCGATCCGGATGGGCGGGTTGGACCAGATGGTGTCGAAGCGCAGCTCCGGATCCACGGCGTCGGGAACGCTGGCTGTGACATTCCCCAGGCCCAGCAGCGCCGCGTTCTCGTTGGTCAGCGTGACGCAGCGCTCGTTGACGTCCACCGCGTAGACCCGGGAATGCGGCGCCCTGAGCGCCATGGTCAGGGCGATCGGGCCCCAGCCGCAGCCGATGTCCAGCAGGTTCCCCTGCGGCGCCGGGGCAGGGGCCTCGGCCAGCAGGACGGCGGTCCCCTTGTCGATCCCGTCCGGGCTGAAGATCCCCGAAGACGTCTGCAGCCGGCGCGTCTTCCCGGCGAGCTCCACGCTCAGGGGTTTTCGGGTGAACGGCCCGGCGGGCTGGGCGCTGAAATAATGTGCGGACTCCATAACTGGCCAGATTAGTTGGCCGCCGGTCAGTATGGGAAACCGGTAAACGGAACGGGAATCGGAAGGGGAACCCGTCCTCCAGCCCGCCGTTCTGGGGCAGGCTGGAGGTCTGCTAGTCTTAAAGACATGTTCTTGAATTTCAAGTAGCCGGCACGGGCTGAACCCCGTCCCCGCAGCGACGCAGGTAGTTACCTTCCGCTCAGTGCGCCGCCCCCGGTGATCCGAACACCGGCTGGCGCCCAATCCACTTAGAGTCCAGCAGGGCTCAGCGGACCGTTCCCACCATTCAGCAGGCGTATTTCCACGCCTCATCCCACCGCCATTCCACCGCTCCGAGTCGGAGCACACCCTTCCCCGGCATCGCTGCCGAGGGCATCCAGGAGGCCCGGATGACCGATAGTCGTCAGCCGAACGCGAATACCGCACCACAGAGCACCGATCGGCACTATTCTGAAAGTGCCGAACCTTCGAAGGAGACCATGACCAGTCAGCCCAACCCCGGACCCGATGCAGCTTCGCAGGACATGAGTCCTGAGGAAATCCAGGCTGTTATCGACCGGATCCTCTCCAAGGACACCCCTGCCCGGAACGCTGCCCCCGGTGCTGGCGAGTCCACGACGATGCTCGGCAAGGCCCAGGCCATCTCCGCCGTGGATGAGGAATACCCGAATTACGACGGCGACCAGCAGGACCTGGAGGAACGGCACGCCAGGCGCCGCACCGTCGGCCTGTCCACCGAACTCGAAGACGTCACCGAAGTCGAATACCGCCAACTGCGCCTCGAGCGGGTCGTGCTGGCCGGACTCTGGTCCGAGGGAACACTTGCGGACGCCGAAAACTCGTTGCGCGAACTCGCGGCCCTGGCCGAGACTGCCGGCTCAGAGGTCCTCGACGGCATGGTGCAGCGGCGGGCCAAGCCCGACCCCGGCACCTTCCTTGGCTCCGGCAAGGCCCAGGAGCTCAAAGACATCGTGATGTCCACCGGTGCTGACACCGTGGTCGTGGATGCCGAGTTGGCCCCGTCCCAGCGGCGTGGCCTGGAAGACATCGTCAAGGTCAAGGTCATCGACCGGACGGGCCTGATCCTGGACATCTTCGCCCAGCACGCCAAGAGCCGCGAGGGCAAGGCCCAGGTCGAACTGGCCCAGCTCGAATACCTGCTCCCGCGCCTGCGCGGCTGGGGCGAGTCGATGTCCCGCCAGGCCGGTGGCCAGGTGGGTGGCGCCGCTGCCGGCATGGGTTCGCGTGGTCCCGGTGAAACCAAGATCGAACTGGATCGCCGCAGGATCCGCACCCGGATGGCCAAGCTGCGCCGTGAAATCGCGGCCATGAAGCCGGCCCGGGAGACCAAACGCGCCAACCGCCGTCGTAATGCAGTCCCTTCGGTGGCGATCGCCGGATACACCAACGCCGGCAAATCCTCGCTGCTGAACCGGCTGACCGACGCCGGGGTCCTGGTGGAGAACGCACTGTTCGCCACCCTTGACCCGACCGTCCGCAAGGCCGAGACCTCGGACGGGTTGGGCTACACCCTCGCTGACACCGTCGGGTTCGTCCGCTCGCTGCCCACCCAGCTCGTGGAGGCCTTCCGCTCCACCCTGGAAGAGGTCGCCGATGCGGACCTGATCCTGCACGTCGTGGATGTCTCCCATCCTGATCCGGAGGGGCAGATTGCCGCGGTTCGGTCGGTATTCAGCGAAGTCGACGCGCGCAAGGTGCCGGAGATCATCGTCCTGAACAAGGCCGACGCCGCCGATCCCTTCGTGATCGAACGGCTCAAGCAGCGGGAGCCGCGCCACATTGTGGTGTCGGCACGCACGGGCGAGGGTATTCCGGAACTGCTGAAGGCCATCAGCGAAAGTATCCCGCGGCCCAGCGTGAAGCTGGAACTGCTGATCCCGTACGACCGCGGCGATCTGCTCAGCAAACTGCACGAAACCGATGCCGAAATCCTCAGCCTCGACCATGAGGAAACCGGCACCCGTGCCGTGGTGATGGTACGCGAAGGCCTCGCCGCTGAACTGGATTCGTTCATCGTCAATGACTGAACCAGCGGTAACCGGAGCGGACACAGGGGTGGACGGTTCAGCAGGAAATGCATCCGAAGGAAACGCTCCAGCACCGGATGAGGGGCCGGCGGGCGAGCAGTTCGTCGTCGAACTGCTCGACCGTGCCGTTTCCGGCATGGGCGGCCAGAGCCGCAGCGGCCAGCACGAAATGGCCCGGCAGGTGGCACGCGCGATTGACAGCGGCGACCACCTGCTGGTCCAGGCCGGAACCGGCACCGGCAAGTCCCTGGCGTACCTGATTCCGCTGATCGCCCATTCGCTGGTCAGTGACAAGCCCACCCTGGTCTCCACCGCCACCCTGGCCCTGCAGACCCAGATCGTGGGCCGCGACCTGCCCCGGCTGCTCAAGACCATTACTCCTGCCCTGGAACGGCCCGTGAAGGTCGCCCTCGTCAAGGGCCGCTCCAACTACGTCTGCCGGCACAAGCTCGAGGGCGGCTTCCCCTCCGAGGAACCCTCCGAGGGCCAGCTCTTCTCGCTCGGCGAGGACACGTCCGTGCCGCACTTCGCTGCGGCCATGGGCGGCCCGTCCTCGCAGCTGGGCAAGGAAGTCGTGCGGCTGCGTGAATGGGCCGAGGACACCGCCACCGGCGACCGCGACGAACTCATGCCCGGCGTGACGGACCGTGCCTGGCGTCAGGTTTCCGTGACCTCGATGGAATGCCTGGGCGCGCAGAAGTGCCCCCTCGCGGCCGAATGCTTCAGTGAACTGGCCCGGCAGAACGCCGCCGACGCCGACGTCGTCGTCACCAACCACGCGATGCTGGCCGTGAGCGCCTTTGAGGGCCTGGCCGTGCTGCCCGACTATGATGTCGTCGTGGTGGACGAGGCCCACGAGCTCCAGGACCGGGTGACCGGCGCCGTTTCCGGCCAGCTCTCCGTGGCCATGGTGCACGTCGCCGCCTCCGGGGCGCGCAAGCACACCGGCATCACCGTGGACGCGCTCAATAACGCCGCATCCAACCTTGAACTTGCCATTGAAGGCGTCCCCAGCGGGCTTCTGCCCCAGGGGCTCAACAGCGAACAGCTGGACTGCGTGGACCAGCTGCGGGATGCCTGCCGCGCCGCGCTCTCCGATTCCAAGGGGGACAGCGCCAACACGGCCGACGGCGGGCGCCAGCTCGCGCGGTCGCGGCTGCTGGTCATCCTGGAACTCTGCGAACGCCTGCTGGCGGCCCGCGAAAACCGCGAGGTGGTGTTGTTCTCCCGCAACAGCACCTTCGACCCGCAGCAGGGCTACTCGCAGCCGGACGAGACAGCACCGGCGCTGATCAATGTGGCTCCGCTGAGCGTGGCCGGGCGGCTGCGCGAGGGCCTCTTCGCGGACCACACCGTCATCCTGACCTCCGCAACGCTGGCGATCGGTTCCGCCTTCGAGCCCGCGGCCGGCGGCCTCGGACTCGTCGGCAGCGGCGCCCCCAGCTGGACCGGCGTCGACGTCGGCTCGCCCTTTGACTATCCGAAGCAGGGCATCCTGTACGTTGCCAAGCACCTGCCCAAGCCCGGACGCGGGGCTTCCCCGGAAGCCCTCGACGAACTTGAGCGGCTGATCCGGGCCTCCGGCGGCGGGGCACTGTGCCTCTTCTCCTCCCGGCGCGCGGCCGAGGAAGCAGCAGAAGCCATGCGGCCGCGGCTGGACATGGATATCCTGTGCCAGGGCGATTCGACCATGACCTCGCTCGTGCGGCAGTTCGCCGATGAAGCCGACACCTGCCTCTTCGGCACCATGTCGCTCTGGCAGGGCGTCGACGTTCCCGGGATCTCCTGCCGGCTGGTGGTCATCGACCGGATTCCGTTCCCGCGTCCGGATGACCCGCTGATGACGGCGCGCGCACGGGCTGTGGCCCAGGCCGGCGGCAACGGTTTCATGACCGTCTCGGCGACCCACGCCGCAATCCGCCTTGCCCAGGGGGCCGGCCGGCTGATTCGTTCGACGGCGGACAAAGGCGTGGTGGCAGTGCTGGACTCCCGGCTGTCCACGGAACGCTACGGCGCTTTCCTCCGCGCAGCGCTGCCGCCGTTCTGGCCGACCACTGATCCTGGCATCGCCCTCGGGGCCCTGGAACGGCTCTCCAAGGAATCGGCCCAGGCGGCCAGCTAGGGCAGCGCGGGAGCAGGAACGCAAAGGTCCCCGGCCGGATTACCGGCGGGGACCTTTGCGTCAGGTGCTGGCGGTCCCGGGTGTTCCCGGGCGCCGGTGTCAGAGGGAGCGCAGGACCGAGACGACTTTGCCCATGATGACGGCGTGGTCGCCGAGGATGGGCTCGAACTGGGTGTTTTGCGGGAGGAGCCAGGTGTGGCCGTCCCGCTGGCGGAACGTCTTGACCGTAGCCTCGTCGTCCAGCAGTGCGGCAACGATGTCGCCGTTGATCGCATCGACCTGCCGGCGGACGACGACCCAGTCGCCGTCGCAGATCGCGGCATCGATCATGGAGTCTCCGGCCACCTTCAGCATGAAGAGTTCGCCGTGGCCCACAAGCTGGCGCGGCAGGGGCATGACGTCCTCCACCACCTGGTCGGCCAGGATGGGCCCGCCGGCGGCAATGCGGCCGACCAGGGGCACCATGGCGGTATCCGTGGCGCTGGCAAGCTCCGAAACGGTCCGCCCTCCGGCGGCCCGCAGGCTGCTCGATTTTTCCACTCCTGAAACCCTGGTGGTTCCCTCATCCAGGGTCAGCGGCATGAGGACTTCCATGGCACGCGGCCGCTTGGGGTCGCGCCGGAGGTAGCCGAGCTTCTCAAGCTGCGAAAGCTGGTGGGTGACGCTGGACAGGCTGGCGAGCCCTACGGTGTCGCCGATCTCGCGCATGGACGGCGGGTAGCCCTTGTCCGTCACGGACCGCTGGATGGTTTCCAGGATTTTCTTTTGCCGGATGGTGAGGCTCTTGGGGGCCCGGGCGGGCTGAGGGCTCCGCTGCGCGGCCCGTCCGCCCGTGGCTTGTGCTGCCATGTTCGCCAACGCCTTTCCAATCCGCCCGGCCGCTGTGGCTGCAGCTGCCGGGAACTTCCGGCCTGAAATGTCAGACCCTGCTGATCAACTGCAGAAGTGGTTGTTCTGTGACTCAAACGTAGGCCACCCGCACCGCTTTTTCAAACATTTGTTCTAGCGAGTCTCGACAATGTTCGTTCATAAGTGCTAAAACAGAACAAGGCGGATTCGAAAATGTGTTCGAATTCCGCCGGTTCGAACACCGCACCATCTTCGGTTTTATGTTCGAAGGTTACGTCGGTTAGCGGCAGGTACGTTCCGTCCGCCGGGCGGCAAAGTAAGGTCCAGGAGGGCTCAGTTCATGTCAGCAGCAAGCGCGTTTTCCAACACGTCCGGCCGGTACGGCTCATTCGGGCGGGGCGGTCCCGAGGATGGCTCCTCCCAGGTTGCGCCCGCCGCCGCTGCACGTGCCAAGCAGGCGCCGCTCAGGCTGACCCGGCGGGGCAGGTTTGTCTGCTTCGGGGTGCCGCTGATACTGCTGGCCGCGCTTCTTCTCTCGTTCAGCGGATTCCTCAACGCCCCAGCGAAGGCAGCGGACTCTGCCTCCGGACTGGTGCCGGCCGCCACCGTGTCCGTGACGGTCCAACCCGGGGAGTCCCTGTGGGCCATCGCCGGTACGGTGGCACCCGAGCGCGACCCCCGGGACGTCGTTGCCGACATCGTCCAGCTCAACAACCTGGACGACGCGCGTGTGATGCCGGGCCAGGAGCTCTTTGTTTCGTCCAGATAGCCCTGCACGGAGGCCCCCGGGGCGGGCCGTGGGCGTCACAGTTTCAGGCCCCGCCGTCGTTCCACTTAAACTGTTGGGGTGACTGATCAGTTAGAGCGCCTCAACCGACTGCCCCTCCGGACCAATCTGCAGGGGCTCCGCCCGTACGGTGCGCCCCAGCTGGACGTCCCCATCCTGCTCAATGTCAACGAAAACACCCACGGCGTTCCGGCCGACGTCCGTGCGGCCATCTCCGAGGCGGTGACGGCCGCCGCAGTAGGCCTGAACCGCTATCCGGACCGCGAATTCACCGAACTTCGCGAAGCCCTGGCAGAGTATCTCGGCCACGGGCTCGACGCCGACAACGTGTGGGCAGCGAACGGCTCCAACGAGGTGCTCCAGCAGATTCTGCAGGCCTTCGGCGGCCCGGGTCGAACTGCCCTCGGGTTCCCTCCCACATATTCGATGTACCCGCTGCTGGCCGCCGGCACGGACACGGAATACGTCGCGGGCGTACGCGCCGGGGACTACGGGCTCAGCGCGGACTCCGCAGCGCGGCAGGTCCGCGAACTGCAGCCGAACGTCGTCTTCCTGTGCTCGCCGAACAACCCCACCGGTACCGGCCTTGGCCTTGACGTCGTGGAGGCTGTCTACGCCGCCGGCGAAGCCAGCCAGACCATCGTGATCGTTGACGAGGCCTACCACGAGTTCGCCCACGAAGGGACGCCCAGCGCCCTTACCTTGCTGCCCGGCAGGGAACGGCTCATCGTCTCGCGCACCATGAGCAAGGCCTTCGCCCTGGCCGGCGCGCGGCTGGGCTACATGGCCGCGGCCCCCGAGGTCACCGACGCCCTGCGCCTGGTCCGGCTGCCCTACCACCTGTCAGCCATCACCCAGGCCGCCGCCCTGGCCGCCCTGCAGCACCGCGAGGCGCTGATGGCCGACGTCGAGGACATCAAGCGCCAGCGGGACCGGATCGTGTCCGAACTCCAGCGGATGGGACTCAAGCCGGCGGCGTCGGATTCCAACTTTGTCTTCTTCGGCGGAGTCGAGAACCCGCACCAGGTCTGGCAGGGGCTGCTGGACGCCGGAGTCCTCATCCGCGACGTCGGCATCCCCGGCCACCTCCGGGTGACAGCCGGCACTGAGACGGAAACCACAGCGTTCCTTGAGGCCCTCGAACGGATCCTGACCCGTTCCGCAACGCTGCAGGCCTAGACTTAAAGCCAGAGCGAGACAGCACCACGCCTTCTTCCAAAGGACAACAGCCACATGAGCCACCCCGGATCAACCGTTGCCGAGGCCCGCACCGCACGCCTGGAACGGACCACCAGCGAGTCATCCGTCCTGGTCGAGATCAACCTGGACGGCACCGGTGTCTCGGACATCAGCACCTCGGTTCCCTTCTACGACCACATGCTGACGGCGCTGAGCAAGCATTCCCTGATCGACATGACGGTCAAGGCCACCGGCGATACGCACATCGATGTCCACCACACCGTGGAGGACGTCGCCATCACCTTCGGCGAGGTCCTGCGCACCGCCCTCGGTAATAAGGCAGGCATCCGGCGGTTCGGCGAAGCGACAGTACCGCTGGACGAAGCCCTCGCCTCCGCCGTCGTCGACGTCTCGGGGCGGCCGTACCTGGTGCACGGGGGAGAGCCGGCGGGCCAGGAATACCACCTGATCGGCGGCCACTTCACGGGTTCCCTGACCCGCCACGTCTTCGAGGCCATCACCCTGCACGCCGGGATCTGCCTGCACATGAACGTCACCGCCGGCCGGGACCCCCACCACATTGTGGAGGCCCAGTTCAAGGCCTTCGCCCGCGCCCTGCGGGCGGCCGTGGAGCCGGATCCCCGCGTCGAGGGAATTCCGTCCACCAAGGGCGCGCTGTGACCGGCAAAGTGCTCCGGGACGGAGCCATCATCGATCCGGCCGCCGGCCGGAAACCTGCCTCGCCCGAGGGCAAGCCCACCGTCACGGTGCTGGACTACGGTTCCGGCAACGTCCGCTCGGCCGTCCGCGCCCTGGAGCGGGCCGGTGCCGAGGTTATCCTCAGCTCCAAGCCGGAGGACGTGCTCAACGCCGACGGCCTTGTGGTCCCCGGTGTCGGCGCCTTCGAGACGGTCATGCGCGAGCTCAAGGCCGTCGACGCCGTCCGCATGATCGGGCGCCGCGTCGCCGGCGGCCGGCCGGTGCTTGCAATCTGCGTCGGACTCCAGATCCTGTTCGAGGCCGGGGTGGAACACGGCACCGAAGTTGAGGGCATGGGGGAGTGGCCCGGCAAGGTCGAGCCGCTGCCCGCCGATGTCGTCCCGCACATGGGCTGGAACACCGTGACCGTGCCGGAGGGATCCAGGCTGTTCGCCGGCGTCGACAGCGAGCGCTTCTATTTCGTGCACTCCTACGGCGTCCAGAACTGGGACTTTGAGGTCATCCAGCCGCGCATGGCGGCGCCCCTGGTCACATGGTCGGAGCACGGAGCGCCCTTCATCGCGGCCGTGGAAAACGGCCCCCTGTGCGCCACCCAGTTCCACCCGGAGAAGTCCGGCGACGCCGGGGCGCGCCTGCTGCGCAACTGGGTGGACGGCCTGCGCCCCGGTTCTCCAACGGCCGCACCCGCAACCGGCGATGCCGCCGGCACTGCCATGCCGGAACAGGGCGCCTAGATGTGGTCCCTCGTCCTCATGGGCCTCGCCGGCCTGCTGGTCGGCGGGGCGCTGTCCTTCCGGCAGCAGGGGAGCCCGCGCTGGGTTCCGATCCTGTTCTATGTCTTGGCCGGAATGTCGCTGCTGGCCGCCTATCTCCTGACGCTGCCGGGCACCTAGCCCTGCACCGACCCCGACCTACCGCCGCCACTCCAAGCTGAGGATCCACGATGACCATCGAAACCCCGCTGCCCGTGCTCGAACTGCTGCCCGCCGTCGACGTCGTGAACGGCCAGGCCGTCCGCCTCGTGCAGGGCGAGGCCGGCAGCGAGACGAGCTACGGCACGCCGCTGGAAGCCGCACTCAACTGGCAGCAACAGGGTGCCGAATGGGTCCACCTGGTGGATCTCGACGCCGCGTTCGGCCGGGGCTCGAACGCCGAGCTGCTTCGCGAAGTGGTGGGACGCCTCGACATCAAGGTGGAGCTCTCCGGCGGCCTCCGCGACGACGAGTCCCTGGAGAAGGCCCTGGATCTCGGCGTCGCCCGCGTGAACCTGGGCACGGCGGCGCTGGAAAACCCGGAATGGACCAGCCGCGCCATCGAACGCTTCGGCGACAGGATCGCCGTCGGCCTGGACGTCCGCGGCACCACCCTCGCGGGCCGGGGCTGGACCAAGGAAGGCGGGGACCTCTGGGAGATCCTGGACCGCCTGGAAAAAGCCGGCTGTGCCCGCTACGTCGTCACGGACGTCACCAAGGACGGAACGCTCCAGGGCCCCAACGTCGAGCTGCTCCGCCAGATGGTGGAGAAGACCGCCAAACCGGTCGTCGCCTCCGGCGGGATCTCCAGCCTGGAAGACCTCAAGGTCCTGCGCTCCCTCGTGCCGCTGGGCGTCGAGGGCGCGATTGTCGGCAAGGCCCTCTACGCCGGCAACTTCACGCTGCCCGCAGCCCTCGACGCCGCCGGCCGCCGTTAAGCGGCCCGCAGCCATGGAAGACCAGCCGGCAGGCGGGACACGAGCCCCGGCTGAGCCGGGTGCGGCACCGCGCCAGCTGCCCGGACACATCGCAGCCGCCCTGGCAGGCGCCGGCGGGGCGAGCGACTCGGCCGGCCAGCCCTGGGCGGGGCGCAGCCTGACCGGGGACGATGCCAGGGTCCACAGTTTCGAGGACGACGACGGCACGGCCGACGCCGGCTATCTCGCGGCCCTGGCTGCCCTCGTGGCCGGCGCGGGCAATGAAGCAGGAGTGGTCGCC
This sequence comes from Arthrobacter sp., assembly GCA_025464925.1. The sequence goes on from JAODMS010000125.1 coordinate 15,712, forward strand.
TCCCTGGCCGCCGCGCGGGTCTTCGTGCCCATCCTCGCGCAGCTCGCCGAGGAAGGCGAAGGTGCGGCGGGACTGCATGCGGACAAACAGGCCGACATGGCCCTCGTGACCCTCAAGGCGCCGGACGGCCGGACAGCCATGCCCGTGTTCACCTCCGCGGCGTCGCTGGCAGCCTGGCACCCCGAAGCCCGTCCGGTCGCCGTCTACGCGGCCCGTGCCGCCCTGTCTGCCGTCGCGGAAGGCGCCGAGCTGCTGGTGCTGGACCCCGGCTCGGGGCTCACCTTCGTGGTGCGCCGGCCTGCCGTCTGGGCCCTTGCCCAGCAGCGCCCCTGGACGCCGTCGTACGATGATCCCGAGCTGGCCCGGTCCCTGGGGGCGGCCGCGGCTGGCTTTCCGGCGGTCCGGCGTGTTGAAATCCGTCCGGGCGGCGGGGTTGCCTCTGCTGCGGCCGACGGAACGCAACTGCCCGGCGGAGGTGCCGGCCCGGAGCTCCGGGTACTCCTGTACCTGGAGGACGGACTCGACGCCGCCGGCGTGCAGTCGCTCGTGGCCGGCCTCAACAACGCCTGGAGCCGGAATGAAATGTTTGCCGAGCGGGTTGACTCCATCGAGGTCAAGCTGCAGCGCGCAGCGCAATAGCTGACGGCCAGCGGGGGACTTCCCGGTGCTGCCGGGGCAGTAGCAGAAGGATGTAGTCCGTGAACTTCGCGCTTTACCGGGAGCTGCTGGCCGTGCGGCCCATCCGGCGGCTCCTGCTGGTCGGCATGGTTGCCCGCATCCCGCACTCGGCGGCCGGCGTGCTGCTGACGTTGCACATCGTCCTGACCCTGGGCCAGGGCTACGCCGCCGCCGGCGCCGCCGCCGCCGTCATGACCATCGGGATCGCCGTCGGCGCGCCCTGGCGGGGGCGGCGGGTGGACACGGTGGGGCTGCGCAAGGCACTCATCCCGTCCGTCATTTCCGAAGCCGTCATCTGGTCGATCGTGCCGCACGTGTCCTACGAGGTGCTGCTGCCGCTGGTCTTCGCCGGCGGGCTGCTGACGCTGCCCATCTTCAGCGTGGTGCGCCAGTCCCTGGGCGTCCTGGCTTCCGGAGAGCAGCGGCGCACCGCCTTTGCCCTCGACGCCATCTCCACCGAAGTGGTCTTCATGATCGGGCCCGCCGCCGGCGCCCTCGTGGCCACCGGCGGATTCTCCGTCCTCGGCCTGACAGTCATCGGCGTGGCGACCTCGGCGTCCGGGCTGTTCCTCATGTGGTTCAACCCGCCGACCCGGAGCGCCGTGCCCGATGCCGGCGTCGAAAACGGCCGGCAGGAAGGGGCGGAGGTGGCCATTGTCGCCGCCGCGCCGGCCCACCTGCAGGAAGCCGCCGCCGGCCCGGCCCCGCTGCGTGCCGCCTCGGAGCGCGGGCGGGAGCAGCGGTCCGGGCTGCGGCACAAGGTTCTGCACAACTTCAGTTGGCTCACCGCCGCCGTGGCCGCGGTCTTCGCCGTGGCGGCCGGAGCCGGCATGATCCTCAGCGGCACGGACGTGGGAATCGTTGCCGCGGTCGAGACCGGAGGCCGCCCGGCGGAGATCGGCCTCGTCTTCCTGTTCTGGTGCGGGGCATCGGTGGTCGGCGGCATCCTTTACGGCGCCATGCACCGGCCCATCCCGCCGGTCCTGCTGCTACTGGGCATGTCCGCCCTCACCGTGCCGATGGCGTTCGCGGCGGACACCTGGACCCTGAGCCTGCTCGCGCTCCTGCCGGGGCTGCTGTGCGCGCCCGTGCTCTCGGCCGCCTCGGAGAAGGTGGCCGACCTTGTCGACGAGAGCCGCCGCGGCGAGGCCATGGGCTGGTACGGTTCAGCCCTCACCGGGGGAGTGGCGCTGGGCGCACCACTCGCCGGGATCTTCATCGACGGCGTCGGCCCCTCGGCCGGCTTCGTCTCCGTGGGCATCGCGGGCGTCCTGCTGTGCCTTGTCGGCCTGGTGTTGCAGCGCCGACGGCGCCGACGGCTTGCCTTCGCACCCTAGGCCCGCGTTGCCGCGGCGGCTTAACGACGACGGCGGGCGGACCTGGGTGGTCCGCCCGCCGTCGCTCCTTCGAAAGGCGCCTGCTCCCTAGTTCACGGCGCCCGTGTACTTCTCGCCCGGGCCCTTGCCCGGTGCGTCCGGGATGGTGGATTCTTCGCGGAACGCCAGCTGCAGGGATCGCAGTCCGTCGCGCAGGGGTCCGGCATGCTGTGACCCGATCTCGGGCGCCGCCGCGGTGACCAGGCCGGCAAGGGCGGTGATCAGCTTGCGGGCCTCGTCCAGGTCCTTGAGTTCCTCAGCGTTCTCCTCGGCTGCGAGGCCGAGCTTCACGGCTGCGGCGCTCATGAGGTGCACCGCGGCCGTGGTGATGACCTCGATCGCAGGGACCTCGGAGATGTCGCGGATCTGCTGTGAGACGTCGCCCTGGGCAGTGGCGGGCTCGAAAACGTGTGAATTACTGTCTGAAGTGCTCATGCTGGTAAGCTTGTCACAGACCGACTGAATGTCGTTATTTTACTGTGGAGACCCCTCCGGCCCCGATGTGCTTGTCACGAAGGTGCACCGGGCGGGATTCTTTCTGTAGGATTGGATTTCAGTTTGCAAGCGGAGTTCTCTCCCACCCGCGTCAGCCGTAAGGCTTCTTTCGAGAAGCAAGGTTGCCGGGTACCTGGTCGGGCATTCTCCTCGGGCTTCAGCCTGCTGGGGGTGCATGCCGCCTCACCGAGGCAGGCAGTTCCGATCTTCGAGGCCTTCGATTGCTCCGGCAATTGGGGGCCTTCTCTTTTTGCCGGTGGAATACCCCCTCACGAACACAGGAGCTTTAACATTAGCGAGCCAAGAATCAATGAGCGTATCCGCGTCCCCGAGGTGCGGCTGGTCGGCCCTGC
>JAODMS010000184.1 GCA_025464925.1 Arthrobacter sp.
CCATCATCATGGTCAGCGTGTTCGCGGGCTTCATCTTCTCGCACCTGAACATGGTCCGGCCGCTGGGCTTCGCCATGGCCTTCGGCGTGCTGATAGATGCGTTCGTAGTGCGCATGACGATCGTCCCTGCGGTGATGTACCTGCTTGGCGAGAAGGCCTGGTGGCTTCCCCGCTGGCTGGACCGGATCCTGCCGGACGTGGACGTTGAAGGCGCGAAGCTGCGGAAGCCGGACCCGGCGCGGGGAGCCGACTCGGCAGCGGAACCGGCTGAGGCCATCGCCCGCTGACAGCCGGCGTCCCCCCGAAGCAGCGACGAGCCGCCCGTTGATTCTTGGAATCGGCGGGCGGCTTTCTTGCGTGCCGGTGGAGCCGGATGGCGAGGCCGCGGGCCGGGTTCATTGGTCGGTCAGCAGCTCGCGCCGTCCAGGGGCATCCACAATGGCCTGGGGGAATTAGGCTGGAGCGGTGACCCGCCTGATTCTTGCCTCCCAGTCCCCCGCCCGCACCAAATTGCTCACCGACGCCGGCATCGGGCACGAGGTCCTCGTCTCCGATGTCGACGAGGACGCCGTCCAGGCCCGTTACGGCGTGACCGACCCGCATGACACCGCCCTCCTGCTGGCCCGCGCCAAGGCAGAGGCTGTCGCCTCCCTGCCGCAGGCCGAGGGGGCCCTCGTGATCGGCTGCGATTCCGTTTTCGAGTTCGACGGCGAGGCGCACGGAAAGCCGTACACCGCCGAGGTCGCCAGGGAACGGATGCTCCGGATGAGCGGCGGCATGGGCGTGCTGCACACCGGCCACTGGCTCGTGGACTGCCGGGACACAGACGCCGACGGGGCCGAGGGCGGCTCCGGTGCCACACTGGGCTCCGTCTCCTCGGCCGAGGTGCACTTCATGCAGATGAGCGGCGAAGAGATCGACGCCTACATCGCCACCGGCGAGCCGCTCCAGTGCGCCGGCTCCTTCACGATCGACGGCTACGGCGGAGCCTTCATCCGCAAGGTCGACGGCGACCCGCACGCCGTCGTCGGACTTTCCATTTCAACCCTGCGCGGCCTGCTGGGCCAGGCCAAAGTGGGCATCACGGAACTCTGGACCGGCGGGGCGGTCGATCCCAGGGAAGTCCGGGCGGAGTGAACGATTTCGCGGCGCCTTGTAGGGTCCCTACAAAGGATGGGCTGTTTACCAGCGGAATCCGCAAGTAATATCGGCCGAACCCTCAAAACCGCGCTAGGCTCCCTGAAGGAAAGAAGGAGACGCCTTGTCAGCAAATTCGGAGCAGTCCGCAAATCCCGTGCAGCGATCAACCCCGTTCGAAACAGCCGCAGGCACCCGCCAGCTGAGCAAGGTGCTGATCGCCAACCGCGGTGAGATCGCCGTCCGCATCATCCGCGCGGCACGCGATGAAGGAATGACCTCCGTGGCGGTCTACGCGGACCCGGACCGGGACGCGCTGCACGTCCGGCTGGCCGACGAGGCGTACGCGCTCGGAGGCAACACCGCCGCCGAGTCCTACCTGGTGATGGACAAGCTGATCGCGGTGGCCCGCCAGTCCGGCGCCGACGCCATCCACCCCGGCTACGGTTTCCTCGCCGAGAACGCGGAGTTCGCCGCCAAGGTGATTGACGCCGGCATCACCTGGATCGGCCCCTCCCCGGAGGCGATCTCCGCCCTGGGCGACAAGGTCCAGGCCCGCCACATCGCCGAGAAGGTGGGCGCCCCGCAGGTCCCCGGCACTGCCGACCCGGTGGAATCCGCCGAGGAAATCCTCGACTTCGTGGACAAGTTCGGCCTTCCCGTTGCCATCAAGGCTGCCTTTGGCGGCGGCGGCCGGGGCATCAAGGTGGCCCGCACCCGCGAGGAAATCCCCGAACTGTTCGAATCGGCCGTGCGCGAGGCCACCGCCGCCTTCGGCCGCGGCGAGTGCTTTATTGAACGCTTCCTGGACGCCCCGCGGCACGTGGAGACCCAGTGCCTCGCCGATGCGCACGGCAACGTCGTGGTGGTTTCGACCCGCGACTGCTCGCTGCAGCGCCGCAACCAGAAACTCGTTGAAGAAGCCCCGGCCCCGTTCCTCACCGAGGAACAGAACCGCCGCCTGTACGAATCATCCAAGGCCATCCTCAAGGAGGCCGGCTACCTCGGCGCCGGCACCTGCGAGTTCCTGGTCGGCCAGGACGGCACCATCTCCTTCCTTGAGGTCAACACCCGCCTGCAGGTGGAGCACTGCGTTTCCGAGGAAGTCACCGGGATCGACCTTGTCCGGGAGCAGTTCCGGCTGGCCCGCGGCGAAGAGCTCGGCTACGAAGACCCCGAGGTCCGCGGCCACTCCATCGAATTCCGCATCACCGGCGAAGACCCGGGCCGGAACTTCATGCCGGCTCCGGGAACCATCACCGCCCTGAAGAATCCCGCCGGCCCCGGCATCCGCGTCGACTCCGGCGTGGAGGAGGGCGACGTCATCAGCGGCAACTTCGACTCGCTGCTTGCCAAGCTCATCGTCACCGGCGCCACCCGCCCCCAGGCCCTCCAGCGCGCCCGACGGGCACTCGGGGAGATGGTGGTGGAAGGCCTCCCCACCGTCATCCCCTTCGGCCTGGCCGTGGTCACCGACCCCGACTTCGCTCCCGCCCAGGGACCGTTCAAGGTCCACACCCGCTGGATCGAGACGGCCTTCGTCAACGACATCCCCGCCTGGACACCCGCCGGCACCGGAGCCGAAGCCCCCGACGCCGGCGAACGCCAGCGCATCGTCGTCGAGGTCGGCGGCAAGCGCCTCGAAGTAGTCCTTCCGGCATCGCTGGGCTCCGTCGGCATCTCCGGCGGCGGCGCCAAGCCGGCCAAGGCAAAGAAGCGCTCCCGCAGCGGCGGGCCGCTGGCTCCGGCCAGCGGCAACGCGCTGACCTCCCCCATGCAGGGCACCATTGTGAAGGTGGCCGTCGCCGAAGGGGACATCGTCGCCGAGGGGGACCTCGTCGTCGTGCTCGAGGCGATGAAGATGGAACAGCCGTTGACCGCGCACCGTTCCGGTGTCGTGACCGGGCTCGTGGCTGCCGCCGGCGAGACCGTCTCGGCCGGCGCCGTGATCGCCCTGATCGAAGACGGCGCCGGCGAGTAGCGGAGGTGTTGGCGGGAACGGCAGACTAGTTCCGTGAAGCCATTCCTCCTCCTCGCATCCCGTGCCGAAGACGCCGCGGCCGAAGATGAATACAGGGCATACCTCCGCTATACCTGCCTGGTCGCGTCGCAGCTGCACCGGATCCGGATGGAGGCGGTCCCCCTCCCGGAGCTGGAACTTTCGGAGTATTCGGGCGTGATCGTCGGGGGCAGCCCGTTCACCTCCAGTGATCCAGCGGAGCAGAAATCGGCCACCCAGCACCGGGTAGAGCGGGAGCTTGCCGAGCTGCTGGACCGGATCGTGGCCGAAGACTTCCCGTTCCTGGGCGCCTGCTACGGGGTCGGGACGCTGGGCCGGCATCAGGGTGCCGTTATCGACAGGACGTACGGGGAGGGACTGGGCGGCGTCACGATCAGCCTGACCCAGGAGGGGTTGAACGATCCCCTGCTCAAGGGCCTGCCGGAGGAGTTCACCGCGTTTACCGGGCATAAGGAGGCGTGCACCGTCCTGCCGCCGGACGCGGTGCTGCTGGCCAGCTCCGCCGCCTGCCCGGTGCACATGTTCCGGATCAGGACGAACCTTTACGCCACGCAGTTTCACCCGGAGCTCGACGCCGAAGGGCTGGTCACCAGGATCGATATCTACCGCCATGCCGGGTACTTCCCGCCGGAATCGGCCGAGATGCTGATGGAGGACGCCCGGCGGTTTGTCGCCACGGAACCAATGAAGATCCTCCGGAACTTTGTGGAGCGGTACGCCTGCTGATGGTTCAGAGCAGGACGCAAAGAAGCCCGGTGTGTTCAACACACCGGGCTTCTTTTCTCAGAACCAGCCTCGATAACGAGGAGCGAGCGTCAGGCTACGTTGTTCTCGTAGTCCAGATCGCGGGTTTCCTTGCTCAAAAACAGGGCGATGAGCGTCAGGACCGACATGACGGTGAGGTAGACGCCCACCAGCACGGGGCTGCCCTTCGCCATTTCCCAGAGCCAGACGGCGATGAACGGTGCCACGGCCGCGCCCAGGATGCTGGAGACGTTGTAG
>JAODMS010000234.1 GCA_025464925.1 Arthrobacter sp.
CGGCATAGGCTTTGATCTCGCGCCCGGTGGTGGTGGCAATCTCGGTGGCGGCTTGCTGGGCTGCTTGGAGGTCGCGCGCGATCAGCGCGACGTTCACGCCTTCGCGCGCCAGTGCCAAGGCAATGGCTTTGCCAATGCCTCGGCTACCGCCGGTGACAACCGCCACTTTATCTGTAAGTTTGAGGTCCATAGGTTTTTGGGGGGGGCGCGGATTGAAGTCCTCAGCGCAATCGATTTTTCAGTGAAAGGAAGTGGCGCGTTGCAGCGCCACCAATGGTTTGCTTTTGTGCACAACCTCAGTAGGTGGCCCGGCCGCCCGACAGGTCAAAGGTGAAGCCGGTGGTGAATGAGCATTCGTCCGACACGATCCAGGCCACCATGGCGGCGGCCTCGTCCGGCTGGCCCATGCGGCGCATCGGAATCTTGTCGATCGCGATCTGCATGGCTTGCGGGTTCTCGGCGATGGCCGATCGCGCCAGCGGCGTCTCGAACACCGTCGGTGCGATTGCATTGACGGTCACGCCTGTGGTGGCCAGCTCTTTCGCCACGCTTTTTGTGAAAGCGATCAGGCCCCCCTTGGCAGCCGAGTAGCCCGACTGAAAAGGATTGCCCTCCTTGCCGGCCATGGATGAGACGTTGACGATGCGCCCCCAGCCGCGCTGCACCATGCCCGGCACGAACTGCCGGCTGCAGTAAAACACACTGTCGAGGTTGATGGCAATGTTCTCGCGCCAGCCGGCAAGCGACATCTCGGTCATGGGCCGGATCTCGGGCGTGGCGCCGGCGCAGTTGATCAGGATGTCTACTGTCTGCAGCGCCGACAGTGCTGCCTGGGCTGATTGTTCCACTGCGCTGGCGTCGGCGACATCGACCACGCGGGTGCTGACAAGCGGCGAAGCCAGGTCCTGCGCGGCGCTTGCCAGCTTGTCGGGGTTGCGCCCCCAAAGTTCGACGCGGGCACCCGAGTGCAACAGGCGCCGGGCAATGGCAAGGCCGATGCCGCTGCCGCCACCGGTGACGATGGCGGTGCGCCCCTGAAGCGTGATCGTATTGAAATTCATCGTATGTTCTCCTTGAAACTTCATGCAACCGTTGTGTGCCGAGCGTCATTCGCGGCGCCCTGGGCAAAAACCACGCCCGCCAGGGCCAGGGCGGCACCGAGCAGTTTGGTCACGCCAAACGACTCGCCTGTGACCAGCCAGGCAAACAAGCCAGTCATCGGTGGCATCAGGTACAACAGGGGTGCCGTGCGGCCCACGCCACGCACGACGCTGACCCAGCCCCACAGCATCCAGCCGCAAAACGCAATCACAAAGGCAGCCCAGAAGAAACCCAGCCACGCTGTCGCTGACAATTTCGCCCAAGGCACCGAACCCAAGGCAGAAAAGTTCAGCACCATCATGACCGGCGCGGCCAGCAAGGTCGTGTAGCACATGGTCTCCAGGCTGCCGTGCCGCTCGAACAGCGGCTTGGCGATCACGCAATACGCCGAGAACAGGACCGCGCCCGCGAGCAGCATCAGGTCACCCAGGCTGCCGGCCCAGTCGGCCCGCAACAGTTTGTCCGACAGTATCAGCAACACCCCACCCAGCGCCAGCGTCACGCCGCTGAGCTGGCGAAAATCCAGACGCTCAAGCCCCGCCACGCGCAGCGCCAGCAGGGTGAACACCGGGCCGCAGGCAAATATCAAGGCGCTCGAGAACGCCGTCGACTGGTGCATGCCATGGGTGATCAGGCTGACTTGCAAAACCTGCCCGACCAAGGCCGCCACCAGCATGAGGCGCCACTGCGGTGCCGAGAACTGCGGCCAGCGCAGCCCATGGCGCTGGCACAGCAAGAGCGCAGCGCACAGGGGCAGCAAGAGGTAGCGCGCCAGCAGGAAGCCGCTGGCCGACATCGCCGTGTAGACCTCTTTCTGGACCGTGAACCCTGTGGCCCAGAGGACCATGAGCGCCAGACCGACGGCCAGCGCGACACGCTGCCGACGGGTTTCGCTGTTGTTCACAGGGCGATGCGACCGAAGGGATGGGTACTGCTGACGCCCCCATCTACGGCGAAACACTGGCCGTCGACGTAGGACGCATCGTCGCTCGCAAGAAAGGCCGCCATGGCGGCAATTTCTTCGGGCTGGCCGGCGCGCTTGAGTGGCGTCACATGCCCGATTTTGGCTTCGACGCCTTTTGCACGGGCCTGCTCGAACACCTTGCGCGTCATCTGCGTTTCGACCAAGCCAGGCAGGATGGCATTGACGCGCACGTTGGTGCCGGCAAAGGCATTCGCGGCACACTGGGCCAGGCTGTTGACGGCCGCCTTGCTGGCACTGTAGGAAACAGCCCCCGCGTTGGCGCGCAAGGAGGCGGCCGACGAGGTCAGAATGATGGAGCCGCTGCGCTGCGCCACCATGTGCGCGCCGGCGTACTTGACGGCCAGGAAGCAGCTGATGGTGTTGATGCGGTAGACCTCTTCCCATTCCTGCACCGTCTGCTCCAGCAGCGGGGTGTTGGTGCCGGGGATCGCAATGTTGGCGTAAAACACGTCGAGCCCGCCAAATTCGGCCACGCAGCGCGCGACGATGGCCGCCACATTGGCCTCCACCGAGGCGTCAGTGATCATGGCCACTGCAATGCCGCCGGCCGCGCGCACCAGCGCCACGGTCTCCTCGGTGTTTTCGGCACTGCGGCCCACCACCAGTACCGATGCGCCTTCACGGGCAAAACGCAAGGCGCTGGCACGGCCGATGCCGCTGCCGCCGCCGGTGATCACGGCGCGCCGTCCTGTCAATCGATTCATAGGTACTTCTCGTGTATGCCCTGACGGGCGTGGGTTAAGTGGTTTAACTGGCTTAAGTGGCCGAAATGGTCCATCCGCCGTCCGCGACGATGGCTGCCCCCTGGATGTAGCTGCTGTCCTCGCTGGCCAGGAACGCCGTCAGCGACGCTATTTCTTTCGGATCGCCGAAGCGGCCCAGTGGCATCTGCGCCTGACGCGCGGTAATCGTCTGTTCGTCGAACTGGGCAATCGAAGCCGGCGTGCCGATCATGCCGGGCACGATGGCGTTGACGCGTATCTTCTGCGCACTGAGTTCGACCGCCGCTGCCCGCGTGAGCCCGAGAACCCCCGCCTTGAGCGCGGCGTAGGCGATCGCATTGGGCATCGCCTGCAGGGCGGAGGTGGAACACAGGTTGATGACCGATCCGCCGCCGCGGCGTGCCATCTGCGGCGCGGCAGCCTGCAGCGTCCAGATCAGCCCGTCCATACCGACGGCGAACATCCGGTCCACCGATTCCGGGTCGATCACGGCCAAAGGCTGAAAACGGGCCCAGACCGCGTGGTTGACCAGTACGCCGACCGGCGCCCCGAAATCTTGTTCGATCTTCACGAACATGGCATGCACGTCTTCGCGCTTGCCGACGTCGCATACATAGCCGCGGGCCTCGGCGCCGCTCGCGGCCAGGCCAGCAACACTCGGCTCCAGTCGCCTGGCACTCACGTCCACACACGCCACTCGTGCACCCTCAAGGGCAAACCGCTCAACCATGGCCAGTCCGATGCCGCGTGCAGCGCCGGTGACCACACACACCACACCCATTAAACGTCCGCTCATGCCCGGTCTCCT
>JAODMS010000223.1 GCA_025464925.1 Arthrobacter sp.
CACGATCTACGATCGCGAGCCACCCGGCTACGGCAGGCCCGAAGCCACTCCCTGGCCGCCAATTTCTCGAGCGGTTGTTGGTTTAAGAGGACTTGCCCGCATTACTAGACTTGAGAGAGTCGAAAGAGGTTGAAAATGTTTGAGTCCGTACAGGGGCTGCTGGATGAGCATGATGCTATCCAGGCGCAGCTTGGGGATCCTGCTGTTTATGCTGATCAGCGTCTGGCCCGGAAATTGGGGCGGCGTTCGGCCCAGTTGAACGGCATCGTGGAGGCGTACCACCGCTGGCACGGCATTGAGGATGACCTCGCGGCGGCCAGGGAGATGGCGGGGGAGGACCCGGAGTTTGCGGCCGAGGTGCCGGAGCTTGAGGCTGCGCTGGAGTCGGCCGCCGCAAACCTGCGCCGGCTGCTTATTCCCCGTGATCCGGACGACGCCCGCAATGTGATCCTGGAGGTCAAGGGCGGTGAAGGCGGCGACGAGGCGGCACTGTTCGCCGGCGATCTGCTGCGCATGTATTCCCGCTATGCGGAATCCCGCGGCTGGAAGACGGAACTCATCTCGGCCAACGAATCGGACCTTGGTGGGTACAAGGACGTCCAGATGGCCATCAAGGGCAACTCGAATGACCCGGCCGAGGGCGTCTACGCACGGCTCAAGTTCGAAGGCGGCGTGCACCGTGTGCAGCGGGTGCCTGTGACCGAGTCCCAGGGCCGCATCCACACCTCGGCCGCCGGCGTGCTTGTCCTCCCCGAAGTCGACGAGCCCGAAGAGCTCGAGATCAGCCAGAACGACCTCAAGATCGACGTCTACCGATCCTCAGGCCCCGGCGGCCAGTCGGTCAACACCACCGACTCCGCCGTCCGCATCACCCACCTTCCCACCGGAATCGTGGTGGCCATGCAGAACGAGAAGTCACAGCTGCAGAACCGTGAAGCCGGCATGCGCGTGCTGCGTGCCCGGATCCTGGCACACCAGCAGGAGTTGATCGACGCGGAAAACTCGGCACAGCGCAAGTCGCAGATCCGCACCATGGACCGCTCCGAGCGCATCCGCACCTACAACTACCCGGAAAACCGGGTGGCGGACCACCGTACCGGCTACAAGGCCTACAACCTGGACCAGGTCATGAACGGCGACCTGGAACCGGTAATCCAGTCGGCCATCGAGATGGACGAACAGGCCCGCCTCGACGCCATCGGCGAATAGACTGAGGCCCGGAGCATTCATGACACCCGGTGCAGAAGCCACGAGCCTTGCGGAGGCCGTCCACGCAGCGACAGCGGTCCTGGCCGCCGCCGGCGTACCCAGCCCCAGGGTCGACGCCGAGCTCCTGGCCGAGCATCTGCTCGGCATCGGGCTCGGCCGGCTCCGCGCACTGCTGCTGGGGGAGTACCCGGCCCCGGAAGGCTACGCCGAGCTCGTTGCCGAGCGGGCGCAGCGCATCCCGCTGCAGCACATCACCGGAGTCGCGCACTTCCGCTACCTGGAATTGGCGGTGGGGCCCGGGGTTTTCATCCCCCGCCCGGAAACCGAATCCGTGGTGCAGCTGGTCATTGACCGGCTGCAGGGCATGGCGCATCCCAAGGTGGTGGACCTCGGCACCGGATCCGGGGCGATCGCCGGTTCGATCGCGCATGAAGTTCCCGGCGCCGAGGTCCATGCGGTGGAGTTCAGCGAGTTCGCACACGCCTGGGCGGCGAAGAACCTCCTGCCCCTCGGCGTCGTCCTCATCCGCGGCGATTTGCGGGACGCGCTGCCGGAACACGACGGCACCTTCGACGTCGTGGTCTCCAATCCTCCCTACATCCCGGCCGAAGCCATCCCGAACGAACCCGAAGTGGCGCTGCACGATCCGCCCGAAGCACTGTACGGCGGTGGGGCGGACGGCATGGAACTTCCGACGGCGGCTGCCGCCTCCGCCGCCAGGCTGCTGGTGCCGGGCGGCTATTTCGTGATGGAACACGCGGAAGTCCAGTCGGCCTGGATCGCTGCGATGCTGGACCGTACCGGGCTGTGGTCCGAAGTGACCACCCATCGGGATCTCAACGGCAAGGATCGGGCCACCAGCGCCGTCCTGGCCGTCCCCGGTCCGCGTTGCTGATCAGGGCAGCCAAGAAGTGATGAAAGAATAGGGCAGTGACGACTAGCTACGATTGCACGGCAGCTGACCAGCGCGCCGCAGGACTTGAACATGCCCAGCGTGCCATCCGGGAGAACAAGTGCGTGGTTTTCCCCACGGACACCGTGTACGGAATCGCAGCCGACGCCTTTTCACCCCTGGCCGTGACCATGCTGCTCGCCTCCAAAGGCCGCAGCCGGAAGATGCCGCCGCCCGTTCTCATCCCGCGGCTCAACGCCCTCGACGGCCTCGCCACCGAGGTTCCGGCCGAAGCGCGGAGGCTGGCCGAGGCCTTCTGGCCCGGCGGCCTGACCCTCATTCTGCACGCCCAGCCGTCGCTGGACTGGGATCTCGGCGAGACCAGGGGAACGGTGGCCTTGCGGATCCCGGCTGACGACCTCGCGCAGGACCTGCTGACGCTCACCGGGCCGCTGGCCGTTTCTTCCGCGAACCGCACCGGCCAGGCTGCGGCGCAGACGGCCGCGGATGCCGAGGCTCAGCTGGCAGAGTCTGTGGAGGTCTACCTTGAAGCCGGACACCGGCCTGTTGACGGCGCCGATGCCCTGCCGTCCACGATCGTTGACGCCACCGCATTACCCCTGCGGGTTGTCCGCCAGGGCGCCGTCAGCCTGGCGCGCCTGCGCGAGGTGGTTCCGGCCCTGGTGGACGTCGATGGCAACGCACCCGCCGCCAAGCCAGACCCGGCCCTGACGGAATCGGGCGCCGAACCCGGCTCAGGAACAGACCCCGAATGAGCCTAAAGCGGCAGCACATCCCCGTTCTCGACGTGGAGGCCACACCTCTGACTGTGCCGGAGCTGACCGAGGTCCTCAACCGGTATGTCGCTGAGGGCCGGACCCGCACGGTGGTGGGCCACAATCTGCACAGCGTCACGCTGCTGCATTCCGATCCGGGATTCCGGCGGTTCTACGAGCAGAGCGACGTGGTGCTGATCGACGGCGCGCCGGTGCTGTGGCTCTGGGCGAAGGCGCTGAAAGCCGGAAAGGCCAGAGGACCGATCATGGACTACCGTCTGGGTTCGACTGACTGGATCCCGGCGCTGGCGGGTGTGGGCGGACTCAAGAGGATCGCAGTGATCGGGGCAGGCGCCCCGGCGAACGCCGAGGCAGTGGCGCGGCTTCAGGGGATCGTTCCCCATGCCCGGGTCGAGGGGATGCCTGGCCAGGATTGGAACGAAGAACTCGAGGAGTCGGCCGTCGACTGGCTTTCAGGGCTGCGACCGCAGCTGGTGCTTCTTGGACTCGGCATGCCGCTGCAGGAACAGGTGCTCCTGCGCAGGCTCGAATCGCTACCGCCCGCCGTCTACTGCGCCGTAGGGGGTGCCATTGAACAGATTGCGGGCGTCCAGAAACTGGCACCGCGATGGTTTGGCCGGCTGGGGCTGGAATGGGCGTGGCGGCTCATCCTCCACCCGCGGCGGGTGGCCTACCGGGTTTTCGGCGAGCCGTGGGTGCTGCTGGGGCTGCTGGTCCGGCGGCGTCTGCTGCTGGACCGCTAGAACTTCTGGTCCTTCAGCGGACCGAACCCTTTACCGCGGAGCCCGGTGGAAAAGGCCCTGAACCAGTTGGCCAGGCCGCGGAAGTCACCACGGCGCAGGAAGTAGCCGAGGTAGCCGCCCACATCCGCAACCAAGGACTTGACCCGGAAATGGCGGCGGATCATGTAACCGCGGTTCCGGTAATAGAAGTAGCGTTTGAACGCCGAATCCGGCACGATCACGTGCCATCTGGCGCCATAGACATGCTTGGTCTCGGAAAAGGCATGGGGATGGGTGATGGCCGCCGTGGTCACAGTGCCAAAACGGATGCCGGCCTTGCGGAGCCTGATGGTGAAGTCCACCTCGTCCCCGCGGATGAAGAGGCGCATGTCCGGCAGCCCGACCTTGAAGAAGACATCGGAGCGGATCAGGGCGCCGTTGAAGAAGTGTCCGTCGTCCGGCAGGAAACCGACCTTCTCCACTTCGGCGCGGTCATGAGTGACCTTGCCGGCGAGACGGAAGAAGAAGGACAGCCTGTCCGGGTGGCCGGGTGCCACCACAAGGGGAACCACGGCCTCGAGGTCGCGCGCCTCGGCCTCACGGATCAGCGTGGCGAGGCATTCCGGGTCCCCGGGCTCGGCGTCGTCGTCCATCATCCAGATCCAGTCCGCTCCACTGGCAACAGCTTTAAGGATCGCCAGGGAAAAACCACCGGCGCCGCCAAGATTCGCCTCGGACCGGACATAATCGACGTTTCCGTGCTGATCCGCAACATCCTTTGCGGGCACCGTGCCGCTGTCCACGAGGCAAATGGAGCGGACCGGCGCGGTCTGGTTGTTGATGGCGTTCAGCAGAACGGCCAGCTCCCCGGGACGGTCAAACGTCACGGCAGCAACTGCAACCGACATGGTCATCGCGGGGTCCTCTCAGCACGGCCGTCAGTGTTTTTCCCGCCGGCAATGGGCCGTGTGACGCGAAGACAGGTGGCCGTTGGCATTAGTATCTTGACTAGAGTCCACTGTAATACAGCCCTGTCAGGCACTACGCACTGCCTGCCCTGAGCAGGGCGACGGAGAAGTTTCATTTTTCGAAAGACAGTTCCACGGCATTTTCGTTCACCCCACTCCCGAGGCCCGCAGCGGATCCTGTGGCTGCGGTATGTGCAGCCGGGCAATGACTGCTCCAATGGCGCCGGGCAGGTTTCCGCATGATCATGTACCTGCTGATGATGCTGACGGCGGCCATCGTGTCGTACTGCGCAACCTGGGGCGCGCGGCTGATCGGCAACAGGCTGGAACTGTTCTCACCCATCCGCAGCAGGGATATGCATTCCCACCAGGTGTCCCGCCTGGGGGGACTGGGAATCTTCGCTGGATTTTTGGTGGCGCTGGTGGTGGCCAGCCAGTCCTTCTTCGTGAAAGACATCTTCCGCGGTAACGATTCGCCGTGGGGTGTCCTGGCCGGCGCGGTCGTGATCGTTGTGGTTGGTCTCGCCGACGACCTGCTGGACCTGCGCTGGTGGGTAAAACTCATCGGCCAGAGCGCCGCCGCCGGCGTGGTGGCCGTCTGGGGTGTCCGCGTGTCGATTGTTCCGTTCATCCCGGAACCGATCGTGATTGAGAATGGCATGGCCAGCATCGTGCTGACGGCTGGACTCATTGTCATCACCATGAATGCGTTCAACTTCATTGACGGGCTGGACGGACTTGCCGCGGGAGTGGCCATTATCGGGGGAGCGGCATTCTTCCTCACTGCCTACTGGGTGCACCGGACCGCCGATATCCTGGATCGCTCGGACCTGGCAACCCTCCTGACAGCGATTGTGGTGGGCAGCTGTTTGGGGTTCCTGCCGCACAACTGGTTTCCCGCAAAGATTTTCATGGGTGACTCCGGCGCCATGCTGATCGGCCTGCTCCTGGCGTCGGCCGGCATCGTCTCCACCGGGCAGATTACTTCCGGACTGTACGACCGGATTAACGGCATCCCCACGATCATTCCGATCCTGCTGCCCTTCGCGGTCCTCTTCCTGCCGCTCCTTGACCTGTGCCTGGCGGTGGTCCGGCGCACTGCGGTGGGCCGATCGCCGTGGTCCGCTGACCGGGGACACCTGCACCACAAGCTGCTGGACATCGGATACTCGCACCGCGGCGCGGTGGTGCTGATGTACCTGTGGACGTGTGTGCTTGCCTTCGGCGGCCTGGCCTTCGTGGTCTACCCCTGGCAAATCGTCCTGGCCGTGGACCTGGTCGCCACTGCCGCCATGGTAGTGGCGACAGCCTGGCCCTACCTGCGCCAGCGGGCTCCCGGGCAGATGACGGAGCGGCAGTAATGGACAAGGGACCGGGACGGCCGCTCTTTTCCGAATAATTTCTATCTATTGTAGAATTCAGGTGCGGCCCCCCGCCGCGCCATCTTGAGCACCATCCACCCCGATGATTGGGATCACATGACCTCCAACGCCGATCCCGGACGCGCGTCCGGCTCCGGACCTGTTGGCGTCTCCGGCCCTACACAATCCTTGTGGTTGCGGTTGCTGATTCTAAGCTCGGCGGTTACCGGCGTCGCGTTGGTGCTTGCCGGCATTGCGGCCTTCCTGATCAACGGCCCCTCCGGCGCGCTGTCCTGCGTCTTCGGGGGAGCCCTGGTGATGGCGTTCTTCGCCATCAGCCTGGCCGTCGGCCACATAGTCGGCCGCAACAACCCGTCCGGAGCAATCGGCCTGTTCGTCGCGACGTATTTCGTCAAGGTCGTCGGGTTCGCCGTCGTTCTGTTCGTGATCGGAGCGCCGGCCTGGCTGCACGGCCGCTGGTTCCTGATCGGCGCCGTCGTCACCGTGGTGTCCTGGCAGGCGGCCGAGCTCTATGGCTTCAGCAAGGCGCGGCTCCAGATTTACTCTGACCCGGAAACCCGAGAAGGCAGCACCGATGTTTAGCCGCAAAGCCGGACGCAAAACCACGCCGGAAGCCCCCGAAAATCGTGCCGGAGCCCCCGGTGTATCCGCGAACGGCAGGGACGGCGGATACAACGCGGGGATCGCCGTCTTCAGCTATATTGTTGGCGGAATCATCGTCTGGAGTTTGATAGGCTGGGGACTGGATAATCTGTTCGGAACCCGCTGGATTGTGCTCGCAGGCGCTCTGCTTGGAGCCGCGGGAGGGTTCTATCTTTCTCATATGCACGGCCTCACCAGTTCCGGAACTTCAACTGGTGGGGACAGTGCTGCACGTGGCCCGTCCAAGGACGCGGAACAGTAATGCCCAATAATTTCACAGGGGGAAAGGCCGACAGGAATGTCGCCGGTCCCCGACCGACGCCCAATGATGGACACTGCAGAGAGGAAACGCGTTGATCGCGCTTGCGCTCCCGGCCCAAAATTCAGGAGAGTT
>JAODMS010000229.1 GCA_025464925.1 Arthrobacter sp.
AAAATCAGGTCCCAGACGCTAAAGGCGAAGCCGGTGCCGAGCGCGCTGATCAGGAAGAGCGCGGCGCCGATCTTCATGGCGGGGATCCGGCCGTAGCGGTCTGCGACCTTGCCGGCCAGATAGGCGCCCGCCGCGCAGCCGAGGAGGGCCACAGCCACGGCGAAGCCGGTTACGGCCTCGCTGAGTGCAAACTCGTCCTTGATGGCGTCAACGGCGCCGTTGACAACGGAGGAGTCGAAGCCGAAGAGGAAGCCGCCAACGGCGCCCGCCACGGCCAGCCAAATGACCCGCTTGGGGATCTTGGCGGCGGTCTGGTCCTGGCTGGCGGTCATAGTGCTCCCTCGGCGCTTTTACGGTCCACGGCCTGCGCCGCGACTATCAAGTCTTACACCGGACCCCGAGCGACGCCTGTCACAGGCCGGAAAGTGAGAGGAAACATACACCCGGCGACCCGGCTACTTCTTCGCGCAGGGCGTCCATGACTTGCCGCCCGGGGCATAGCACCTAGGCCCGGTGTAGCCGGGGTAAGGGTTCGAGGCAGGTGCAGGTGCAGGTGCAGGTGCAGGGGCAGCTGGCGGCACGTAGGCCGGAGGCACATACACGGGTGGCACATCCACGGGTGGTGCCGGGGCGGGCGGTAGCTTGCGAAGCCGTTCGGCCTCGGCTGTGGCCGCCGCTGCGGCCGCGGCTGCCGCGGCCCGGCGGGAAGCTTCCGCTGCGGCTGCCTCCGAGAGGTCCTTCTTCTTGGCGCCAATCGCAGCCTGGCGCGATGAACCTGCCGCCGCTGCCAGGTCCAGCCGGGTCACCAGAGCTGCCAGCTGAGCCGGTCTGTAGGCGGCCCAGTGGACGCGGCTTTCGGCTTTCGCCGCTGCCTTGAGCGCGGCAATTGTTGCGAGGGCCGTCACCAGCCCGGCATTGCCCTCGTCCAGTTCGGCGGCTACATCAGCCAGCGGTGCGGCAACGAGCGCCTCAACCGTCTTGGCGGCCTGTTCAACCTGCTGGGCCGGCAGGCAGGGGACGTCCGCTGAGCTGAGCCCCACGCCACGCCCGCGGGCTTCCTCGAAGGCTTCAACCACCGGCGGATAGAACTTCTTGTTGGGTTCGAAAAGAACTGGCACTCCGAGGCCCAGTCGGGCGATCTCCGCATTCACCAGCTTGCCGGCGGAGTCAAAGACGCCGGCCAGGGTCCGGCCGTACTTGTCCAGCGGCTCCTTGTCCAGCTCCAGCCGCACCCTTGAACCGACCGGCAGGAGCTGTTCGAGGCCCGCCGTCGCTTCGGGGCCCATGCACTCGACTGGTGCATTGGGATCCTTGGTTTCGGGGGTATCCACGTTCAGGAGCCGGATGGTTTTTTCCTCGCCGTTGACCGAGGCCTTGAACGTGTCTCCGTCGATGATCCGGACAACAACGGCGTGATCCGAGTCGGGGCTGCTGACCGCGCCGGAGGAATCCTTTGCCCCGCCTGCTGCGCCCGCCCCACAACCGCTCAGAGCCAGAACGGCGGCAACGGCCAGTCCACAAACCTTCGTGCGGGCAGGATAGCCCGATTTTAGCGGCAGCAAGATGTAGTTCCCCCAGAAGAAGCGATGATTTCCCCGATGTGGAGATCCGGAGATGACACTACTGGGCGCCAACGGAAATGCCTCATTCCATGCCAGCGCAGAAAGGATCCCCACGGTAGTCTGAGTTCACTGATTCATCAGTTCCAGGGGGAGCCACATGAGCCTGTCCGGACTGCCGGGACCCGTCCCGGATCCTGCCATGGTTGCCGCTGCTGCTAGGGAGCGCCCGACGACGGCGCTCGCCGAGCCGACGCGGAAGGTCACCGCACGCTGGGTCACCGGACTGGTGCTGGTCAACGTGGGAATCAACGCCGCCTTTTTCGGCCCTATCAACGTGTTTCTCGGCCAGCAGGCCATCAGTATCGATGCGCCCAGCAAGGAGGCCATCCTTTCCCTTGTTATCGGCTGCGGCGCCGCCGTTTCGGTGGTGGCCAATCCGCTCTTTGGTGCCCTGTCGGACCGCACGCTTTCAGGTTTCGGCCGGCGTGCTCCGTGGGTTTTCGCGGGGGCCATCCTGGCCACGGCCGCGCTTCTGGCCCTGTCCGGGGCCACGGCTGTCGCGCTGATGGTGCTTTTCTGGTGCCTGGTCCAGCTCGGCGCCAATGCGGCGTACGCAGCCATTACGGCAGCAGTCCCGGACCGTGTGCCGGTATCGCAGCGCGGAAGCGTTGGTGGCCTGGCGGCTCTGGGCCAGACCTTGGGCATCCTGCTCAGCGCGGTATTCGGTGCCGTGGTGACGGGAAACTTCATGTTGGGGTACTGGCTGTGCGCTGCCGCCCTCCTGCTGTCCGTGTTGCCCTATCTGTTCCATCGCGACGATCCTGTGCTCCCGCGCCAAGCACACACGCCCTTCCATCTGGTCAGCTTCCTCAGGGGCTTCTGGATCAGCCCGGTCCGCCACCCGGACTTCGCCTGGGCATGGCTCACGCGCTTTTTGATGAACGTCGGCAACCAGTTGACCACCGTGTACCTGCTCTTTTTCCTCCGGGACATCATCAAGCATGAGAACCCAGCGTTGGGTGTGCTGGTCCTTACCGGCATTTACGCGGTCATGGTGATGATCACCGCGGTGCTGGCCGGGCCTTGGAGCGACCGGGTGGGCAGGCGCAAACCGTTTGTGATCGCATCCTCCGTGACCATCGCCATGGCGGGACTGATCATGGCCTTTTTCCCGGTCTGGCCCGGCGCCCTGGCCGGCGCTGCCGTGCTGGGGATCGGGTTCGGGGCCTACCTGGCGGTGGACTTCGCGCTGCTGACCCAGGTGTTGCCGCAGGCCGCGGACCGGGGCAAGGACATGGGGGTCATCAACGTGGCCAACTCCCTGCCGCAGGTGTTCGCCTCGGGCCTCGCGTATCTCGCCCTTCAGTACTATGGCGGGTATGTCACGCTGTTCACCACGGCCGCCGTGATCGGCCTGCTGGGTGCCGTGTTCGTGGTAAAGATCAAGGGTGTTGACTGATCAGCCGCCCAGTACCGTAACCACCCCACCCAGCCGGCTGAGCGCAGCAACCCTTGCACGGCCGGATGCCGTCGTTGTTCTACGGGCGGGGCGGGGCCGGGCCGGGCTAAACCATAGACTGGGGCCATGAACCCCGAAATTATCGTGACGATCCTCTGCGGCCTTGCCATCCTCGTGGGCGTGGCCGGCACTGTCGTCCCCGTTCTTCCGGGCAGCATCCTGATCGGGCTGAGCCTGCTGGCCTGGGCCATCTGGGGCGGCGCCGGAACCACCGGCTGGGTCGTGTTCGGCATCGGCCTGGTCTTCGTGCTGGCGGGGCTGGTGGCCAGCGCCGTGCTGACCGGGCGGAAGCTCAAGCAGCACAGCATCCCCAACCGCTCCGTGGTCACCGGGCTCGTGCTGGGCGTGGTGGGAATGTTCATCATCCCCGTGGTGGGGCTCGTCGTCGGCTTTACCGCCGGCCTCCTGCTCAGCGAATTCCACCGCACCCGGGTCTTCCGCACCGCTGTGGGCTCCAGCTTGGCCGCGCTGAAAGCCACTGGCCTGGGCATGATCGTCGAGTTCGGGCTCGCCTGCCTCGCGGCCAGCACCTGGGTGGTCGGCGTCTGGGCGGCTTCGGCCTAACACCGGGCTCGGGCAGGCCGCCCGCCCGCAGCGCGTATTAGCATGGGTGGATGAGCGCCGGACCCCCAGAATCCGTACCCCTATATCCTCGAAACCTCTACCGCGACACCCGTGATCTGACTCCCTTCCGCACGGCCCTGATCCGGACGCCCGTGCGCAACCTCGCGGACAGCGTGGGTGGGATGGTGTCCGGTGTCCTGGCAGGACGGATCCCCGGCACACTGGCGGTGGAGGGCGGCGTTCCCCGGCTCGGTAAGCTGCCCGGCAAAGCAGCCAAGTCCGTGCACGGCGCCATCTTCGGCAGCACCGATCCGGACCGGCTGATCACCCTGGCACGCACGTTCCCTGGCTGGGCCGGGCTCTGCTACCTCATGGGCGGGCTGCTGGCGTACTCTCACGGCGGCTACCTGCGTGCTTCCGAACTGCTGCAGCGCGGCCTTTCCGTGCGGAACGACGACGACGCGAACCGTTACGCCTCCGAATACCTGTCCGGGGTGCTCACCCGCGTCGAGGTAGCCGAACGCGTCGAGGTTCCGGTGCTGTTCAGCGAGGAGGCGGTGTTTCTCGCCTTGTCCCACTCGCTGCGGGAGACCGGGCAGAGAGAGGCCGCACTGGCGGCGCTGGTCGGCCTCCCGCCGTCGTTACCCATGGCCCTGGCGCGCTGTTCCCTGGCGGCCGCGCTGGGACGGGACACGGAGGTGGCGGAGGACACCGAGGGGCTGCTCAACGGGGACGACCTCTCGGCTGCGCTGCTGCTGGTGCGGGCCCGTTCCCTGCGGAAACTCGGAGAATACGGGGCCGCCCGGGCCGCGCTGCAGGAGGTCCTGCGCCGCCGGAAGACGGACTTCACCCTGCGCAACGATGCGCTGACGGACCGTGCGTTGCTGTTGCTGGACACCGGACGGAAGTCACTGAATCCCCGGGAGTGGCAGCGCCGGAAACCCGCCGAACTGGAAACGGTGAAAGGCATCCGCAAGGACGTGGAAGTGCGTGAACTCTGGGACCGGGAATACGGCCGGGCCGACCGGGGCTAGGGTCCGGCAATCCGGGCAGGCGCCAGACAGGCGTTTCGGACGGACCGGACAGGGCTTCGGACCGGACAGGGAACTGCTATCTTGCAGGTGAAGTGAGGCCGGTCTCCTTGGCCGGGGTCCCGGCGGCAACGGTGATGCCGTCGATGTCTGCAGCCAGGTGCCGCGGGCCGCGGAGGAAGGGGCTTGGCCGGTACGGCGGGGGGTCGGTGGCCAGCCGGGGATTCTGCAGGCGGAGGGCGAACTCGGTGAGGGCAATCTGGGCTTCCAGGCGGGCGAGGGGTGCGCCGAAGCACAGATGGATGCCGCCGCCGAAGCCAAGGTGTTCGTTGTTCTTCCGGTCGGGAAGAAAGAGATCCGGGTCGGAAAAGTGGTCGGGGTCGCGGTTGCCGGCGGCCAGGACCAGCGTGATCCCGGAGCCTTTGGGGATGGTCGTGCCCGCAATGTCGATGTTGTCGAGGGCTGTCCGAAAGGGTACGAAGTGCACCGGCGGTTCATAGCGCAGCAGCTCCTCCACCAGCGGGATGACCAGATCGGGGTCGGTGCGCAGTCTTTGGAGCATGTCCGGGTGGCGCAGCAAGGTCAGCGCACCGTTGGCGATAAGGTTCACCGTAGTCTCATGCCCGGCAATGAGCAGGAGCAGGCCGGTGCCCACCAGCTGTTCGGCAGGCATCCGCCCTTCGGGGCCGTCGTCGCTGTCCATCGCCGATAGCAGGTCATCGCCCGGCGACTGCCGGTGGGTCTCGACCAGTTCTTCCATGAAGGTGCGCAGTTCCTGCCCAGCTTCCATCCGCTTCTGTTGCTGCGCCTCGGAGTCGAGACTGGGGTCTGTAGATTCCAGGGCTGCATCCACCCAGACCCGAAAGCGGCGTTCGTCTCCAGGAGGGACGCCCAGAAGCTCGCAGATTACCGTGACCGGAAGGGGATAAGCCAGATCGTCGACGATGTCGATCCGGGTCTTGCCTTCCAGATCGTCGATCAGTTCGGTGACGATCTCCGTCATCCTGGACTCCAAGCCGGCGACCCGTCCGGGGGAGTGCGGCGGGCCGAAGTTGCGCATGGCGATCCGCCGAAATCTGTCGTGGTCAGGGGGGTCCATATTGAGGAAAGTCGGCGACATGCCCCCTTCGCCTCCCGCGCCCGCTTCGGTCGCCGCCGGGTTGAGGCTGACATCCGAGCTCACCCGCGGGTCGTGCAGCAGCGAGGCAATCGCCGCGTAGCTGCTCACCAGGTAACTTCCGTCCGGTAGCTGCGTTACCGGGGTTTTGCGGAGCTCGGCGTAGAGCGGGTAGGGGTTTGCCCGGTTGGAGAAGTCGAGGATCTGATCCCAGATGCTGGGCTGGTTCATAGTGAGGGCTCCTTGGCTCGTGGTTTAGTGCTCTTGCGCCGGTACCGGGGCCGGTACGCTAGGGGAGGCGGGGTGGTGCATCAAGGTGGCGCGGCGTTCGCTGGGAGCATGACCGGTCACCACAACGGTTGCGTCCTGGGTGGGGCTGGCCATGGGCCGGAACCCTGCCGGCACGGGCTGGAGCCGCGCGGGCTTGTCCACATGGTGGAAGGATGGCGGGAAGGGGGCCGCCTGCTCGATGAGCGATTCGTAGAATTCCAGCCACTTGTTCTGGTTGAAGGCCACGGCGGCAACGATGCGGCCCTTGTAGCCGTAGACAGCAAGGAATCTTCGCTGGGGCACCGAACCTTGGGCGATGATCACCTCGTCGGCGGCCGACGGGACGCCCACACTCTTGATTTCGGTTCCAAACTGGACGGACCAGAACTGCGGCACCACCAGGTGCGGCCATCTCTCGGCCTCACCGCTGACCATGTTGTGCGCCGCGACCTCGGCCTGGGAAAGAGCGTTGCCCCAGTGCTCACTCGCCAGGAACTGGTATCCGAACATGGGCTGCGGCGCACGGGCGACGTCGCCGGCGACGAAGATGTTATCGGTGACCAAACCATTTGCATCGAACGCACGGCAGCCGGCATCGCTAGCGACTCCCCAGATGCCGCACGCCAGCCCTGAACCTGCCAGCCATTCGACGTTGCGGACCGCCCCGAGCGCGGCAACCGCCACATCCACCTCAAGGCTTGTGCCGTCGGAGAGATGGGCACGACGCAGGCGGCCCTCGGGGTTTCCTTCCAGGGATACCACCCGGACGCCGCACCGCAGGTCGACGCCATTCTCCCGTTGAAGGTCCCCCGCGATTGCGCCGACGACCCCACCGAGCGCTGCGCCGAGCGGGGCCGCGCCGGCCTCAGCGACCGTCACCGGCAGTTCCAGTTCCCGGCACACTGAAGCGATTTCTGAGCCGATGAATCCTGCACCGATGACGAGGACCCGCCGCGGCCGGGCGGCGAGCATCTGCCGCAACAGTGCTGCGTCCGCACTTGTGCGCAGGGTCAGGACGCCCTCCAGTGCGGCCTCAGCCGGGTTTGGCCAGGGGCGGGCCCGCACGCCCGTGGCGATTAACAACTTGTCGAACCCGATCCGGGTTCCGTCCGCGAGGTGCAGCTGCTTCTCGGCAAGGTCGAGTCCGCTGGCCGCCACACCGAGCCGCCAGTCTGCGTCGATTCGGCGGCGGCGGGGCAGTGCGGTCTGGTCCGGGGGCACCCACCCCGTCAAGGCTTGTTTGGACAGCGGCGGCCGGTCATAGGGCTCGACTGGCTCGTCGCCGACGACGGTCAGCGACCCGCTGAACCCTTCCTCGCGCACCCGTTCCGCGGCCCGGAGGCCAGTCAGTGACGCGCCGACGATGACAATCCGTCCGGTCCGCTTGAACGGTGCGCGGCGGCCGTTGCCCTGCGCTGGCGTGGCCTTCCGGGAACCGGCGGGCTGTGACCCGGCAGGTTCGTCCGCGCCGTCCAGTTGGATCGCCTGGACCGGACACGCCGCCGCGGCCCGCAGGATCTTTCGGTGCTGCGCCTCGTCCGGAGCAGCGTCGTACACCAGGGCCTCGTCCCCCCGGATGGCGAAGACGTCCGGGGCAAGGAACGCGCACTGGGCGTAACCCTGGCATTTGTTGAGGTCGACGACGAGTCTCATGCCGAATTCTTCCTCTTGTGGTCCGCGCCACCCCTCGCCGCACGGGCCGGGAACTCCCCTGATTGAGTGAGTAGAGTCTAGGCCCGGCGGCCGTGCTCTGGAAGAGGCGGCAGGCCCCAGGCCGGCGCGCCAGCGGCCGCCCTGGGGCCCTTGCGGGCCTCCGCCGCAGCGGGTACAAACGAGGCATGAGAGATGCTGCCGCGCGCTGGATGGAGCGCTACATCACGGCGTGGAGGTCGAACGAGCCGGAAGACATCCGGGCGCTGTTCACGGAGGACGCCGTCTACGCCACGAGCCCGGATGAACCCGAGCCCTGGCGCGGACGGAAACAGATCGTGGAGCACTGGCTTGCCGTGCGCGACGAGCCTGATGACTGGACCTTCGAGTGGAAATTGCTGGGAGTCGACGGCGGGAGGGCCTTCATCCAGGGCCTCACCAGCTACCGCGGAACCGGCCGCATCTACGACAACCTTTGGATCATCCAGTTGACAGCGGATGGCCGGGCCTCGTCCTTCACCGAGTGGTACATGCAGCGCAAGTAGGCCGGATACGTCTTAGCTGTGGGCGAAGGCTTGGCTGAACAAGGGGATGAGCTGTTCGGAGAGCAGTACCGCGCCCAGGACCAGCATGATGAGCCCGCTGGCCAGCGTTACCCGGCGGGCCGCCCCGGGCCGGGAGTGCAGCAGCTTCCGGGCCAGCAGCGCCACACAGCTGTAGACGACCGCCACCAGCAGGACAAAGGTCAGCCCGAGCAGCCCGGAC
>JAODMS010000022.1 GCA_025464925.1 Arthrobacter sp.
GGGAAGATGTCGGACAGCATGGCCAGGTCCAGGATCTTCTCCATGGCCTGGTCCTTGTCCGGGAACTTCAGGAGGTTCCAGTCCGCGTACGGCACCAGGACGTAGTTGGCCTGGCCCCCCACCCAGCCGCCCATGTCCACGTAGCCGTAGGCGCTGCCGGGCCGGTCCGGGTTGACGTTGAGGCAGATGCCGGTCTTGCCTTCTTTGCAGTTTTTACAGCGGCCGCAGGCGATGTTGAACGGGACCGAACACAGGTCTCCGACCTTGATGAATTCCACGTCCGGCCCTACTTCCACCACCTCCCCGGTGATCTCGTGGCCGAGCACGAGGTCCGCGGGGGCGGTGGTGCGTCCGCGGACCATGTGCTGGTCCGAGCCGCAGATGTTGGTCGCGACCGTCTTGAGGATCGCTCCGTGGCGCACCGAACGGCCCACGTTGGCCGGATTGACGCCCGGCCCGTCCTTGAGTTCGAAGCTGGGATAGTCAATGTCGATGAGTTCGACCTTGCCTGGCCCTTTGTAGGCAACGGCTTTGTTCCCTGTCATCACTTTCCTCCTGGTTTCACGGGCCCCCAAGTTGAGTGCCCAATTGTGATTCACGAAGCGTTTTGATGCGCCCTCCACGGGAATGCATCAGGTTGCATAGCGATAGGCAAAGGTGGCTGCACCATGGATATGCCCGGAATGGTGGAGGGTGCGGTCAGTCTAAACGGTGAGCGTGCTTAGCGATAGGGGCGGCATCGAACTCACAGGATGGCCCGTGGGGCCGTCCACATTGATCAACATCAGATCCGCCCCGAGGACCTCGCATGCCCGGCTCCACGGGGGAGGCAAAGACTGCCACAGCATCGCCGTCGCGGTTTCCCAACGCTTCCCGAGGTTCCCCTTCGCAGAGCCGGGCAGCATGCTTTCTTGGATCTGGTCAGTACCTGACAGGCCCACTGGCCCTAAGGACTCGGTGTCGCGGTGGGCTCCCGCGACACCGTCGGTTCGGTGGTGACTGTCACGGGCGGCGGGGGCACCGGGTCACCCGTAGGGGCAGGAGAAGCAGCCGGCTCCGGAAGCACCGGCTGCACCGGCTGCACTGTGGCGGGCGCGGAGAAAGCTGGGCTGGCGCGAACCGACTGAGCCTGCGAGGGATCCGGCGCGGGTGCCGGCGTCACCGTAGGCGGCGGGGTGGTTGTGGCTGGGTCCGCCGGCCCTACGCCCGGCGTTCCTGTCGATGCCGGCGCGGACGGCGGAGTGACAGGCGGCGTGGTGGCGGCAGGCGGGGTCGTCGGGGACGGGGCGGCAGGCGGGGTCGTCGGGGACGGGGCGGCAGGCGGCGTCGTCGGGGACGGGGTGGCAGGCGGCGTGGTGGCGGCAGGCGGCGTCGTCGGGGACGGAGTGACAGGCGGTGAGGCGGCTGCCTCGGTTGCCGCGGCAGAGGTGGTCGCGGGCTGCTTTGCCGCCTCAGCAACGCCGGACCGTTCCTGAGCGCCGCCGGCCACCACGTGGGTCAAATCCTCCCGGACCGGGATGGCCCAGCCCAGGCTGGCGTTGGAGGTTTTGTCGACGTCCGGCGCGTAGCTGGTCATAGCGATGGGGCCAAGCTGGTCCACCTGCCTGGTGGGGAGCAGCGTCCACTGGTGCGGATCGGAGTGCGAGCCATTGAGGATGGTCTCGAAATGTAAATGGCAGCCTGTCGAGGATCCGGTGGTTCCAACCCGGGCGATGACCTCGTCCACCCGCACCGAATCACCCTTCTTGACGGCTATCGCTTCGAGATGGTTGTAGGTCGTGATGAGTCCGTTGCCGTGGTCGATTTCCACCCGGTTGCCGCCGCCCCAGGGGTGCCAGCCGACGGCCCGCACCACGCCGGAGTCCGCGGAATAGACACGGGTGCCGCAGGGCGCCGCAAAGTCCTGGCCCCAGTGGAATTCGTGTGCGGAACCAGTCAGCGGGCTGGTGCGCAGCCCGAACGAAGAAGTCTCCGCCAAGGATTCAAGCGGAGCCATGAGTGAGCCCTGTGAGGGCCGCTTCAAGCTGGCGGACGCAACATTGAGCTCGCCGCTGCCTCCCTCTTTGGAAGTTGTCCCGACGGCGGATCGGCTGAACGCCATGAGCGCCAAGGAGTCCGCGGTAAACTCTCTCGGCGTTTCCGCCGTCCGCGGGGCAGCGGCCGAAACGCCCGGATCCAGCGCGCGCGGCCCCACAGTGCCAGTGGCCGGTGCGGAATTCTGAGTGCCGCGGGCGACGGTGCCCGCTAGCCCCTGCAGCCCGAAGGCCACGACGGCCAGCGACAGGCAGACGCCCCCCGACAAACAGCGCAAAGTGACGGTGCGCGTCCTGATTGCTTTCGCACTCGATGAGTTTCCCCGGTGTTTTCCCACGATGTGACTCCTGCAGTATGCCCGCCAGACCCCAATCTCGACGGACTCACCTACCCATGGGAACACAGCCGGTAGGGTCTGTGAACCGTAAAACCGCCCTTTTGGGGGCCCGTTCAAGTTTTTTCATGTCCTCCCAGTAGCGCCCGAGTGGCAGCCCAGTAGTCCCCGGTAGAGAAGCAGGTGTCATGTAGCGCCGGGTTGGGTGAGAATGCAGTACCCGCCAGCAGCTTCCTAGGGCGGCACCGGAGCCGCAGCGGGGACTGCGTGTTGGGCGGATAAGTTCCGTTGCGGGCAGCGGTTGGGTTGAGTGTGCGCAAGTGCGCAAGAATTGACCATGCGCAACCTCCTGAGGGAATTGCAGTCCGAGCTCAAGCAGACGTTCACCGGAACTCGGGACGCCGTGCCCGAGTGGGTGCCCCGGTTAGCGGAGGGGGACGACGCCGGCTATCACCTGCCGGGCTCGGCTGTCTGGGCGGTGCACGGGGACATGCCGACGATCGTGGCGGGCATCCGGGCGCTGCTGATGCAGGCCCTGCATCCAGGGGCCCTGGCCGGCGTCCATGATCACTCCCGCTTCCGTGAAGACCCACTGGGGCGGCTGGCCGGAACGATCCGCTGGATCTTCACCGTGTCCTATGGTTCGACGGCCGCTGCCCGGGCGGCTTCCGACTGGGTGCTGCGGCTGCACGGCACCGTCCGCGGAGACTACGTGGACGGACACGGCACGGCCCGGAGCTATGCGGCCAACGATCCCGAACTGCTCCGCTGGGTCCATATTGCCTTCACCGACGCTTTTCTCTCGGTCCACAAGATCTGGGGCCGGCCCATTCCGGGCGGACCGGATGCCTATGTCCGCGAGTGGGCCCAGGCCGGCCGGTTGATGGGCGTGGACGCTCCGCCGCTCAGCGAGGCGGAAATGCGCCAGCAGTTGGACCGTTGGTACGACGAGGGCGAGCTCCGCTGCGATGAGAGGGTTACCGAGACGGTGGCGTTTATCCGCAATCCGCCCCTCCACCCGGTTCTTCGGCCGGGCTACCGGGTGCTGTTCGCTGCCGCCGTGACCAGTCTCGACCCCAAGTACCGGGAGTTGCTGGGCCTCCGGACCGCACGTCTGGGGCCCATCCCGCTCCCGGTGCGGCTGGCCACCCGGGTGACCCTCGGGGTCGTCCATCTGGCTCTGGGGCGGATGGGCCCGAGCGAGCAGGCAGCCCGGGACCGCCTCCGCAGGCTGGGCTATCCGGCCTGAGCGGGAGGCTAGCCGCGAGGCTGGCCAAAAGGGCCCGCAGGCGCAAAAAGGCCCCGGTCCTAGGACCGGGGCCAAACGCGGAGAATGGGGGATTTGAACCCCCGAGGGCGTTAACCCAACACGCGTTCCAGGCGTGCGCCATAGGCCGCTAGGCGAATTCTCCAGTAGCTTCTGAATCAAAAGCAGATACTAGACTACCTGAACTTTTCGGCATCGCCCAATTGAGCGGTTTCGCCTCCCCTCACCGGACCTGCCCCGCGCAGCCGGCAGAGCCTGGACATAGTCGCATTCAGCCCCCTCCCACCCTGACCCTGAGTACGCCCACGGGGAACCAGCGGACGGTAAAGGGCAGGATTCGAGGCATACTCAAACGTCGGGTAAGCTTACTGACGGCCCCTCATGTGGCGTCATCCTGTTGAACTCCCCCAGGACCGGAAGGTAGCAAGGGTAAATAGGCTCTGGCGGGTACATGAGGGGTCTTTTATGTCTGTGCCGATTGGTAGGGTTTATCTGTGACTGCTACAACTGCCCTTTACCGTAGATACCGCCCCGATTCCTTCGCGGACGTCATCGGGCAGGAACACGTGACGGAGCCGTTGATGACGGCGCTGCGCAAGAACCGCGTCAACCACGCCTACCTGTTTTCCGGCCCTCGCGGCTGCGGTAAAACCACCTCCGCCCGCATCCTGGCCCGCTGCCTGAACTGCGCGGAGGGCCCCACGGACACCCCCTGTGGCAGTTGCCCCAGCTGCATCGAACTCGCCCGCGGCGGCTCCGGCTCTCTGGACGTCATCGAGATCGACGCCGCCAGTCACGGTGGCGTCGACGACGCCCGGGATCTGCGTGAACGGGCTACCTACGCCCCGGTCCGGGACCGCTACAAAATTTTCATTATCGATGAAGCCCACATGGTCACGTCTGCCGGTTTCAACGCCCTGCTCAAGATCGTGGAAGAGCCGCCGGAGCACATCAAGTTCATCTTCGCCACCACCGAGCCGGACAAGGTGATCGGCACCATCCGGTCCCGCACGCACCACTACCCCTTCCGGCTGGTGCCGCCGGAGCCCCTGATGGCGTACCTGGAACTGCTCTGCAAGCAGGAAGACGTCCCCGTCGCCCCCGGCGTGCTCTCACTGGTCATCCGGGCCGGCGGCGGTTCGGTGCGCGATTCGCTGTCGGTGCTGGACCAGCTCATGGCGGGTGCAGGACCGGCAGGGCTGGACTACGAACTCGCCGTCGCCCTCCTGGGCTATACGCATGCCTCGCTGCTGGATGACGTGGTCGAAGCGGTCGCGGCCTCCGACTCCGCGACGGTTTTCCGTGCGGTGGACCGGGTCATCCAGACCGGACATGATCCCCGCCGCTTCGTGGAGGACCTGCTCGAGCGCTTCCGCGATCTGATCATCGTCCAGGCCATGCCCGAAAGCGCCCAGTCCATTCTCCGCGGCATGCCAGCTGACCAGATCGCCCGCATGCAGAACCAGGCGCACAACCTGGGTGCCGCAGAGCTTTCCCGCGCGGCGGATGTCGCCAACACCGCACTCACCGAGATGACTGGCGCCACCTCGCCGCGTCTGCATCTCGAACTGCTGTGCGCCCGCATCCTGCTGCCGAGCTCGGAACAGACCGAACGGGGCATTGCCGCCCGGATCGACCGGGTGGAGCGCCGCCTGAATTACGCAGGGAACGACGTCGGGGCTTCCACCGCCATTGCTGCGCCTGCCGCCGCAGTTTCATCCTTGCCTGCCTCACCGGCAACCTCGGCCTCCGCCGTCCCGGTAGCGACCATGACCAGTCCAGCCCCCGCCAGGACGGACGCTCCGGCACCCGCGGCATCCGCGCCTGGGCGTTCCCCCTCCTCCGACCAGCGCGGCGGAGAACCGGCCCGGGAACCGCTGACCGCACCGCGAGTGAGCACGGGCGACTGGCCCGTGGAGGAGCGCGCGGCTGCCAAGCGCGGTCCAGCCGGCCAGGCCCCGTCGGTCCAGGCCGCCCCGCCTTCACAGGCCGCCTCGTCCGGCGCATCCAGCCCGGTGCGGCCGGAACCAGTACACCCGAATCCGGCGCAGTCCCGGCCGGTCCCCGCCGCCTCCGTGCCCCCGGCGGCTCCGGCCTCCGGGTCAAAGGGCGATGTCGAAGTTCTTCGCCGCGCCTGGCCCGAGATCCTGCAGACACTGACCAAGATCAAGCGCAGCACCTGGGCGCTAGTGGAACCCAACGCCCAAGTGGGCCATTTCGAGGACCAGGTTCTGACGCTGGCGTTCACCACCTCCGGCCTGGCCGGTGCGTTCGGCCGGGCCGACCACGCCGAGAATTTGCGGCAGGCGATCCACAAGACGATCGGCATCGATTGCCAGATCCAGGCCGTGGCCGGCGGCACCAACAGCGCAGCGAGCTCTGAGCCAAACCCAAAAGCGCCCGCTAGCCGGGACATCCCGGCAACGTCCATCGATGCGGACTGGGGCCTCGCCCCGGACGCCCAGCAACCCGCACCGCGGACGGACGGCCCCGCGGCCTCCGTGCCCGCGGTTGCGGCCGGCGCTATCCAGGCGCCGGTGTCTGAGCCAGTGCAGGGCGCCCAACGTGCAACGGCGGCGGGGCCCCCGGCGCCAACGGAGCCACGGGTTTCCGCCCCGGCCTTCCCCTCCGCCGAGGAGCCGGCCCCGCCCGCTAAACCAGTTGATCTCCCGGACTCGTACGCCTATCCAGATGATGACTGGGGTCCGCCGCGGGATGAAGACGCTCCGCCGCTGGACGAGGAACCGCCGATGGACTGGGATCCCTCAGCCCCGGCGCCCAGCCGTGCCCTGCCAGCAGCCGCGGCCAAGCCCGCACCCAAGAAGACAGCGGTTCCGGCAGGTGCCGGCGCCGCCCCGTCCTCGAAGGTGGCTGCTGCGCTGCAGTCGCCGGATGCCTCGGATGATCCGTGGGGCCGCGCCGTCGAGCAGACTGCCGGGATCTGGACCGTCGGCGCCGAAAGCAACGTAGGCCCCTACGTTCCGACAGCGGCAGAGACCGCCGTTCAGGCGCCCGCCGTCGAGTCGGAACCCTCACACTACGAACCGGCGGCTGCGCAAGTCCCGCCGCAGATGGAGGGCACCGCCACCCGAGCCGCCCCCCAGCCGGCGGTAACTGAACCGGCCGTTGCTGAACCGGCGGTTGTTGAACCGGCCGTCCCGGTGCCGGCGGTTGCGCACTCGAACGGCCGGACGCCGTCAGTGCCCGCTGCTCCCCCCGCTCCAGACACCAGAGGGCGCCAAAGTCTCTACCAGCGGCTGTCCAACAGCCCCGAGGCCGAGGCCGGGCGCGCCAAGGCACCAGCCCGGGCTGCGTCAACCACCGCGCACCTTCCGGACATTCCCAGCGCGGATGACGAAACGATCGAGGAATCGGGTGTTTTCGGCCGGGCTGCCGTCGAGCGCATCCTGGGCGGAAAGCTGGTTGAAGAGCGCTCCCTGGACGGAAGCCCGCTGCCGCCGCGGTTCTAGCCCACGGCTGACCCGACTTATCCCCACCACAAACGAACGAGGACATTGTGTACGAAGGTGCAGTTCAAGAGCTGATCGACGAGCTCGGACGCCTTCCCGGAGTTGGGCCCAAGTCTGCCCAGCGGCTGGCGTTCCACATCCTCGAGGCCGATCCGCAGGACATGAAACGGCTTGTCGATGCCATCACCTCGGTGAAGGAGCGGGTCAAGTTCTGCACGATCTGCGGCAACGTCACCGAGCAGGAGCACTGCAATATCTGCCGTGACCCGCGCCGGGACCCCTCGATCATCTGCGTCGTGGAAGAGTCCAAGGATGTGCTGGCCGTTGAGCGTACGCGCTCCTTCCGCGGCAGGTACCACGTGCTGGGCGGGGCTATTAATCCGATTGCCGGCATCGGCCCCGAGCAGCTTCGGATCCGCGAGCTCCTCACCCGGCTCAACGACGGCGCCATCCAGGAAATCATCATCGCGACCGACCCCAATCTGGAGGGCGAGGCCACGGCCACCTACCTGGCGCGGATGCTCAAGTCGATCGGTATCGCCGTGACCCGGCTGGCGTCTGGCCTGCCCGTGGGCGGGGATCTCGAGTACGCGGATGAGGTCACGCTGGGCCGCGCCTTCGAGGGCCGCCGCAACGCGCTGAGCTGACCGGCCGCGCCGCAGCACCCCGCAACCGGCCGCACCGACGGCCGCCGCGCTGCCACGTCTGGCCACCGTGGCAGCACCCGAGCCAACCCGCGGATGGACATGTCCAGTTCAACCGCCCAACAACGGACGTAGTGGCAGCAGGCCCGGCCCCTGCCCCCAGCGGAGGGCATGTCCCAAGGGGCGGGAGGACATGCCCAGCCTTCGTCCCCAGCGGGGCGCATGTCCCGCGGGGCGGGAGAGGCCGCCGTCCCGCGTTCGGTCACAATTCAACGACTGGCGGCTGGCGGCGATAAACTGGGCTCAGAAGTTACGCCGTCGCACCGTTTGGTTGCTTGGCCCAGAACCCCGATGATCGAGTGAGGGTGCGCGCATGAGTTTGCCCACTACCGAAGTCCAGCCCGGATCGCAGCTCCAGGAGCTGCCCGTCTCGTCCGCCGTCACCAAGCACCTGGTGGTGAAGAAGTTTGGCGGTTCCTCAGTGGCGGACGCGGAGGGGATCCAGCGCGTGGCCAGGCGGGTCGTGGACGCCCACAACGCCGGCGATGAAGTCGTGGTGGTTGTCTCGGCCATGGGCGACACCACCGATGAACTCCTCGACCTCGCGGCGCAGGTGACCGATTCCGCCCCGGCGCGCGAGATGGACATGCTCCTTTCCGCCGGAGAACGCATCTCCATGGCCCTGCTGGCCATGGCCATCAACAAGTTCGGTGCCTCGGCCCAGTCCTTTACCGGCTCCCAGGCGGGCATGATCACCGACGGCATCCACGGCAAGGCCCGGATCATCGCCGTCGACCCGCACCGTATCCGCACCGCGCTGGACAAGGGGCACATCGCGATTGTGGCCGGTTTCCAGGGCATGAGCCGAACCACCAATGAGATCACCACGCTGGGCCGCGGCGGTTCGGACACGACGGCGGTGGCGCTGGCCGCCGCGCTCGACGCGGATGTCTGTGAGATTTTTACGGACGTGGACGGCATCTACACCGCCGATCCGCGCGTCGTTCCGTCCGCCCGCAAGATCGACCGTATTTCCAGCGAGGAAATGCTGGAGCTGGCCGCGTCCGGCGCCAAGATCCTGCATCTGCGCTGCGTCGAATATGCGCGCCGTTTCGGCGTGCCGTTGCACGTCCGTTCCTCATTCAGCCAGACTGAAGGCACCTGGGTCCTGCCCAGCGCCGACGACAAAATCACGACTCAAGAGGGAGTTGCCTTGGAGCAGCCAATCATCTCCGGCGTTGCGCACGACCGTTCCGAAGCCAAGGTTACGGTGGTCGGTGTCCCGGATATCCCGGGCAAGGCTGCAGCGATCTTCCAGGTCATCGCGGATGCGCACTCCAACATCGACATGATCGTGCAGAACGTCTCGACCCACGGCACCGGCCGGACGGACATCTCCTTCACGTTGCCGATCGTCGAGGGTGCAGACGCGCTGGCCGCCCTCCGCGCCGCCCAGGGGGAGATCGGTTTCGAGAACATCGAGTACAACGAGAAGATCGGCAAGCTGTCCCTGATCGGCGCCGGCATGCGCTCCCACCCGGGCGTCTCGGCACGGTTCTTCGCGGCGCTGTCCGCTGCGGGGATCAACATCAACATGATCTCCACCTCGGAGATCCGCATCTCCGTCGTCACGCATGCGGATTTGCTCGACGACGCCGTGCGCGCCATCCACAAGGCCTTCGATCTGGACAGCGAAGACGAGGCGACGGTCTACGGCGGCACCGGCCGCTAGTCCCGGGCCCGCCCACTCGATGCGCAGAAAAAACCCGGCGCATCAAGAAGGGAGCCGTTCGCAGGCGCCGCCCGCTTCTTCATGCTCCCTTTCCGCGTGATGCCGGAAAGGGCTGTCAGACCTCTTCTTTCCAAAGGTCTTCCTTGCGGACCGCGTAATGATGCCCGTGCGAGTCCGTCTCCACCTCAAAGTCGGCCAGGTCGGTCTCGGAGGCGTGCTCAAAATCGTCGTTTCTGTGAATGATGGGGGCATCCGAGTCCCCTCGGGTGGCCGGCCCGAAGACGAACCGCAGCCTGTTCGTCGCGCTCATAAAGCGGATTACTGGACGTGCCACGATTCCCACTCCCTTCCCTGGTTACAGGTCAAGCAGCACTGCGCTGGCAGGAGAGTTCCTGTGCCCTTATTTTACGCCTGGGATTGCCAAAACAACCCGGCCCAGCCGGTTCGCCACAGGCCCTTTGGGGCGGGCGGGGAACGGCTTAACGCAGGGATTTGTCGTCTGGGTTGCGGGGCACGACGTAGGTGCTGCCGTCGGGGCGCCGGAGTGTCTCCCACTGCTGGGTCTCGGCCTCCCGCTGCTCCAGCAGTTCCTTGTTCTGCTCCGTCATCTCGTGCACGAGGGAACTGCGGTTGGCCGGCCCGAAGATTGCACGGAGCTTCCCGGTTGCCCGCATGAACCTCTGGGCTGAGTTTTCCTTGGCCATCGCTATCCTTTCCTGCGAATAAGACAATGACACCAGTGTACGCTAATGATTAGTGCACTAACTATCGG
This sequence comes from Arthrobacter sp., assembly GCA_025464925.1. The sequence continues at coordinate 10,254 of JAODMS010000022.1, forward strand.
GAGGAGCCTACATGTCCAATATGACAACGGAAACCCGCGGAGACGCCGCCGAGGACGACCTTCTGCTGGAGCATCAGCTCTGCTTCGCGCTTACGGTGGCGTCCCGGAGTGTGGTGGGCGCGTACAAGCCCGAGCTGGACAAGCTCGGACTGACCCACCCCCAGTACCTCGTGATGCTGTGCCTCTGGGAATCCAGCCCGCGGTCCGTCCGCGACATCAGCGAGGCCCTCGCCCAGGAGCCGGCAACCATCTCGCCGCTCCTGCGGCGGCTCGAAACGGCCGGCCTCATCACCCGTCAGCGCATGGAAGGCAACGAGCGCACCCTCGACGTGCGGCTGACTCCCAGTGGCGAATCGCTTCGGCAGCAGGCGGTTGCGGTCCCCGGCGCCATGATGGCCCGCTTGGGCCTGACCCGGGATCAGGTCCGCCAACTGCATGCGTCCATGATGCACCTCATCGCCGCCACCAGGACAGCGCCGGAAGGTGCGCCCCGGCGGTAGACTGGTTCGAGACAGAGGAGGACGCTGATGCGCAAGCAACTGAGCCACGCGGCGCTCGTTCTGATGGCGGTCGCCGGATTGGCCGCCTGCTCACCGGGTGACGGGCCCACTCCGTCCCCCTCATCCGCCGTCCCCTCCCCGACGGCCACAGCCGCGAGCCCCTCCCCCGGCACTCCCTCGCCGGACACGGAAACAACGTCGCCGGCCCCCTCACCCTCAGCGGCCCCGCTCACTCCGGGGCCGGGCCAAGGCAACGCCGAGCTGGCCATTCTGGTCAAGCCCTCCGAGACCGCAGCCCCCAGCAACTTCACGCTGGTATGCCAGAACGGCGTCCCCGCTGCTGAAAGCCAGCACCCCAGCGCCGCCGCGGCATGCACCGCCTTGAAAAATAATCCGGCCATCATGAGCCCGTGGCCGGTGAAGGGCCAGGCGTGCACCCAGCAGTACGGCGGTCCGCAACAGTCAACCGTGACCGGCGTCGTCGACGGCAAATCCGTCGAATGGAACTTCAGCCTGCGCGACGGCTGCGAAATCGCCGCCTGGAACGCCGCGAAGGACGTCCTGGGCGCCACCGGTGGAGCTGTCTAAGCTGTTACATCACCCGCAGGAAGACTGGCTGCAGCGCCAGGCGGCCTACCAGCAACGCGTCCGTCGCTACGCGGATCCCTACCTTGCCCGGCGGTCCGCCGGTCTCAAGCACCCGGTGGAGGACTTCCTCTTCACCTATTACACCCAGAAGCCCGGCCAGCTGCTGCGCTGGCACCCGGGCGCCGGCGTCCTGCTCTCCGGCGCCGAAGCCGCCCAGCGGACCGGCTGGAAGTATTACCGCAACCCCGACGACGGCGAACTCGCCGCCGCCGGGCTGCCGGCGGGTACCACGGCCGCCACCGTGGACGTGGGGGCTTTCCTGCGTGACCGCCGGGAAGCTCTTCAGTTCGCAGGCATCATACTTTCCGGGACCGCGGCGAGGCCCGCCCAGTTCGGCTGCTTCGGGCTGCACGAGTGGGCCATGGTCTACCGGCAGGACAAGTTCGAGTTGCGGCACGAATACCTCCGGCTGCGGCTCGGTTCCGCCCGCACGGACCAGGTGGTGGAGGACAACCGGATCCGCTGCTCGCACTTCGATGCCTTCCGCTTCTACACCCCGGACGCCGTTCCGTTGAACAGCCTCGAGCCCAGCAGGGAGAACCAGCGGGCCATGGAGCAACCCGGCTGCCTCCACGCGAACATGGACTTGTACAAGTGGGCCTACAAGCTGGCGCCGGTACTGCCCAGCGAGCTCGTGATGGACTGCTTCGAACTCTCCTGGCGGATCCGGGCCATGGACATGCAGGCCTCCCCCTATGACCTGAGCGGGTGGGGCTACCCCGCCATCAGGATCGAGACAGCGGACGGCAAGGCCGACTACGTTGCCTACCAGCGGGCATTCGCCGCCGAGTCGCAGGAACTGCGGCACCGGTTGCTGCGGGAACTGACGCCCCTGCTGGACGCGCTGGCCGCAGAGGCAGCCGGGGCCAGCGCCCGGCAGCCTGCCGAAACTTGGGAAGGACAGCCATGACAGCCATCCACGGCCGGAACGACGTCGATCTCACCATCCGCCTGACGGAGTCACCGGGAGCCCCGGAATACACCTTCCGGCTGGTGGCCGGCGACGGCACCGTCTCAAGCGCATCCACGCTGCCGGATCCCGCCGCCGCCCTCGCGGCCGTGCAGCGGCACGGGGAAGGCCTCTTCTTCCCCAAGCCGGCGCCCGGCAGGATTTGCACCCAGCAGTACGGCGGCCCGCAGACCGCTGTGGTGACGGGCTGGTTCCTGGGGCGCGAAGTGCACAGCCGGTTCAGCCGCACCGACGGCTGCGAAATCGCCCGCTGGCGCGCCATGGCGCCGCTGCTGGGCGGATCTGCCGGCTCCACCGGCGCGATCTGAACCCACCCGATCTGAAACAGGCCTGGACCGATCCCCGACCGGGCCGCCCCCGGCACAGGGCTTAGGCGACTTAAACGGCAACGGCCGGCGGTGGATCCCGCCGGCCGTTGCCGCGTTCCGGAGTGCTGTGTTCCGGGGTGCCGCTTAGACGGCGTTGTCCGGGGCGTCGCCCAGCTCGCCGTTCTGGATCTTGCCCTTCTCCTTCTTTACTTTCTTGCCCTTGTCCTTCTTGTCCTGGTCGCCGTCGTCCTTGCCGGAATCGCCGTCGTCGGAATCCTCGCCCGGACGATCGTTGCTGTCCTGGTCCTCCGACGTCGGCGGAACCACCGCGACGCCGGCCGGGGTCACGAGAACGCTGACGAACGTCGGATCGCTTGCGCCGGCGAACGTCACGCGGCCTACGTAGGAACCAACGGCTAGGCCCTTCCAGTTCAGGGCGACCTTGCCGGACTCGCCGTTGGCCAGCCGGAGCGGGTTCGGCGTCAGCGTCGCGTTGCCCACGTTGGCTCCGAGCACTGCCGCATCCACGGACGCCCTGGTGGCCTGGCCGTTCGGGCTGGCATAGAGGTTCGCGTAGATGGTGTACTCGCCCGGGGCGGGGTCCGGGAGGGACACCGACTCGCTGGCAGAAGTCGTGGCAACCGTGAGCGGGCCCGCGGGGGTCATGACGTACATATCGAAGTCGGCGTTCTCGTCCGAGGACAGGACCGAGAACTTGGCCAGCGGGGTGCCGGCCGGAACCTGGACAGTCTTGACGAGGTTCGAGGCATCGGTCACGCCGGTGAACGGGCCCGGAACCAGCTCCACGGCCGTGGAATCGGCCTGGGAGAGACCGTCGAGGGTCATGGTGACCGGCCCGTTGGTGCCGGAGACGAGGTTGATGTCGCCGGAGCCGGTGCCGCCTTCGGAGGTGAAGGCAATATCGTTGGACGCCACCACGGACTGCGGACGCACAGCGATCGGGGAGGCGACGTTCTTGCCGGCGCCCTGCCAGGTCAACGAACCCGTCGCGAACTTTCCGAGCGTAGCGCGCTGGTTCTCGAAGGACACCTTAAAGGTGCGCTTCTCACCGGCGGCGCTGAAGTTCAGCACGCTGGGGGTCACCTTGACCTTCACGCCGGGAACATCAACCTTGGCACGGTAGACGCCCGGGGTCAGCGCCGTCACCGTGCGGGTGACCTCGATCTTGCCGGTCAGATTGCCCAGCGAGAAGGACGGGACGTTCATGTCGCGGGGTTTGGTGGTGCCGATGCCAGGGATGCCCAGGTCGAAGCCGCCGCCCTGGATGAACGCAAGGTAATCGTCCTCCTTGGCGTCGTAGACCAAGCCCGGATCCAGCACACGGGCCGGGTCCACTTGACCGGCGCCGGTGGCCAGGACATCGCTATTCTTGGCGCCGTCAGCGAGCTTGACGTCGCTGGCGGTGGTCATCATTGCGGACTTCACCGCGGCCGCGGACCACGCCGGGTTCTTGCCCAGGATCAACGCGCCGAAACCCGCAACGTGGGGGGACGCCATGGAGGTGCCGGACATGAAGCCGAAGCTCTCGCCGCCCGAAGCGATCGGCGACGCGCCCGCCAGCACGGCAACGCCCGGAGCGGTGATGTCCGGCTTCAGCAGGTCAGATCCGGTGGCCAGCAGCGGGCCGGTGGACGAGAAGCCGGCAATCTGCGGCTGGGCCTCACCGGGCAGCCCGGTGGTGTCCTTCTTGACCAGGGAAACCGTGAGGGCCGGGTCCGCGGCCACCTGGGCCTTGACGGCCTCGGTGGCCGGCGGGTTCAGATGGACGGTCGGGACGGCGTGCGCGTCCGTGTCCAGCGAGGAGTCGTTCAGGTTCACCAGGATCATGCCGACGCCGCCGGCGCGCGAAACTTCGGCGCTCTTGGCGACACGGTCAAAGAGGCCGCGGTCGCAGACCACGACCTTGCCGGCAACCTTGGCGGGATCCAGGGCATCCGGACCACACAGCGCCGCGTTCGGGTCCGCCACGAACCCGGCATCGGCAGCCAGTACGACGGCGGCGTTCGCGACCTCGCCGTTCATGATGCTGGCGCCGCGGAACTTGCTGCCGTCGGAGAACTCGACGGTGCCCTGCAGCTCCTGGGAGAAGCTGCTGGCCGCCACGGTGGTCATCCAGGGCGCGCCATGGCCGACGGTGCCGGCCGTCGGACCGGTATTGCCGGCCGAGGCTGCGACGAAGATGCCAGCCGAGGCTGCGGAGAGGAACGCCAGGGAGACAGGATCGGTGGTGGTGTCCGTCGCGCCGGAGATGGAGTAGTTGAGTACATCCACCCCGTCCAGGATGGCCTGGTTGATCGCGTCGACGGCGGCGGAGGAGTAGCAGCCGCCGGTGTTGGGATCGTTGTCTTCCCAGCAGACCTTGTAGATGGAGAGCTTCGCGGCCGGTGCGATGCCGCTGGCCAGGCCGAAACTACGGCCACCAACGGTCGTCTCGACATTCGCGTTGCCGGCGGCGGTACTGGCCGTGTGCGTTCCGTGGCTGGCGGCATCGACCGGAGACAGTACTTCTCCGGGGGCGCGGCCGCCGGCCGGGACGTGATGCTGGAACTCGTCGGCGAAGTAGTGAGCGCTCAGCACCTTGGAGTTGCAGGCCGAGCCGTCGAAGTCCTGGCCCTTCTGGCATTCGCCCACGAAGGTGTCGCCGTCGGACTTGAGCATGGCGATCTTGCCGTCAGTGGTGCGGTAGGGCACCCCGACGACGGGCGCGCCGACGAGGGGCTGGACCGGCTCGCCGGCGAAGAAGGCGCTGGAGGGCGTGTAGCCGGTGTCAAGGACGCCGACGACGACTCCCTTGCCGGCCGCGTCCTGGCCGCCGAAACTGGTGTTCCACGTGCCGTTGGCTCCGCTGAGCTTCAGGAAGTCGGTGCTGGAGTAATCCGGCGCGTTTTCCGTGTCCGGTGCAACCACCAGGACGCCGGGGTCCTTGGCCAACTTGATGGCCTGGTCCGCGGTCAGCTTGGCGCTGAAGCCGTTGAGGGCTGCGGTGAACTGGCGCTGGATCCGGACGTCCTGCTGCCCGGCGACCTCGGCCTGCTTGTGCTTGAGGTGCGCCTGGTACTTTTTGACTTCAGCTTTGTTGGCGTCCAGTTTCCGGCCGGATTCCGGCTTGGTGGCCGGCAGGCCCGCCGTGCCGCCGTCGTAGGTGGCCGCCGGCTTCTCGGCCAGGACGACGATGTAGCGGCCGTCCTTGAAGCTGTTCGGATCCAGATTCTTCTGCGCGACTGCGGCCAGCGATGTGGGCGCGGGCGCCGCGCTGGCGGGTGCGATGGCGACCGTTGACAAAAGAACCGGTAAGCCCAGGGTCAGTGCCGCGGCCCTCCGGAGTCCCCCGCTTCGAAGGAAGCTCTTTCCTGGTGATTTCACGTGTGGTTTGAACCTTTCATAAGGAACGCGCCCGGCAACATTGCCGGGGCAAGCAGACTGGCGGGGCTGCACTTGCAGTGACAAGTGCAGCCCCGACGGATACCAGCCGATTCAAACAGTACAGAGCGAGAGTGGGTTATGACATAAGAAACAAAGGGCAGGTCCGAATGTGTCCTGCAATTGGGCGCATCGTGATCAGCAGGCGCTGCCGGGGGCCGAGTTGGCGCTTCCGGTCTTCCCCAAGGCGCGCGTTCGCCCTACTGGCGCGGGGTCCTGACTACCTCGCTGATCCAGGCGCGGGTCTTCTCATCGAGGGGCCCCGGCACGTTGCCCTGCCTGGCGGCGCGGTCCGCCTTGATCTTCTGCAGGACCATGCGGCCAAGGCCGGCAAACACGGCGGCAGCGACTACGGGCAACAGCACGGATTTCGGTTTCCCAGCCATGCGCACATCCTACTCACGGCGCACCTCCGAGGCCATAGCCGTCGTCGCGGTCCACTGCACCGTTCGGCGTCTCGCTGACCGGGCCGTTCGGCGGGCCGTTTGGGGGCCGGGTCACACCCCGCGGCGCGAATGCGGCGGGACGCGCCGCGGCCGGTAGAATGGGCTTGCAAGCTCGCGGAGCGCCCGTTCACGCTGTCTAGTGTTCACGTTGATGTTCATGACCAGCACCAGACCGGCGTGAGACGGCACCACTCCGCTGCGCCCTTACCCAATGCTCACGCACAGGAGTTGCCGGATGCCCCGGATCGTTTTCGACGTAATGCCCAAGCCCGAGATTCTGGACCCGCAGGGGAAGGCCATCGTGGGTGCTCTCCCCCTGCTTGGATTAACCGCCTTTAGCTCTGTCCGGCAGGGCAAGCGCTTTGAACTTACGGTCGACGGCGAGGTGACCGAGGAAATCCTGGCCCAGGCCCGCGATGCCGCCGAGACCCTGCTGTCCAACCCGGTCATCGAG
>JAODMS010000032.1 GCA_025464925.1 Arthrobacter sp.
TTCGGCCATCGTGCGCAACTGTGAGGAGATGCTGCGGATCCCTTCGGCGGCCTTCTGCTGCTGGGTGCCCGCCTGGCTGGTGAGATCCGACTTTGCCTGGTCCAGAAGGCCGAGGGCGCTGGTCTTCACCTCGGAGGCGACGTTGGCTACCTCAGCCTTGGCCGTTCCCGCGACGTTCTGGGCGGCGTCAGCGGCCTGGCCCGACACATTGGCGGCCTCTTCCTTGGCCACGCCCTTTTTGGACGCGGAGTCCGCCGAGACTGCCGAAGCTGACGCAGTTCCTGCCGTCCCGTACTGGTCAGGCTCTATCCATCGGTTCTCTGTCATCGTTGCTCTCTTTCAGAAAGGGTTAGCTGGCGATCAAGAACCAGCGCTGCTGGCTTCGAGATACTAAGCATGGTTACCACGTAGATACTAAGCACACTTTGCATTTTCTGCGCAAGTAGACAGTAAGCCCACTTTGCATTTTTTGTGCAAGCCGCCGCCCGCTTTTTCGCTTTCGCTTGGCGGCCAAAGTTTTTGGCTAAGAAAAAATACTAAGCTTGCTTGCCAAATGGTGACCGGACGTGTCTAAGGTGGTGGGGTGCAACGTCCTGCAGGAAGGCGTTGTTGCCCACCACATATCGAATCCAAGGAGACACCATGATCGCCAAGGAACAGATCGACGACCTGCTCAACCGCAATGGAAATGTCCTTTCTGCCGACGGGGACAAGATCGGATCCATCGGCCAGGTGTACGCCGATGACGACAGCGGCCAGCCCACCTGGGTCACGGCTAAGACCGGCCTGTTCGGCACGTCCGAGTCGTTCATCCCGCTCGAAGGCGCCAGGCTTGAGGGAAACGACATTGTCGTCCCGTACTCCAAGGACCAGGTCAAGGACGCCCCCCGGGTGGACACTGACGGGCACCTGGAACCGTCCGAGGAAGAACGGCTCTATGAGCACTACCAGCTCGGCGGCGGAGGCCGCACCTACACGGACGCCACCACCGACCGGGACACTGACACCGCACGCACGGGCACGGCGTCCACCGGGCGCTTCGGCGTGGCAAACGCGGACGATACCGTGGGCCGCGACACCTCGGGCCCCACGACGGATGACGCCATGACCCGTTCGGAGGAGCGCCTGAATGTAGGCACCGAGAAGCAGGCCACCGGCCGGGCACGGCTGCGCAAGTACGTCACCACCGAAAACGTCACCCAGACCGTTCCGGTGCAGCGCGAAGAGGTCCGGATCGAACGCGAACCGATCACGGACGCCAACCGCGCAGACGCCATGGGCGGCCCTGATCTCAGCGACGAGGAGCACGAAGTGATCCTCCACGAAGAGCGGGTCGTCGTGAACAAGGAGACCGTTCCTGTGGAGCGGGTCCGGCTCGACACCGAAACCGTGACCGATGAGGTCACCGTCGATGAGGAAGTCCGCAAGGAACACATCGATACCGACGGCATCGACGACAGGCGCCAGTAGCGTTTATCGAAAACGTCAGGGCCGGGGCATTGCCCCGGCCCTGACGCGCTGTCCGGAGGCGCCCGCCGCCTAGGACAATGCCTAACGCTTTAAGTAGCTGAAGCTCCGGAATTCCGGAGCTTCAGCTGTAAGGACGTGCGGACCCTAGTTCTCGCCGGCCGAATCCGAGCGGCCCAGGATGGTCTGCGGGATCCAGAACGCGGCGGTGAACAGGACCAGGCAGGCTGCCATCGGCCACGGGTTGCCAAGGGTCAGGAAGGACAGCGAGTACAAGGAGCCGAAGAACAGGGCCATCATCAGGGCGAAGATGACGACGGTGGAGACGAGGCTGTTCTCGTTCTGCGGGGTCTTGGCGATGATCTTGGACATTCGTTCCTCCTCGGCCCCGTGGGGCTCAAAACTATGGTGGCTGCCGGAGCTGGTCAGTACGCGGACGAACCCTGTTCACCCTTGACGATCGCGATGCCGGAGCTGGCGCCAATACGTGTTGCACCTGCAGCAATCATAGCCTGTGCGTCGGCCAGGGAACGCACGCCGCCGGAGGCTTTGACGCCAAGGTCCGGGCCCACCGTGCGGCGCATCAGGGCAACATCCTCGGCAGTGGCGCCGCCGCCGTTGAAACCGGAAGAGGTCTTCACAAAATCCGCTCCGGCCTCTACCGCTGCCTCGCAGGCCAGGACCTTCTGGGCGTCGGACAGCAGTGCCGTTTCTATGATGACTTTCAGGATGGCTCCGCCGTCGTGGACGGCTTCGGCGACGGCCGCGATGTCATCGACGAGGGCGCCCTTGTCGTTGGCGCGCGCCGCGGCGATGTTGATGACCATGTCCACCTCTTCGGCGCCGTCCAGGACGGCGCCGCGGGCCTCGAACGCCTTGACGTCGCTCGGGGTGGCGCCCATCGGGAAGCCCACCACGGAACAGGTCAGGACGCCGGATCCCTTGAGGGCGGTCTGTACGGTCTTGACCCAGATCGGGTTGACGCAGACCGACTTGAAGCGGTACTCCGCCGCCTCGGCGCAGGCCTTGAGGATCTCGGCCTCGCTG
>JAODMS010000040.1 GCA_025464925.1 Arthrobacter sp.
CCAGGGAGCCGGAATCGGCGGAGTCGCGGAACCACTCCCCCAGCGCGACGGGGTCGGTCGACGGCAGGGTGTGGCCGACGCTTTCCGCAAGTTCAATGATGGTGGCCGGACGCAGTCCGCCGTCCAGGTGGTCGTGAAGGGAAACCTTGGGAAGGCCCTTCAGGTCGAAGTCGAGGTCAGGGGCAGCGTCAAGAATAGGGTCAGTCACGTTCCCACCATAGGGTCGCAAGGACTGCCAACGCTAGTTCCTGCCGGCCTCGGCGTCGGTGCACTGTCCTGCGAGGACAGCGTCCGGTCCGGTGTTGGCCGCATGGACCCGCTCACCGTCGCCGGAACCGGCGGGCTGGACGTCGTTGCGCGCGAGCCGCTTGTGCCACCAGCGCAGCAGGTGATCGATCAGGACACCCAGCACGATCGCGAACACCACCGCGATGCCCGCGCTGAGCAGCGGATTGTGGTGCAGCCAGGGGAAGGAGCTGGCCAGGATTCCGATGCCGATCGAATAGGCCACCCAGGTGACGCAGGCAAAAGCGTCCAGGAAGAAGAACTTCCGGTGCGGAAACCCCGTGGTGCCAGCGACATAATTGACCGCGACGCGCCCCCAGGGAATGTACCGGGCCGTAAAGATCAGGACGGCTCCGCGCTTCTCCAGCTCGTATCGCGCCCAGCCGAATGCCTTCTGGACCTTTGGCCTCCGCATCCAGCGCCAGCGTTCGAGGCCGATCTTCCGGCCCAGGAGGTAGGCCATGTTGTCACCTGCGATCGCGCCGACAAGCGCTGTCAGGCCCAGAATCCAAAGGTTTGGCTCTCCGCTGTGCCGGGAGAACGCCGCGAGGGCAACGATCAGGGTCTCGCTCGGGACCACCATGGCGAAGCCGTCGACGAAGAAGAAGACGAGGAGAACCGGGTAAATCCACCACTGGCCAGCTGCATGGAGCACGGCCTCATTAATAAACTCCACGCGGGCATTGCTCCTAGACGAAATGAGGCAGGGGTAAGTGAGGTAAATCGCTTCCCCAGTGTCCCATGGGGCGGATGCATACGCCACGGTCTTACGCGGAAATCCGCCATCGGCCGAAGAAGTGCCGTCGTATCGTCCGCCCGCCGCCGCTACGGCTCAGCGGGTGGAACGGGCCGCTTCAATTCAACCGGAAGCGTCCCGCGCGACCTGCTGCTGGCGAGGTCCACCGCGATGCCGAGGGCGACCGCGCAGACGATGGCGATGATGGCGCCGAGCAGGTGGTTTTCCTCGAACCACTGCCCGAAGAACAGGCCGATCGCGACGGAGTAACCCGCCCAGAGTGCCGCGGACAGCACCGTCAGCCCCACGAACCTCGGACGCGGGTAGTGGGTGGCGCCGGCCGTCAGGTTTACGGCCACCCGGCCGATGGGGACAAAGCGCGCCACGAGAATCAGCGACGCCGGCCGCTTCCTCAGTTCCCTGCCTGCCCAATGGAAGGCCGCCTGCATGCGGGGCCGGCGCATCCATGCCCAGCGGTGCGTTCCGGTGCCCCGGCCGATCAGGTACGCGATGTTGTCACCCACGAAGGCGCCCGCTCCGGCGGTTGCCATCAACAGCAGGGGGTTCGGGACGTCCGCCGTGGCCGCGACGGCGGCCAAGCCGACCACCACCGATTCGCTGGGAACCGGCGGGAAGAAGCCATCAATGACGCAACAGGCGAATACGAGGACGAGGACCCAGGGTTGCCCTGCGGCGGCGAGGATGAATTCGTTGATTGCCTGCACGGTTTCCTAACGCACGAGCCTAGGCGATGCGGTCAATGATGAGCCGCTGCGCCGGCCGGGAGCCATCAGGTGCAATCACGACGGCGTGCGCCAGCGCTTCCTTGGCCCGTGCGAACTTCTCCGGCGTGTCTGTCAGGAGCGTCATCAGGGGTTCGCCGGCTCGTACCGTGGCACCGGGTTTCGCGTGCATGCGGACACCGGCACCGGGCTGGACCGCGTCTTCCTTGCGGGCGCGTCCGGCCCCGAGGCGCCAGGCTGCGACACCGACTGCCATGGCGTCCAGCTCCACCAACACCCCGTCGGCGGGCGCATAGAGAACCTCGGATTCCCTGGCGGCCGGGAGCTTGGCGCGGGGGTCTCCACCCTGCGCCTCGATCATCCGGTTCCAGACGTCCATGGCCCGGCCGTCCTTGAGCGCGGCGCGGGGATCGGCGTCGTGGACACCGGCGCATGCCAGCATCTCCTCGGCCAGGCGGACGGTAAGTTCGACGACGTCTTCCGGGCCTCCCCCGGCCAGCACCTCGACCGATTCCTCGACCTCGATCGCATTGCCTGCGGTGAGGCCCAGGGGCGTGTCCATGTTGGTCAGCAGCGCGACCGTGTTGACGCCGGCGTCCTTGCCCAGGGCCACCATGGTCTCAGCCAGTTCGCGGGCCCGGGCTTCGTCCTTCATGAAGGCGCCGCTACCCACCTTGACGTCCAGCACCAGCGAACCGGTGCCTTCGGCGATCTTCTTGCTCATGATTGAGGATGCGATCAGTGGAATGGCCTCCACTGTTCCGGTGACGTCGCGTAGGGCGTAAAGCTTCTTGTCGGCCGGGGCCAGGCCCGCGCCCGCGGCGCAGATGACGGCGCCTACGTCCTGGAGCTGGGCGAGCATCTCCTCATTGCTCAGTGCCGCCCGCCAGCCGGGGATCGATTCCAGCTTGTCCAGGGTGCCGCCGGTGTGGCCCAGGCCCCGGCCGGACAGCTGCGGTACGGCAACGCCGAAAACGGCCACGAGGGGCGCCAGCGGGAGCGTGATCTTGTCCCCCACCCCGCCGGTGGAGTGTTTGTCGCTGGTGGGCTTTCCGCCGCCGCCGGGACGTCGCAGGCTGGAGAAGTCCATCCGCTCACCGGAAGCGATCATCGCCTCCGTCCAGCGGGAGATCTCGGCCCGGTTCATGCCGTTGAGCAGGATCGCCATGTTCAAGGCCGCCATCTGTTCATCGGCGATGGCGCCACGGGTATAGGCCTCGATGGTCCAGTCGATCTGCGCGGGGCTGAGTACGCCCTTGTCCCGCTTGATGCGGATGATGTCGACGGCGTCGAACGATTCGGTTCGGTTGGGGGTTTGTGTCACCGGGGTTCCTCCAGGTGTTGGGGGCCAAAGGCATCGGGAAGGACTTGGTCCAGGGTCTTGATTCCCTGGGTGGTCATGAGCTCCATGTTGGGGGCCCGGAATTCGTAGAGCAGTTGCCGGCAGCGTCCACACGGCATCAGCACGTTAGCACCTGCGTCGACGCAGTAGAAGGCGCGCAGCAGGCCGCCTCCGGTCATCTGCAGATTGCCGACCAGGGCGCACTCGGCGCACAGGGTCAGTCCGTAGCTGGCGTTTTCGACATTGCAGCCGCTCACGATCCGGCCGTCCTCGGTGAGGGCCGCGGCCCCCACCGGGAACTTCGAATACGGCGCATAGGCCTGCTTCATGGCGGCAACGGCCGCGGCCCGGAGTGCGGCCCAGTCAACGCCGGCCCTCGGGCCGGCTGTTCCGCTGGCCGGGGGCTGTTCCTCCTGCACGCCGGTCAGCCCTTGACGTACGGTATGCCGCTGGCGGCCGGCGGCCGGGAGCGGCCCACGAGGCCGGCCACGGCAAGCACCGTCACCAGGTAAGGAAGCATGGCCATGAACTGGCTCGGCACGGGGGTGCCGATGATCGTGACGATGCTCTGCAGGTTGTCGGCGAAGCCGAACAGCAGCGCGGCGAAGAAGGCGCCGATCGGATTCCAGCGGCCGAAGATCAGCGCGGCGAGGGCGATGAAGCCGCGGCCGCCGGAGATCTCCTTGGTGAAGCTGTCGATCGCTACGAGAGTGAAGAACGACCCGCCGATGCCGGCAATTGCACCGCCGAGGGTGACGTTCCAGAAGCGGGTCGCGTTGACCTTGATGCCCATGGTGTCCGCCGCCTGCGGGTGTTCGCCCACGGCCCGGACCCGCAGGCCCCACTTTGTCTTGTACAGGCCCACCCACACGAGGATCACGGCGATGTACATCAGGTAGCCGATCACCGACTGCTTGAACAGGATGGGTCCGAGCACGGGAATGCTGGACAGCACCGGGATCTCGATGATCGGCAGCCGGCCGGGCGAGTTGAACATGTCCTTGTCCGCCTGCATGACCGTGCTGAACAGGAAGCCGGTGAGGCCGGAGACCAGGACGTTGAGCACGACGCCGACGATGATCTGGTTGACCAGATACTTGATGCTGAACAATGCCAGCACCATGGACACGGCCGCGCCGGCGACGGCCGCGGCCAGCAGGCCCACGAAGGGGTTGTGCGTCAGGGTGGCGACGATGGCGGCGGTGAAGGCGCCGCCCAGGAGCTGGCCCTCGATGGCGATGTTCACGACGCCCACGCGTTCGCAGAGCACGCCGGACAGGGAGCCGAAGACGAGGGGCACGGCCAGGGTCACGGACCCGGCGATGAGGCCCGCCAGCGAGATGCTGGGGGTCCGGGCGCCGCCGACCACCCAGATCAGGAAGGCCGCCACAAAGAGGACCATGAAGGCGATCGGCAGCCAGCGCGGGGGCCGCTGGTCCTTGGTCTTCAGGAACATGGCATAGCCCGCCAGGCCCAGCATGATGACGGAGAGCACGATTCCGCCGATGAACGCAGGAATTCGTATCGCCGGCAGCTGGAAGAAGTCGCCGCCGGAGGAAATGCCGAATTCGGCGGTCTGCTGGGGTCCGAGCAGACCGAAGAAGATGAATGCAACGACGCCGAGCGCCAGCAGCGACACCGGCAGCTTCCAGGTCACGGGCTTGGCGGAAACCGTCTCTTTGCCGACCTTGCCGGAACCTGTCTTAGCCGGTTGGGGCTTTTCCGCCTGCGGCTTTCCCGGTTGGGGCGACGTTGCTGTTGCGCTCATGCTGCACCTCCGGTGGTTGCTGCCTTCGGGGACTTGCCGGCGGTTGCGGCCTTCTTCTTGCGCGGGTTCAGGCCGAAGATAGCCCGGACCAGCGGCGGCGCCGCGATGAACAGCACGATCAGCGACTGGACCACCAGCACGATGTCGATCGGGGTACCGGTCTGGATCTGCATCTGGACCGCACCGGCGCGGAAGGCGCCGAACAGCACGCCCGCGGCGAAGGTGCCCCACGGCGTCGAACGTCCCAGCAGCGCGACCGTGATGGCATCGAAGCCGTAAGTTGCCGCAACGCCGTCGGTGAGGACCTTTTCGGTACCGGCCACCTGCGCGACGCCGGACAGTCCGGCCAGGGCACCGGCGATCGCCATCACCAGGATGGTGGAGCGCGACACGTTGATGCCCGCGGTCAGCGCGGCCTTGGGGCTGGCTCCGACAGCGCGGAACTCGAAGCCGACCGTGGAGCGGTTCAGCAGCCACCAGACGAATACGGTCGCCGCGATGGCCAGCAGGAAGCCAAGGTGCAGCCGGTACTGGCTGCCGAGGATCTGCGGGTAGACGGCAGTCGGGTCCAGAATCGGCGAAATCGGGGTGGTCTCCCCCGGCCGCTGGAACGCCGGGGTGTCCAGCAGGTAGCGCACGAGGTAAAGCGCGATGTAGTTGAACATGATCGTCACGATGACCTCGTGGGCACCGGTGCGGGCCTTGAGCAGGCCGACGATGCCGCCCCAGACAGCGCCGCCCACGATGCCGGCCACAAGGACCAGGAGCAGGTGGAGACCCAGCGGCAGATGCAGCGCGAAGCCGACCCAGGAAGCGAGGATGCCGGCCATGATGATCTGGCCTTGGGCGCCGATGTTGAACAGGCCCGCGCGGAAGGCCAGGGCCACGCCGAGGCCCGCCGTAATCAGCGGGGTGGCGATGGTGAGGGTCTCCATCAGCGGGGCGAACTGCCCGGCGATGCCGCTGCCCCGCGGGTTGAAGACCGAGCCCTGGAACAGCGCCACGTAGGAGCGGGTGGCGGCGGACCAGACGGCGGAGAGCAAGTCGGTGGGGCGGGCGAAGAAATAGCCTGCCGTGGCGCCGACCAGCTTGTCGGTGCTGGCAATGAGCAGGCCGCCGAGGATCAGTGCGAGCAACACGGCCAGAACGGACACCATGCCGCTGCCTGTGAAGATCTGGCGCAGCACCGAGTCGGATCCGCCGGGGACGACGCCGCTTTGGGCCGAGACGGGAACGGCAGAGGGCTGCATCGCTCCGCCGGCGGTGTCCAGCGAGGTGGCCGAGGCGGCATCCGGGGCCTGCAGCTCCCCGTTGGGGGCCGCGGCGTCCGGTTCAGCCGCGTGCCGCGGCTGGTTTTTGTCAGTCATGGTGTTCTCCTACGGCGGGAGTTGGACTCCTGCGCCGGCTGCGCGGCAAGTACCGGGTCCACGGACCGGGTTTCTGCCTGGTGCTTGATGGCGGTGTCGGCCTGGGCGTCGGCCGGGGACAGCCCGGCCATCATCAGTCCGAGGACGTCGCGCCCGGTTCCGGCCGGGACGATGCCCACGAGCTTGCCCTTGTAGAGCACGGCGATCCGGTCGGCAAGTTCAATCACCTCGTCCAGTTCGGTGGAGACGATCATGACCGGCGTACCGTGATCCCGTTCGGCCACGATGCGCTTGTGCAGGAACTCGATGGATCCGACGTCGACACCGCGGGTGGGCTGGGAGGCGATGAACAGGCGCAGCGGCCGGGACAGTTCCCGCGCCATCACGACCTTCTGCTGGTTGCCGCCGGACAGGGTGCCGGCGGCAAGCGATCCTGACGGGGTCCGGACGTCGAACTCGTCGATCCGGGTCTGCGCGTTTTCCAGGACTTTGGCCGGGCTCATGCTGATGCCCTTGGCGAACGGCGCCTGGTCGTAGCGGTCGAGGATCAGGTTCTCGGCGATCGAGAAGGTCCCGATCAGGCCGTCGACCGAGCGGTCTTCCGGCACGAAGCCGACTCCGGAGTTCAGGACGTCCTTGACGCTGCGGCCCACGAGCTCTTCGCCGTCGAGCAGGATGGAACCCTGGACGCGGTCCTGCAGGCCCAGGATGGCTTCGGTCAGTTCCGTCTGGCCGTTGCCCTGGACTCCGGCGACGGCGAGGATTTCCCCGCGCGCGATGTCGAAGCTGATGCCGTCCACGACGTGCTGGCCGCTTGGGGCAATAACCGTCAGGTCCTTGACCTGGAAGGTCTTCTCCTGCGGCTTGGCCGGTGCCTTGTCCAGGGTCAGGCTGACCGCCCGGCCCACCATCAGGGAGGCGAGTTCCGTCGTCGAGGCTCCGGGGTCCGCGGTGCCGACCACCTTGCCGCGCCGGATCACCGTGATGGTGTCCGAGACCTCCTTGACCTCACGGAGCTTGTGGGAAATGAAGACGATCGAGGTGCCGTGGCTCTTGAGCTGGCGCATGATGTCCAGCAGCTCATCGGTGTCCTGCGGGGTCAGCACTGCCGTGGGCTCATCGAGGATCAGCACCTTGGCGTTCCGGACCAGCGCCTTGATAATTTCCACGCGCTGCTGCACGCCCACCGGAAGGTCTTCAATCAGGGCGTCCGGGTCGACGTCGAAGCCGTACCGGTCCGAAATCTCCTTGATCTTCCGGCGGGTGTCATCCAGGTTCAGGAAGCCGCCGGCCTTGGTGGCTTCCGCTCCCAGGGCGACGTTTTCGGCAACCGTGAAGACCGGCACCAGCATGAAGTGTTGGTGCACCATGCCGATCCCGGCAGCCATGGCGTCGCCGGGGCCGCGGAAGCTGACAGGTTTTCCGTCGATGAGGATTTCACCTTCGGTGGGCTCATACAGCCCGTAGAGAACATTCATCAGCGTGGACTTGCCAGCGCCGTTCTCGCCGAGCAGACAGTGAATCTGCCCGGGTTCAACGACCACATCGATGTGGTCGTTGGCTACCAGGGAGCCGAAGCGTTTGGTGATCCCCTTGA
>JAODMS010000056.1 GCA_025464925.1 Arthrobacter sp.
TGCCGGGACGACGAAGTCGCGGGCGCCTTCCGGCGTCGAACGGGTCAGCGTCGGGGTTTCAATCTCGACGAAGCCGTCCTCGTGGAGCAGTTCGCGGGCAACCCGGTTGGCTTCGGAGCGCAGGCGCAGGTTGCGGGCGGGGCCCGGGCGGCGCAGGTCAAGGTAGCGGTGCTTGAGGCGTGCCTCCTCGCCCACTTCGACATGCTCATCGATCTGGAAAGGCAGCGGATCAGAGGTGTTCAGGATAGTGACCTTCTCGGCCATCACCTCGATCTCCCCGGTCGGCAGCGCCGGGTTCCTGGTACGCGCTGCCGCAGTCCCCTCAGCTGTTCAAGCAGCTTCTGCAGGTGGGCGGCTTCGAGAAGTACTACCAGATTGCCCGCTGCTACCGCGATGAGGACTTCCGCGCGGACCGCCAGCCCGAATTCACCCAGCTCGACATCGAAGCCAGCTTCGTGGAGCAGGACGACATCATCCGCCTCGGCGAAGCCATCGTGAAGGCGCTCTGGAAGCTGATCGACGTCGAGATCCCGACACCGATCCAGCGCATCACCTACCACGACGCGATGGCCCGCTACGGCTCGGACAAGCCGGATCTGCGCTTCGGCCTGGAGCTCACCGAGCTCACCGACTTCTTCAAGGACACCAACTTCGGCGTCTTCAAGGCCCCCTACGTCGGCGCTGTCGTCATGCCCGGCGGCGCCTCCCAGGCCCGCCGCGCACTCGACGCCTGGCAGGAATGGGCCAAGCAGCGCGGCGCGAAGGGCCTGGCGTATGTCCTGTTCAAGGAGGACGGCGAACTTGCCGGCCCCGTCGCGAAGAACCTCACCGAGACGGAGCGTGCCGGCCTGGCCGATGCCGTCGGCGCCAAGCCGGGGGACTGCATTTTCTTCGCCGCCGGCGAAAAGTCCCCGTCGCGCGCCCTGCTGGGTGCCGCGCGGGTGGAGATCGGTCACCGCACCGGCCTGATCAACCCGACGGACTGGGCCTTTGTCTGGGTGGTTGACGCGCCCATGTTTGAACCGGCCGCGGCCGCCGTCGCGTCCGGCGACGTCGCCGTCGGCGCCGGCCAGTGGACCGCCGTGCACCACGCGTTCACCTCGCCCAAGCCCGAGTTCATGGACAGCTTCGACCAGGATCCCGAGTCGGCGTTGTCCTACGCCTACGACATCGTCTGCAACGGCAACGAAATCGGTGGGGGTTCCATCCGTATCCACGAGCGTGAGGTCCAGGAACGGGTCTTCGAACTGATGGGCCTGGACAAGGCAGATGCCCAGACCAAGTTCGGCTTCCTGCTGGAGGGCTTCAAGTTCGGCGCGCCTCCGCACGGCGGCATCGCTTTCGGCTGGGACCGCGTGGTCGCGCTGCTGGCCGGTGTCGAGTCCATCCGCGACGTCATCGCCTTCCCGAAGTCCGGCGGCGGTTACGACCCGCTGACCGCTGCACCGGCACCGATCACCGCCCAGCAGCGCAAGGAAGCCGGCGTTGACTTCAAGCCGGAGGCCAAGAAGGCTGACGACGCCAAGTAGCCTGAACAGATCCTCAGCGAAGGCTTCCCGGGAAACCGGGGAGCCTTCGCTGTCCCAGTTGTTGCTGATGCACGAGCCCTGGACGGAGTGGGCCTGATGAAACCGGATCCGATGCCTGATATCGAGGCGCTGATGGACGCCGCATGGCCTGCCGCCGAGCGGGAGGAATCGGGGGCTGGGTGCTGCGCGCCGCGTCCGGCGTGACGCAGCGGGCGAACTCGGCCTGCCCCGGTGACCCCGACGGCGACCCGTACCGGCGGCTCGCTGCGCTGCGGAGCGCACGGCTCTGGTACCGGAACAGGCGCCTGCCGCTGATCTTCCAGATGTTCGAGGACCCGCGTTCTGCGCCCCTGAACGCCGTCCTCGACGCGGAGGGCTTCACCCGGCAATCCGAAACCCTCATGCTCATGCGGCAGGCAGGGCCGCAGTCCGGGCCGCCCCGCCGTTTCGACGGTGCCCTGCCGGTTAGATTTTTCCAAGCGACGAAATGGCAGGGAACCGTCGAAACGGTCATGGTGGGACCATGGTGCGGGCTATGGCGAGGGCGGATCGGTCACCAGGATGCGCACCGAGCACAACTCGGCCGCGGCCTTCTTCAAGACGGCGGCGCGGGGATCGGGGACGTCCAGGAACGCCAACCGGGGCAGCCCGGCGTAGCTCTTCAGCACTGCCTCGGCGAGCACCTGTTCGGCCAGGGTCCTGTCGCCGCCCGGCGCAACGTACTCGATCCGGTGGTCCGCGAAGATCCGGCCGGCGTGCCCGGCGACGGCCTCCACGAGTGCATCCGCCTGGTTGGCGCGACGCCGGGCGAAGCGCTGCTGGGACCATCCGCCGGCGGCAGTGCGTGACTGGACGTGACGGGTGCCGGTCTTCGACGCGAGCACCGCGCCTGAGCTGATCACGGCCACGGAGTACCCGCCGCGGCGGACCAGGACGGCTCCGACGCTGCGCGGCTGGGAGGCGAGGGAGGCCAGCCGGGACACGGCATCGTCGCCGCGTCCGGGCCGGCCATCCACCGGCCACGGGGGCTGGAGCAGCGCACGGGCCCCGTCCCCGGCGCGCAGCTGTAGGCCTTCGTCGAGCTCCTCCTGGGTCACCTCGCCGTGGCTCGCGGCGAAGCGCTGCACCCAGCCCGTGAGCCGGACACCGGGCACGAACGCCAGCCGGGAGTTCGTGCCGCCGTTGACAGTCATGGAGCTTCCTTGTCTGAACATTGTCCGTTGGAACTAGAAGTAGCCTATCTATGTGGAAGATCTCTTTGGCTCCGGGCCTGACAGCGAAGACGGCGACGACGCCGCGTCGGCCGGAGGCCCCGCCTCGCCGCGCAGTCCCTTGGCCGTCCGGATGCGGCCCCGCACGCTCGATGACGTGGTAGGGCAACAGCACCTGCTCGGCCAGGGGTCACCTTTGCGGCAGCTGGCCGCCGGCACGGACGCTACCGGTCCGGCGGGACCGAGCTCCCTGATCCTCTGGGGACCCCCCGGCACGGGCAAGACCACCCTGGCACACGTGATCGCCAAGGGACCCGGCCGTAAGTTCGTGGAGCTTTCGGCCATCACCGCCGGCGTCAAGGATGTACGGCGCGTCATGGACGAGGCGCTGACGGCCCGGGACCTGTTCAAGACCACCACCGTGCTCTTCCTGGACGAGATCCACCGCTTCAACAAGGCCCAGCAGGATGCCCTGCTCCCCGGTGTCGAGAACCGCTGGGTGGTGCTCGTGGCGGCAACCACCGAAAACCCCTCGTTTTCGGTGGTATCCCCGCTGCTTTCCCGGTCCCTGCTGCTGACTCTCAGGCCACTCACCGACGCCGACATCGAGGCCCTGCTCCTGCGGGCCCTTGGGGATGTCCGGGGCCTCAATGGCAGGGTCGAACTCAGCGCCGAGGCCCTGGCCCACCTCGTCCGGCTCTCCGGCGGGGCCGCGCGCCGTGCGCTGACGGCGCTGGAGGCGGCCGCCGGGGTTGCATTCGGAGATGCGGACGACGCGGCGGATGCTGTGGTGACGGTGGAACTGAAGCACACGGAACGAGCGCTGGACGTCGCGTCAGTCCGCTACGACAGGGCGGGAGACCAGCACTACGACGTCGCAAGTGCCTTCATCAAATCCATCCGAGGCTCCGACGTCGACGCCGCATTGCACTATCTGGCGCGGATGCTCGAAGCAGGGGAGGACCCCCGGTTCGTGGCCCGGCGCATCGTGATTTCCGCCGCGGAAGATGTGGGGATGGCAGATCCGACAGCACTGCAGACGGCGGTGGCGGCAGCGCAGGCAGTGCAATTGATCGGAATGCCCGAAGGGCGGATCATGCTGGCCGAAGCCGTGGTGCACCTGGCCACGGCGCCCAAGTCCAATGCCGCCTACCTGGGCATCAACAAAGCCATTGCCGATGTCCGTGCGGGTCTCGGCAACGGAATTCCGGCCCACCTCCGGGACGCCCACTACCCCGGGTCGAAGCAGTTGGGTCATGGCCAGGGCTACAAGTACGCGCACGATGCCCCGCACTCGGTAGCGGCGCAGCAGTATCCGCCGGACGACCTCGTGGGCCGGGACTACTACGAACCCACCGCCAACGGCGTGGAACGGGAGATCGCCGTCCGGCTGGAACGGCTCCGGAAGATCATCCGGGGCAGCTGACCGGCAGGGCGGAATTCGCCCGTTGACTTCCGGTGCGGGAGGTCTAACGTTGAATTACGTCAGCATGGATCTGCTGAACGTGCGTGCGTTGGGGGCAGCGGCACAAATTGCCTGTCATCCGTAGCTTCAGACCTCAGCTCGGCGGCCGGCATCTGAACAGTTTGCTTTCCTCCAAGCGCCCGAATACCACGTCCCAGGTAGTGTCCGATGTCCGTAATCTTCGTCTCAGCTCTGGCGGTTAAGTCCTTTGACGTTCCAGACAAGAAGCGGTGCCCGGACAAGGCCGAATTCGATCTGGTCACCGTGAACGACTACTCGGTGGCCCGGCGGATCCTCGGACCGGGCTGGCGGTGGTCCGAGTGCCTCAAACCGTTCGAGAAGACCGACTTCTGCCAGCACAACCATCTCGGATTCTGCGTATCCGGCGTGATGGAAGTTGAGACAGGCTCCATGCGCTCCACGATCCATCCGAACGACACCTACGCAATTCCTCCTGGCCATGATGAGTGGGTGGTGGGGCTCGAACCGTTCGTGGCCGTTGAATTTCTGGGCGCGGCATCGTTCGGCCGGCGGGGCGGCCGGGGCCTGCACGTCAGGATCTGACAGCCGGCTGGATCCGACGGCTCACGCGGAGGCGGCGGAGGGCGCTTCGGCCTGCGGGCCGTGTCGTGGTAGGCTAGTTCGTTGTCTGGCAAGGCGCGGACGCACAATCCACCAAATTCACTTTGATGAGGTTATGCCCTGCGCCCAGTAGCAAAAGGCAGCGGTTGGCCGATGCTCTCCATCGTGGAGGCCAGTAACACTGACACACCGCAGATATTGGAAGGACACAAGTGGCTAACAACACTCGTGCTCGCCGTACCGCACGCC
>JAODMS010000071.1 GCA_025464925.1 Arthrobacter sp.
GGAAGCGAAGGTCAAGAAGCCGAGCCGGCTGAAGCAGATCCGCGAGGTCTTCCAGATGACCCGCCGCCACGATCCCATGGTCCCGTGGCTCATGCTGCTGGCCTTCCTGGGCGTCGTGGCCGTCAGCCTCCTGGTCGGATTCCTGCTGGATAACTGGATCACCGGCCTGATCATCGGCATCCCGCTGGGTTTCCTGGCGGCAACCCTCATCCTGTCCCGCCGGGCAGAGCGCGCAGCCTTCGCACAGATCGAAAACCAGCCCGGCGCCTCGGGCGCTGCGCTCGGAACCCTTAAGCGGGGCTGGATCACCGAGGACCAGCCCGTCGCCGTGAACCCCCGCACGCAGGACGCGGTGTTCCGCGCCGTCGGCCGTCCCGGCGTCGTGCTGGTCAGCGAAGGCCCCAGCCTCCGGGTCAAGCCGCTGGTCGACGCCGAACGCAAACGGCTCGCGCGCATCCTGCCCAACGTCACCATCCACGTGATTGAAAGCGGCCGCGGGGAGGGCCAGGTGCCGATCAGCCAGGTCGCCAAGAAGATGAACAAACTGAAAAATGAACTGACCAAGCTTGAGGTCAACACCGTGTCCAAGCGTATTTCCTCGCTCGGCAGCCGCCTGCCCATCCCCAAGGGCATCGATCCCTACAAGGCCCGCCCGGACCGCAAGGCGGCCCGCGGTCGCTAGGCCCTCGCCAGAGAACAGGAAACGCCCCGACCTTCAGGTGGAAGCCGGGGCGTTTTCTTCGTTATCGGCCGGCCGGCGCCCGGCCGGACAGCGACCGCGCCTGCCCTCGCCTTGCCTGAACCCTGTCCCGCCGCTCCCCGTCCGCCAGGACAGAAACCGGAGACCTTGCCATGAAACTGATGTCCAAGCCCGCCATGATCCGCCTCTTCCGGGCACTGGCCGTCGCCGAGGCCTTCAGCTGGGCCGCCCTGCTGATCGGCATGTTCCTCAAATGGGTGACCCACACGACAGAACTGGGCGTGCAGATCGCGGGCCCCATCCACGGGGCGTTTTTTCTCGCTTACGGCATCGCCGCGCTGAGCCTCTGGGGCATGCTGCGCTGGCCGTTCCGCGTTGCCTTGCTTGCAGGGCTCTCGGCCGTCTTTCCGTTCGCCACGGTCTGGTTTGAACGCTGGTCGGGCCGGGGCGGTTATCTGACGTCCGCCGGTGAGCCGCGGGAACGCACAACCCAGGCCGAGCAGACCGCAGACGTCTAGCCGCGCGGCTGCCGGCGGTCTGGCCGCTACCTGCGGACGAGCACCGTGTTCATGGCCTTGTCGTGAAGACCACGCTGGTCGGGGTCGAAAATCACGGCGGGGATAACCAGGCACAGGAGCAGGCTGCGGACCAGGGCCGGCAGCGGACCTGCCGGCCCGCCGCCCAGGCGGACGACGTGGATTCCCGCGGCCCGGTGACCGATGCTGTAACCGAGCGTGCCGATCAGCAGGGCCTGCTCCACGGCGAAGACGGCCAGCGTTGCCCACGGATTTCCGCCGAAGGCGAAGTTGCTGATCAACAGCGCGATCGCCCAGTCGATGCAGATCGCAAAAATCCGGCGTCCTGCGCGGGCGATCGAACCGGGCCCGGATTCCGGTAGCCCCAGGCGCTCCCCGGGGTACTTGGAAATGCCGGAAGTGTCCGGGCCGCTGAGCCATGAGCCTATGTCTTTACGATCAACCACCTACCCAGACTATCGGCTCCGGCGCGTTCGCACTGCGGACTTCCGGCGGCCACCCTGTGGTTCCGGATAGGCCACAGTGTGGACACCGGCTACCGTTTACCTGTCGGGTCTTTCTGTAACGTACCTGAAACAATGCGGACACCGCGGGGAAATCCCGTGTCCTTAGGGTGGTAACAGTTGCTAGCGGCTAAGAAGCGGGGCGGTTTGTGCCTCCCCGCTCTCGGACTGCGCTGGACCAGAAGGCCTGACGGCCAGATTTTTTTCATATGCGTTAGGAGCATAGATGTTCAAGACTGCGGACGAAGTCCTCAAGTTCATCAAAGACGAAGACATTAAATTTGTCGATATCCGCTTCACCGACCTTCCTGGCGTCCAGCAGCACTTCAATGTGCCGGCCAAGAGCGTCGACGCGGACTTCTTCGTCAACGGCCAGCTGTTCGACGGATCTTCGATCCGTGGTTTCCAGGGCATCGCCGAGTCGGACATGCAGCTCATCCCGGACGTCACGACGGCGTTCCTCGACACGTTCCGCATGGAAAAGACCCTTGCGCTGAACTTCTCGATCGTGAACCCCCGCACCGGCGACCCGTACCACCGCGATCCCCGCGGCGTGGCCGAAAAGGCGGAGGCGTACCTGGCGTCGACCGGCATCGCCGACACCGCCTTCTTCGCGCCGGAGGCAGAGTTCTTTGTCTTCGACAACGTCCAGTACCAGTCCTCGCCGCAGGGCAGCTTCTACAAGATCGACTCCGAAGAGGCGCACTGGAACACCGGCCGCGAGGAAGAAGGCGGGAACCTCGGCTACAAGACGCCGATCAAGGGCGGCTACTTCCCGGTCTCCCCCACTGACAAGCAGGCGGACCTCCGCGACGCCATGTGTGTCGCCCTGGACGAAGCCGGCCTTGAGGTCGAGCGCAGCCACCACGAAGTTGGCTCCGCGGGCCAGGCGGAAATCAACTACAAGTTCACCACGCTGACTCACGCGGCCGATGACCTGCAGAAGTTCAAATACGTCATCAAGAACACCGCTGACGCCTGGGGCAAGTCGGTCACGTTCATGCCCAAGCCGGTCTTCGGCGACAACGGCTCGGGCATGCACTGCCACCAGTCGCTGTGGAGCAACGGCGATCCGCTGTTCTACGACGAGAAGGGCTACGCCGGCCTGTCCGATATGGCCCGCTGGTACATCGGCGGCCTGCTGCAGCACTCCTCGGCCGTGCTCGCGTTCACCAACCCGACGGTCAACTCCTACCGCCGTCTGGTCAAGGGCTTTGAGGCCCCAGTCAACATGGTGTACTCGCAGGGCAACCGCTCCGCCGGTATCCGCATTCCGATCACGGGCTCCAACCCGAAGGCCAAGCGCATCGAGTTCCGCGCTCCGGACCCCTCGTCGAACCCGTACCTGGCCTTCGCTGCCCAGCTGATGGCCGGCATTGACGGCATCCGCAACCGCATCGAACCGCCGGCTCCGATCGACAAGGACCTCTACGAGCTCCCCGCCGAGGAAGCCAAGGACATCCCGAAGGCCCCCGGCACGCTCGAGGAAGCCCTCGATGCACTGGCCGAGGACAACGAGTTCCTCCAGGCCGGCGGCGTCTTCACCCAGGACCTGATCGACACCTGGATCGAATACAAGTACGAGAACGAAATCCGTCCGCTCTCGCTGCGCCCGAACCCGTACGAGTTCGAGCTCTACTACGGTGTCTAGTCAGAACACAGGTCTAAACCGGGTCTAGTCCGCGGGAGGCCGCAGAATTTCGGCGGCTCTCAGCCTTGCGGAGGCGGTCACAGGTCTTGCACCCGTGACCGCCTCCCTTCGTTAACCCGCAACTTGTCGCCGTCAGCGAGAAGATTTCGGCGCGGCATCCCTGGCAGCGAAGCTGCAAAACATCGTCTGCTGCGGACCGGCGTCGCCGCCCAGGTACTGCCCTCGGTCTTCGAAGCCGGCCTTGCGGTAGGCGGCCTGCCCGGCCGGGTTGACTTCGTTGACGGACAGGACGACGCCGCGCTGTCCCCCGCCCAGCGCCGTCGTCAGCCTGGCCGCCTCGCGGACAGCCGCCACGGCGGCGAGGGTTCCGAGGCCTTTTCCCTGCTGCCGACGGTCGATCAGCAAGCCGCGGAGCAGCCAGACCGAGTCGTCATCCGGCCAGCCGGCAAGGCTTGCCGCCCCGGACTGGAGGGTCAGGACTCCCACGGCCGACCCGTTGGAGTCCACCGCAAAGGGATACCGGGACTCTTCTTCCAGCGCCACCAGCATCATCCGCAGCGGGTCACCGACGAACTTCCGTTGCTCTTCCCCGACTTCAAGCCCGGCAATCTCACCCAGTTTGACGGCCCGGGCGTCGTCGTCCAGGTTCTTCAGCGGCATCAGCCACACGTTTTCTGACATGGAACGAGCGTATCCAACCGCGCCGGCCCCGGACGGCACGCTGCACCCGGCTGCGCCCACCGCGGGCGGGGCCCCTCCTACATCCTGTCCGGGTTACTGCGCCGTGTCCGCCGGAGGCCCGGCGGGATCCATCCACATGACTTCCCAGAGGTGCCCGTCCGGGTCCTGGAAGCTGTGGCTGTACATGAAGCCGTAATCCTGGGCCTCCTGGGACGGCGTGCCGCCGGAGGTCAGGGCCCTGCGCACCATGTCGTCGACGGCCTCGCGGCTATCGACGGAGAAGGCCATGATGGCCTCGGTGGTGCTGCGGGCGTCGGCGATGGGCCTGGAGGTGAAGGTCTTGAAGAAGCTTTCCACGAGCAACATCACGTAGGCATCGTCATTGACGATCATGCACGTGGCGTTCTCATCGGTGAAGTCCGGGTTGAAGGAAAAACCCAGCGCGGTGAAGAACCCAACGGTCCTGTCGAGGTCCTTGACGGGGAGATTCAAGTACAGTTGCGTGGCCATCCGCCCAAAGTAGCACCCTGCGCGCGGGCGTGTCAGTACCCGGCTGCTTCCCGTGCAGGGTCCGGGTAAGAGATCCGCCAGCAATGCTCCGATCAGCAGCGCCGTGCGCAGCCTGGAGGCGCCGGGCTTCCCGGAAGGGCGCCGACGGGCCGCTTACTGGCCGTAGAAGACCCGCTCGTAGACACCCCGGGCGCGCCTGCTGAGCCGCAGGTAGTCCTCCTCGAGGGCTGCGGCGTTTCCCTGCCCGTAGCCGCACCAGCGGGCCACGGCCTCGAGGTCCCGGCGGGAGGACGGCAGCAGGTCCGAGGACCGTCCCGTCCAGATCACGTTGGCCGAACGGATCCGGCTCGCCAGCCGCCAGGCCTCGAGCAGGATGGCCACATCCTCAGCCTCCAGCAGCTTCAGGGCAGCCGCCGCCTCCAGCGCCTCCACGGTGGAGGTGGTGCGCAGCTCCGGATGCCTGCCGGCATGTTGCAGCGGGAGCAGCGGGGCCAGCCATTCGACGTCGCTCAATCCGCCGCGCCCAAGCTTCAGGTGGCGGGCGGAATCGGCTCCGCGCGGCAGGCGCTCCGCCTCGACCCTGGCCTTGATCCGCCGGATTTCCCGCACGTCCTGCTCCGAGAGCGAATCGGGATACCGGACCGGATCGATCAGCGCCACGAAGTCGGCGGCCAGTTCGTCGTCGCCGGCCATCGGCCGGGCCCGCAGCAGCGCCTGGGCCTCCCAGCCCAGGGACCACCGGCGGTAGTACTCGGCGTAGGACTCCAGGGACCGCACCATGGGCCCGTTCTTGCCTTCGGGGCGCAGGTCCGCGTCCATCGTCAGCACGCGTTCGGCCAGGATGGCGGGCTTGAGCGGCTGGGTGAGGAGGTTCGAGAGCCGGCCGACGATCCGGGCGGCCTGGTTCTGTGCCTCGTCCTCGGGCACTCCCGGCAGCCCGCGGTGCACATACAGGACGTCGGCATCAGAGCCGTAGCCGATCTCCCGGCCGCCCTGGCGGCCCATGGCCACCACCAGCACGCGCGTCCTCAGGGGCTCCTCGGCGGCAACCACGGTCTCCGCTACCCGAAGCGCGCCCAGGACCGCCGCGCGGTCGGTGTCGGCCAGGGCTTCGCCCACCTGGTCCTGATTCAGGAGTCCGGCACTGTCCGCGATGGCAATCCGGAGGATCTCCCGCCGCCGGATCAGCCGGATCAGCCGCATCGCGCTCTCGGGCCGGGCGTGCCGGGACATCTTCGAGACGATCTCCTGCCACTGCGCTTCAAAGCTCAGCGGCACCAGTTCCTTATCCGAGCCAAGCCAGGCGACGGACTCGGGCGATACCTCCAGAAGGTCGGCGATCAGCCGGGAGTTGGCGAGCACATGGCACAGGCGTTCGGCCGCCGCCGTCGAATCCCGGAGCAGGCCCAGATACCAGTGCGTGGTGCCCAGCGCCTCGCTGACCCGACGGAAGGCCAACAGCCCGGCATCCGGGTCCACGCCCTCGGCGAGCCAGCCCAGCAGGATCGGCAGCAGCTGCCGCTGGAGTGCGGCGCGGCGGCTGACACCGGCGGTGAGGGCCTCGATGTGCCGCATGGCGCCCCGCGGATCGCTGTAGCCCAGCGCGGCGAGCCGTCCCTGGGCGGCTTCCGGGGTCAGCCGGGCCTCCTCGGTGCTGAGCGCCGCGGCAGTGTTCAGCAGGGGGCGGTAGAAGATGCGGTCGTGCAGTTCGCGGACCGAGCGCTTGGTCTTACGCCAGGCGGCGACCAGCGCGTCGGCCTTGGGCCGCTCGCTGGAAAAGGGACCCAGCACCGACTTTGCCAGGGCGCGCAGCGGGGCTTCCTTCACCGGCATCAGGTGCGTGCGGCGCAGCTGAAAGAGCTGGATCCGATGCTCGAGCAGCCGCAAATAGCGGTAGTCGCGGTCAAATTGCGCGGCATCAGAACGGCCGATGTAGCCGCCGGCGGACAGCGCCGCGATGGCCGAGGTGGTGTCCCGGCTGCGCAGCGACTCATCCGATTTTCCATGCACCAGCTGCAGCAGCTGGACTGTGAATTCGACGTCGCGCAGACCGCCGCGACCGAGCTTGATCTGGCGCTGCTCCTCTTCAGCCGGAATGTGCTCGGTCACCCGCCGGCGCATGGAGCGGACGGATTCAACGAATCCCTCACGGCCTGCCGAGGACCAGATGAGCGGCGCGAGGGCAGCTTCATAGCGGGCACCGAGCCCGGTATCGCCGGCGATGGTCCGCGCCTTCAGCAGGGCCTGGAATTCCCAGCTCTCGGCCCAGCGCGCATAGTAGCTTTCATGCGAGGCCAGGGTCCGCACCAACGGCCCGGACTTGCCCTCCGGACGCAGGTTGGCGTCGACCTCCCACAGCCCGGGTTCCCGGCTTGTGGACATGATCGCGCGCGAGATGCCCGAGGCCAGGGCAGTGCCGATGGTGCTGGCCCGGGAATCCTCCAGCGTGCCGGACTCGATCACGTAAATGACGTCGACGTCGGAGATGTAATTCAGTTCCCGGGCGCCGCACTTGCCCATGCCGATCACGGCGAGCCCGACGTCGGCCACGTCCGCGGCGTCGAACTGCTCGGCGGCCTCGGCACGGGACACGGCGAGGGCCGCCTCGATGGCGGCGCCGGCCAGGTCTGCCAGCTCGACCCCCGCGGCGGGCATGAAGTCCAGCGGATCGGCCGCGCAGAGATCCTTGATGGCGAGCTCCACGAGCCCACGGCGGTAGGCGGTGCGCAGCGACGCGTAGGCCTCCTTCCCGGACAACGCCGCAACCGGCCGTGCCGACTTCGGATCGGCCCGCACGGACTGCAGCAGCCGGGCACGCAGCACCGCGGGGTCGGCAGCCTGCGGCTCGGGGCTGGGCCTCACCTCGAAGGCATCCAGGTGTTCGGGGTGGCGGATCAGGAATTCCCCCAGCGCCTCCGATGCTCCGAGGACCCGGTACAGCGGTTCGCTGGTCTCCGGCTCCGCC
Source organism: Arthrobacter sp. (assembly GCA_025464925.1). The sequence goes on from JAODMS010000071.1 coordinate 7,547, forward strand.
ACCGCCAGCTTCCGGAGGTCCGGATGCTTCTCGATCAGCCGGACCAGGGACTGCAGCGCCGTATCCGGGTTGGCCGCCAGCTGAAGCCCGGCAAACAGGGCATCCTGCTCCAGTCCCTCGAGCTCCGGGGCAGCCAGGAACCGTTCACCTTTTTCCAGGTCGCTGAAGCCGGCGGCAATCAGGCGTCGTGCCAGGCTCATCGGGGCCGCCTAAAGGATGCCGAGGTTGCGCTGCAGTTCGTAGGGCGTCACTTGGAGACGGTAATCCTGCCATTCGGCGCGCTTGTTGCGCAGGAAGTGCTCGAACACCTGCTCGCCGAGGATCTGCGGCAGGAGTTCGGAGTCCTCCATGGTCCGGATGGCGTCGTGCAGGCTGGCCGGAAGCGGGTCGTGGCCCATGGCACGGCGCTCGGCGGAGCTCAGTGACCAGATGTCGTCCTCGGCCGCCGCGGGTAGCTCGTAACCCTCCTCGATGCCCTTGAGTCCTGCACCCAGCAGCACGGCATAGGCGAGGTAGGGGTTGGCCGCGGAATCAATGCCGCGGTATTCGATCCGGGCGGACTGGCCCTTACCGGGCTTGTACAGCGGAACCCGGACCAGCGCGGAGCGGTTGTTGTGGCCCCAGCTGAGGTAGCTCGGCGCCTCCCCGCCGCCCCAGAGCCGCTTGTATGAGTTCACGAACTGGTTGGTCACGGCCGTGAATTCGGGGGCGTGCCTGAGGATGCCGGCGATGAACTGCCGGGCTGTCTTGGAGAGCTGGAATTCGGCGCCTGCCTCGTAGAAGGCGTTCGTGTCGCCTTCAAAGAGCGAGAAGTGGGTGTGCATGCCGGATCCCGGATGGGCCGTGAAGGGCTTGGGCAGGAAGGTGGCGTAGGTGCCCTGTTGCAGCGCGACCTCCTTGATGATGGTCCGGAACGTCATGATGTTGTCCGCGGTCTGCAGGGCGTCCGCGTAACGCAGGTCGATCTCGTTCTGCCCCGGGCCGGCCTCGTGGTGGCTGAACTCCACCGAGATGCCTACGGATTCGAGCATGGTCACGGCGGTCCGCCGGAAGTCCTGGGCCACGCCGCCGGGGACGTGGTCAAAGTAGCCCCCCTCGTCCACCGGAACGGGCGAACCGTCCGGGCCCGGCTGCTGCGACTTGAGCAGGTAGAACTCGATCTCCGGATGGGTGTAGCAGGTGAAGCCCATGTCCGCGGCCTTCGCCAGGTTGCGCTTGAGCACGTTGCGGGGATCCGCTGCGGAGGGCTCGCCGTCGGGTGTCAGGATGTCACAGAACATCCTGGAGGTCGCTTCGGTCTCGCCGCGCCACGGCAGGATCTGGAAGGTAGCGGGGTCCGGCTGGGCCAGCATGTCGGATTCGAAGATGCGGGCGAGGCCCTCAATGGAGGAACCGTCAAAGCCGAGGCCTTCCTCGAACGCGCCCTCAACCTCGGCCGGGGCCAGCGCGACGGATTTCAGGGAACCCACGACGTCGGTGAACCACAGGCGCACGAACCGCACGTCACGCTCTTCGATCGTCCGCAGGACAAACTCTTGCTGGCGGTCCATACTGGCCTCTTTCCGGTTCTTTCGTCCGTGCCCAGGCCCGCCATGGCTTCCGCCATGTGGGTCCCGCAGCTGCTCACGATTCACTTTACTAAGCATTGCCGGCGATTGCTGGAGCAGCTGGCCCGCGTAACACTGCGTTAACACAAGTGCCGGCTGATCCGTGCCCGCGAGCCGGCCCGCGGGGTTGCCGGCCGCGCCGGATGTGACGTGATTCACGGGGTCCGGCCGGGACTCCGGTAGCTAGTACGCGCGGTATCGCACTACGCTCGTGCCATGGCCACAAGCATCAGCCCCGATTCAAGCACGCCCGCAGAAGTTGCGGCACCCTATGGTAACGGTCCGGCAGCGGCGGGCGCGGCGCCAGCGGATGCACCCCGCAAGCCAGTGGCCAAGATCCGCACCCATCACCTGCGCGAGGCCAAGCTCAAGGGCGAACGCTTCGCCATGCTTACCGCCTATGACCAGTACACCGCGGAGATTTTCGACCAGGCAGGCATCGAGGTGCTCCTGGTGGGTGACTCGGCCTCCAACAACGTGTTCGGCAACGAAACCAGTCTCCCGGTAACCGTGGACGAGCTGATTCCCCTGTGCCGCGCGGTCACGCGTTCGGCCCGGCGAGCCCTCGTCGTGGCCGACCTGCCGTTCGGCAGCTACGAGGTTTCGGCCCAGCAGGCCGTGGCCACCGGCGTGCGGTTCCTCAAGGAGGGCCGGGCGCACGCCGTCAAGATCGAGGGCGGCAAGTTCTACGCCGAGACCGTCCGGGCAATGGTCCAGGCCGGCATTCCGGTGATGGCGCACATCGGCTTTACGCCTCAGAGCGAACATGCCCTCGGCGGCTACCGTGTCCAGGGCCGCGGCGATGACGCCCAACGGCTGATTTACGACGCTGTGGCGCTCGCCGACGCCGGCGCGTTCTGCGTGCTGATGGAGATGGTTCCGAGCGCGACGGCGGCAGCTGTGGACGCCGCCGTCGACGTCCCCACCGTCGGCATCGGGGCGGGCAACACGACCACCGGCCAGGTACTGGTGTGGCAGGACATGGCCGGCCTGCGCGGCGGCAAAATGGCTAAGTTCGTCAAGCAGTACGCGGATCTGCGGACCTCGCTCAGCGACGCCGCGAAGGCGTACGCCGAGGACGTGCGCTCCGGGCAGTTTCCCGGCCCGGAGCATTCCTTCTAGCCGCCGGCGTCCTACGCGTCCTCCTCGTCCTTGTCCCAGGCCTCGTTGCGGGCCTTGACCTTTTCGAGGGCGTGTTCGGCTTCCTCGCGCGTCTTGTAAGGACCGATCAACTGGGTCCAGTCGGACAGGGCGTCTTCTTCCACCTGGTGGGTCTTGACGTTGTACCAGTACTCCGGCATCGATGCTCCTCGGGTCTCATCTTGCCCCGGCGGGGGCGGGTTATTGCCGACGCGCCGAGCCGCCGGAACCCGGCCGGGCCCGGAAGCTGCGAGGTCGGCCCGCAGCGATACGGCTTTACGTTTCCCGGCCAGGTTTCCCGGCGTTCGGCCCTGCCTTATATGATCAATCTATGCCTTCTCTAGCCTCGACTGCACCCATCGGCACCCTTATCCCGGGAACAGTGAGCCCGCAGCTTCCCGTTCCGGCGTCCATCCCGCGCCCCGAATACGTGGGCAGGCCGGGTCCGAGCAAATTCACCGGCTCCGAGGTCAAGTCGGCGGAAACCATCGAGAAAATCCGGACCGCCTCACGGATCGCCGCCCAGGCGATTGTGGAGGTCGGGAAGCACATCAGACCGGGCGTCACCACGGACCAGTTGGACCGGGTGGGCCACGAGTTCCTCCTCGATCACAAGGCTTACCCCTCCACGCTCGGCTATCGCGGCTTTCCCAAATCGCTGTGCTCCTCGCTGAATGAAGTGATTTGCCATGGCATTCCGGACAGCACGGTGCTCCAGGACGGTGACATCCTCAACATCGACATCACGGCGTTCATCGGCAATGTTCACGGCGACACCAATTACACCTTCCTGGTGGGCGACGTCGACGAGGAATCCCGGCTGCTCGTGGAACGCACCCAGGAATCCCTGAACCGTGCCATCCGGGCCGTGGCACCGGGCCGGGAAATCAATGTGATCGGCCGGGCCATCGAGTCCTATGCCAAGCGTTTCGGCTACGGCGTGGTCCGCGACTTCACCGGACACGGGGTCGGCGAAGCCTTCCACACCGGGCTGATCATCCCGCACTACGATGCCGCACCCGCCTACAACACCGTCATCGAGGCCGGCATGGTCTTCACGATCGAACCGATGCTGACCCTGGGCACGGTCGACTGGGACATGTGGGCCGATGACTGGACCGTGGTGACGCGGGACCACAAACGCACGGCGCAGTTCGAGCACACCCTGCTGGTGACGGAATCCGGCGCCGACGTTCTGACCCTGCCCTGACGGCCGCAGCAGGCCAGTTGCACGTAAGATTCCCGTACTGAAGATTTCCGCAGTCAAGATCCCGGCCCTCCTCGGCCGGCCTTGGCCGGACCTGCCCCAGCCCGCCCCCTGCCGAACGGAACCCCTTGGCCCACAAAAACGAGAAGTCGAAGAAGAACGCGCCCCTGATCGGCATCGACATCGGTGGCACCGGTATCAAGGGCGGAGTCGTGGACCTGAAACGGGGCAAGCTGGTCAGTGAGCGCGTCCGCATCCCCACGCCCCAGCCGTCCACGCCCGAGTCCGTCGTCGAAGCGGTGGCGAAGGTTGTGGCGGAACTGTCCGCCCGCCCGGATGCGCCGGCCGCCGACTCCCACGTCGGCGTCACCTTCCCGGGCATCATCAAGCACGGCGTGGTCCACTCGGCCGCCAACGTGGACAATGCCTGGCTTGAGACAGACATCGACACCCTGCTCACGAACCGGCTCGGCCGCCCGGTGGAGGTCATCAACGACGCCGACGCCGCCGGCCTGGCTGAAGCCCGCTATGGCGCGGGCGAGGGCGTCTCCGGCACCGTCCTGGTGGTCACCCTCGGCACTGGAATCGGTTCCGCGTTCATCTTCGACGGCAAGCTGGTCCCCAACGCAGAACTGGGCCACCTGGAGGTCGACGGTCACGACGCCGAAACCAAGGCCTCCGCCGTGGCCCGGGAGCGCGACGGCCTCAACTGGGAGGAGTACAGCGTGCTGCTGCAGCGCTACTTCTCCCACGTGGAGTTCCTGTTCTCCCCCGAGCTGTTCATCGTCGGCGGCGGTATCTCCAAGCGTGCCGACGAGTACCTGCCGAGACTGAAGCTGCGCACCCCGATTGTTCCGGCCGAGCTGAAGAACGACGCCGGCATCGTCGGTGCCGCCCTGCAGATCGCACTCAAGTACAAGCTGGCCAAGTAGGCAGTGGTGCCGGTGGTGGCCGCGGCTTCCCCTCCGCTGCCACCACCGGGGTCTAGAGCGGGCTCGTCCGGGAGTTCTTGCCCTCCAGGCCCTTTGACTCGGCCTCGTGGCGGAGCAGTGAAATGGCCGCCTCGAAATCGTCGAGCGACTCAAAGGCCTGGTACACGCTGGCGAAGCGCAGGTAGGCGACCTCGTCGAGCTTCTGCAGCGGGTTCAGGATGGCCAGCCCGACGTCATGGGCTTCGATCTCGGCCGCACCGGCCGCACGGATCGACTCTTCGACCTCCTGGGCCAGCAGGGCGAGGTCGTCTTCCGTGACGGGACGGCCTTGGCAGGCCTTGCGGACGCCGTTGATGACCTTGCTGCGGCTGAACGGCTCGCCGATGCCGGAGCGCTTGATGACGGTCAAGCTGGTGGTTTCCACCGTAGTGAAGCGGCGGCCGCATTCGGGGCACTGCCGGCGGCGCCGGATGGCCGAGCCGTCGTCGGCGATACGGCTGTCCACCACGCGGGAATCAGGGTTGCGACAGAACGGGCAATACACGTCTTTCCCTCCCCGTGTTGTAGACGCGGGCGCTTCGCTGCCAGCGCATCCATGGCGGCCACCAAAAACTGGCACCGGTAGTGCCACCCCCAGTTTAGAGCCAGATATAGGTGAATAACAAGCCTGTAAGTACTACATGTTGTGGTCAGCGGCCGGCGGAAAACCTCGCCGTGACGGCTTCACCGTGCGCCGGGAGGTCCTCCGCGCCGGCAAGGCTCACAATGTGCCCGCTGACCTCTTCCAGGGCGGAGCGGCTGTAATTGACCACCTGGATGGCCCGCAGGAAGGTTGTCACGTTCAGGCCCGAGGAGAATGCTGCGGTGCCGCTGGTCGGCAGCACATGGTTTGACCCGGCGCAGTAGTCGCCCAGGCTGACGGGACTGTAATCCCCCACGAAAATGGCCCCGGCATTGCGGATCCGGCCGGCCACGCGCGCGGCGTCCGCCGTCATGATTTCAAGGTGCTCCGCGGCGTAGGCATCGCAGGCGGCGATGCCCTGCTCCAGGTCTTCCACCAGGACGACGCCGGACTGTGGGCCGGACAGCGCCTCGCGGACCCGGCCGCTGTGCTTGGTGGCCGCTGCCTGGCGGTCCAGCTCCGCACGGACGGCCGTCGCGAGGGGTTCCGAGTCCGTGATGAGGACCGAGGCGGCCTTGGGGTCATGCTCGGCCTGGCTGATGAGGTCCGCCGCGACGAGGGCCGGTTGCGCGGTCGCGTCGGCGAGGATCGCGATTTCGGTGGTGCCCGCCTCCGAATCGATCCCCACGACGCCCTTGACGAGCCGCTTGGCCGTGGCGACAAAGATGTTGCCCGGGCCGGTGACCACGTCCACGGGCTCCAGTCCGGCAGCATGCCCGGCCCCGGATCCGGTGGCGGGAACACCGTAGGCGAAGGCCGCGATGGCCTGGGCCCCGCCGATCGCATAGACCTCCTCGATCCCCAGCAGGCACGCGGCGGCGAGGATCGTGGGGTGAGGGAGGCCGTCGAAGTCCTTCTGCGGCGGTGATGCCAGGGCAATGGACTCGACACCGGCCGCCAGGGCGGGCACAACGTTCATGATCACGGAGGAAGGGTAGACGGCCAATCCGCCCGGAACGTAGAGACCCACCCGTGCGACCGGAACCCAGTTCTGGCTGACGACGGCGCCTTCGCCGAGTTTGACGTCGATGTCCGCCGGGCGCTGGCTGTCGGCGAAGTGCCGGGCGCGCCGGATGGACTCCTCGAGCGCTGCGCGCACTGCCGGATCAAGCCCCGCCAGCGCCGCCTGCAGCGCCTCGGCGGTGACGCGCGGGTAACTCTGCTCCACGCCGTCGAATTTGAGTGCCAGCTCCCGCAGCGCATCGAAGCCCCGCGTGCGGACGGCGGAGATGATGGCCTGAACCTTGTCCTCGGCGTCCGCCATCGTGCCGGATTGCGCCCGCGGCACGGCCGCGCGGAGAGCGGCGAGGGACAGCTGCTGGCCGCGCACGTCCACGGTGCGGAAGTCGATGGCGGCGGGTTCGTCGGCCGCGGGAACCGGGGTCGGGAAGTCGGAAGACGCAGGAACCGAGGGCGCTGGACTGTCAGGAGAAAGGGTCACCCGTACATTTTACGTGCCCGGCCGCGCCGCCCCCGACGCTGTTACGCCGGGCGGCGTGGCCGCGGCTCCGCCGGCATGCCGGGCGCGCTGTCACACGTCGGAACCGGACAGCCCGCCGGAGGTTCGAAAGGCGCTGTCCAGGAAGACGGCAAGGGCGAGGGCGGCCGGCCAGATGGCCAGAACAGGATAGGACCGCAGCGAGAAGGCGATGCTGGCATTGGCAGCGGCCTCGGTCGGAGCGCCCCACCACTGACCGCTGAGCACGCCGGTTCCCCAGGCGAGGACGGCCCCCAGGGCGGCGGCGAGCACCGCCAGGATGATGGTCCGGGGCGCGGGCTCGGCATGCTTCGAGCCGGACACCAGCACGCCGGCAACGCAGCCGGCGAGCAGGAACAGCCCGGCCAGCACGAGGTCACGGGGCAGCCAGCCCGCAATGTTGCTTCCGGAGGCCAGCGCCGGATCGCGCATCAGCAGGTTGAGCCCTGACGGCGCCAGGAGCCACCAGAGCACCCCCACCGGCACACCGGCGGCCGCTATGGCGGCCGCCTGCCGCCAGGGCCTCCCGCGGTCCCGGCGTCCGGGGCTGGCTGGGGCGGCCTGCCCGACCCCCGCGGGACCGGACGCGGCGTCGGCTGGCAGCCCGTTGCGGTTTCCGGACAGGCCGGACTGTCCGGGGTCCTCTGCGTGCTGCTGAAGCGGGCCGTGTGCTGCGGGCTGTGTCATGCAACAAACCGTAACAAGGATTGTGCAGGGCCGGCACGTGGCGGAGCACCTTGCCAGATGACGCGGCAGGTAAATAAATACGCGGGTGGAGCAGCTGGGCCATACGCTGGCAGGATAAGAACAATGAGGATTTGCAGCAGGGAGTTGGATCGCAGTGGAGTCAGATGACGGAGTCTTCGAGGGAACATTCAAGGAAATGTTCCGCCGGCACGCGGCCGGTGTGGCCATCATCACCGCCAATCACAACGGCGTCCCGTTTGGCTTTACGGCGACCTCGGTGGCCTCGCTCTCCGCCAGGCCGCCGCGGTTCACGTTCAACATGGCCAGGAGCTCGAGCTCGTGGCCGGCTGTCGCCAACACCACCTACATCGGTGTGCACATGCTCGGCCTCGAAAACCAGGAGCTGGCAGACCGCTTTGCCCGGACCAGCAACCGCTTCGAGGGCGACCACTGGGAGCTGGGGCCCCACGGGGTTCCCGTCCTGAAGGACGTGGCCGGCTGGCTGATCGGCAAAGTGCAGATGCGGCTCTCCTTCGAGAACAACGCCGTCGTGGTGGTCGAGGTGGTTGAGGGCCAGGTCGGCGACGACGGCACGCCGCTGCTGTACCACGCGGGGGCGTACAGCCAGCCCGTCCCCCTCGACTACGAGATCTGACGCCCGCCGGCCGGCCGGTCAGCCGTCCAGGCAGGTCGGGCCGAGGAGCACCTTCAGGTCACCGAACAGCGACGGGCTGGGATTGACCCGGAGGTGGACCGGCAAGCCCATCACCTCCACCCGGGTGTCGCCCTGCAGGTGCAGCCGGACCTCGGAGGTGCCGCGGTGGGTCCGCAGCACGTCTCCCAGTTCGGCCACCACCCCTTCGGTGGCCTTGTGCGTCTGCATGGTAATGACTACCGGCCCGTTCATGCTGTCGCTGAGGTCGGGAACGGACAGTTCCATGCAGTTCAGGGTGACGGCGCCGTCGTCGCGCTTCTGCAGGCGGCCCTTGACCACCACGATCAGGTCTTCCGCCAGCACCGAGGCGATCGGCCCGTAGACCTGGCCGAAGAACATGACCTCCATGGAGCCGCCGAGGTCTTCGACTTCCGCCCGGGCGTAGGCATTGCCGCTGGCCTTCGCGATCCGGCGGCTCAGTGAGGTGATCATGCCCGCAATGGTAATGATGGCGCCGTCGTTCGGCCCGTCCTCGCCGATCACCGAAGTGATGGTCTGGTCCGCATGCTGGCTCAGCAGCCCTTCCAGGCCCTGCAGCGGGTGGTCGGAGACATACAGGCCCAGCATGTCCCGTTCGAAGGACAGCTTGTCCTTCTTCTCCCACTCGGGGAGGTCCGGGATCTCGGTGGTCAGCGACGCCTCGGGCTCCTGGTCCTCGAAGCCGGCGAAAAGGTCAAACTGGCCGATCGCCTCGTTGCGCTTGAGGACGATAACCGAATCGATGGCCTCTTCATGGATCATCGCCAGGGCGCGCCGGGGATGGCCCAGCGAGTCGAAGGCGCCGGCCTTGATCAGCGATTCGATGGTGCGCTTGTTGCAGACCACCGCCGGGACCTTGAGCAGGTAGTCCTTGAACGAGGTGAACGCCCCTTCGGATTCGCGGGCCCTGACCATCGCCTCGACGACGTTGACGCCGACGTTCCGAATGGCGGCCATGCCGAAGCGGATATCCGTGCCGACCGGGGTGAAGTTGACGCTGGATTCGTTGACGTCCGGCGGCAGGACGGTGATGCCCATTTTGCGGCACTCGTTGAGGTACAGGGCCAGTTTGTCTTTGTCGTCGCCGACGCTGGTGAGCAGGGCGGCCATGTATTCGGCCGGGTAGTGCGCCTTCAGGTACGCGGTCCAGTAGGACACCAGCCCGTAGGCCGCGGAGTGCGCCTTGTTGAACGCGTAGTCGGAGAAGGGCAGGAGGATGTCCCACAGCATCTTGATGGCGGCGGCGGAATAGCCGTTGTCCAGCATGCCCTTTTCAAAGCCGGCGTACTGCTTGTCCAGCTCGGACTTTTTCTTCTTGCCCATGGCACGGCGCAGGATGTCGGCCTGGCCGAGGGTGAACCCGGCGACCTTCTGCGCGATGGCCATGACCTGCTCCTGATACACGATCAGGCCGTAGGTGCCGCCCAGGATCTCGGCGAGCGGTTCCTCAAGCTCGGCGTGGATCGGAACGATCTCCTGCAGCCCGGTCTTGCGGAGTGCGTAGTTCGTGTGCGAGTTCGCGCCCATGGGACCGGGACGGTACAGGGCGATGACGGCGGAAATGTCTTCGAAGTTGTCGGGCCGCATCTGCTTGAGCAGGGAGCGCATCGGGCCGCCGTCGAGCTGGAACACCCCCAGGGTGTCGCCGCGCGCCAGCAGCTCGTAGGACGGGGCGTCGTCGAGGGCCAGGGATTCCAGGTCCAGGTCCACGCCGCGGTTCATCTTGATGTTCTCGAGGGCGTCGGAAATGATCGTGAGGTTCCGCAGGCCGAGGAAGTCCATCTTGATCAGGCCGAGGCCCTCGGAGGTGGGGTAGTCGAACTGGGTGATGACCTGGCCGTCCTGGAAGCGGCGCATGATCGGGATGACGTCGATAATCGGGTCCGAGGACATGATCACGCCGGCCGCGTGGACACCCCACTGGCGTTTCAGCCCCTCGATGCCGAGCGCCGTTTCGAAGACCTTGGCGGCTTCCGGGTCCGTGGCGATCAGCTGCCGGAAGTCACCTGCCTCGCTGTACCGCTTGGAGTCCTTGTTCTGGATGTCCGCCAGCGGAATGTCCTTGGCCATCACGGCCGGCGGCAAGGCCTTGGTGAGCGTCTCGCCCATGCTGAACGGGTAGCCCAGCACGCGCGAGGAGTCCTTGAGCGCCTGCTTGGTTTTGATGGTTCCGTAGGTGACAATCATCGCGACGCGTTCGTCGCCGTACTTGCGCGTGACATAGTCGATCACCTCGGAGCGGCGCCGGTCATCGAAGTCGACGTCGAAGTCAGGCATGGAGACGCGGTCCGGATTGAGGAAGCGCTCGAAGATCAGGCCGTGGTGCAGCGGATCGAGGTCGGTGATGCGCATGGCATAGGCCACCATGGACCCGGCGCCCGAGCCACGTCCGGGCCCCACCCGGATGCCGTTGTTCTTGGCCCAGTTGATGAAGTCGGCCACCACGAGGAAGTAGCCCGGGAAACCCATGGAGTTGATGACGCCGAGTTCGTAGTCGGCCTGGGTGCGCACCTTGTCCGGGATGCCCTGGGGATAGCGGTAGCGGAGTCCCTTGTCGACCTCCTTGACCAGCCAGGACGTCTCATCCTCCCCCTCCGGGCAGGGAAACCGGGGCATGTAGTTGGCGCCGGTATTGAACGAGACTTCGCAGCGCTCGGCGATCAGGAGCGTGTTGTCGCACGCCTCCGGGTGGTCCCGGAACAGCTCCCGCATTTCCTGCGG